>NZ_JASCOR010000210.1 GCF_029959445.1 Stenotrophomonas sp. PS02298 | reverse complement strand
GCCGCGAAGCTGGCAACAATGAAGTCACCAACATCCCCGCAATCGGACGGGTAGCGAGCTTCGCGGCTTACGCCGCTCCCACAAAAAAGAAGAAAACCGATGCCAAGGGTTTGGCATCGGTTTTCGGGTAACTCACGTTCAAGGGAAAGCACTACCGAAGCCGCAAGGGCTTCATCCCTCCGGCGTAGCCGCCTTGTAGACCGGCTCGCCATCAACCCAGGTCGACAGCACCTTCAGGTCATCAAGCTGGTCGGCGGCAACCTCCAACGGGTCACGATCCAGCACCACGAAGTCGGCACGCAGCCCGCGCTGCAGCTTGCCGACCTGGGCTTCGTCATGGCCAGCCCATGCCGCATCGCTGGTGAAGCCGCGCAGCGCTTCGGCGGCACTCAGGCGCTGCTCCGGCTGCCAACCACCCGGCGGCTGGCCGTCGCGGTCCTGACGGGTCACCGCTGCGTACAGGCCCAGACGCGGGTCAACCTGCTCCACCGGGAAATCCGAGCCCAAGGCCAGACGCGCGCCGCTGTGCAGGAAGCGCTGCCAGGCATAGGCACCGAGGATGCGTTCCGGCCCGACCCGTTGCTCGGCCCAGCCCATGTCCGAGGTGGCGTGGGTCGGCTGCATCGAGGCGATCACGCCGAGCTTGGCGAAACGCGGGATGTCCTGCAGCGACACCACCTGCGAGTGTTCGATGCGCCAGCGATGATCGGCGTCCTTGTGGGTGCCCAGCACCTTCTCGTAGGTATCCAGCACGATGCGGTTGCCGCGATCACCGATCGCATGGGTGGCGACCTGCACCTTGCAGCCATCGGCTTTGCGCACGGCGACTTCGAACTCCTCCGGCGAGGTCATCAGCAGGCCGTGGTTATGCGGGTCGTCACTGTAAGCGGTCAGCAGGGCCGCACCGCGGCTGCCCAACGCGCCATCCATGTACAGCTTGACCCCGCGCATCTGCAGGCGACCGCCGGGATGGGCGTACAGGCCGGCCTTGCACAGGTCCTCCAGCGCTTCGTTGTTGCCATCGGCATAGGCGTCGATGCGCAACGGCAGCTTGCCCTGGTCAGCCAGACGCTTCATCAGCGCCAGATCCTCGCGCGACACGCCCATGTCATGCACACCGGTCAGACCATTGCTGACCGCCGCCTGCAATGCGGCCTGCAGGCGCTTTTCGCGCGAAGCGTCATCCAGTGCCGGAATCTGCGAATAGACCAGCGACGCCGCACCATCGACCAGCACGCCGCTGGGCCTGCCTGCGGCATCGCGGAGAATGCGCCCGCCCTCTGGCTGCCAGTCGCCGGTCAGCGACTTGCCTGCCTTCTCGGCGATACCGATGGCGGCGCTGTTGACCCAGCCGGCATGGCCGTCGATGCGCTCCAGATAAACCGGCCGCTGCGGGAACGCCGCATCCAGATCGGCGGCAGTGGGGAAATCGGTGTTGTCCCAACGGTTCTGGTCCCAGCCGCGACCCAGCAGCCACTCGCCGGGCGCCAGCGTCTTCTCGAAGGCCTGCAGCCGCTCCAGCACTTCGCCGCGATTGCGTGCGCCGGTGAGATCGGCCTGCATCAGGGTATTGCCCAGGCCCATGATGTGCGCATGTGCATCGATCAGGCCCGGCACCACGGTCGCATCGCCCACGTCGATGCGCGGGGCCTGCGGATACAACTGCAGCAGTGCATCGGCACTGCCCACGTCCAGTACCTTGCCGCTGTCACTTTCCCAGGCGATGGCACCGACCACCGGCTGCGCCGGGTCACCGGTGCGGATGGTATCGGCGACCAGCAGCTTGACCTCGGCCTCGGCCGGGAGCGCATGCAGGCAGGGAAGCAACAGGGCAACACAGGCAAGACGACGCATCAGGCACGCTCCGCAACGGAATGCGTGGACTATGCCGTCATCGGCCCAGCCTGACAAACCGTGCCCTGCACCTCAGCCGGGCAGAAACGCCCGCTGCGCTCAGTCGGCGCTTACATCGACGCGCACGCGGATCTGCTCGCCCGGGTGGTAGTCGCGATGGGTGCGGTATTGGCGGCCAGCGTATTCGTAGGTGACGTCGTAGCCGTCCACCCGCTCGCTCTCGCTGCCATAGCCGCTGGGCTCACAGACCCGCACGTCACCGCGCTGGTAGGTCGGCCGGTTGCTGGCTTCGTAGATCGCGCGACCGGCAGCGCCACCGGCAATGGTGCCGACCGCAGTACCGAGGTAACGGCCATCGCCACCACCGATGCGGCTGCCCAGCACCGCACCGGCCAGGCCGCCGATCACCGTCGCCCACTGGCGACCGCTTTCGTTGCCCTGCCGGTACTGGCCGTTGTCGTAGCCACGCTGGTCGTAGCCATCATTCCGATAGCCGTTGTTGCCGTAGCTGTTGTTGCCATAACCGCCGGCCTGATAACCATTGTTGTTATCCACATAACCGCCATCGTTGCGCTGATAGCAGCGCTCAGTGCGTCCCTGATCGCCGTTGACGATGACTGGATCCACCCGCACCACCCGCGCGTAGTCGTACACCGGGCCATTGGTGTCGCTGCTCCCGCTGCGATACCGGCCATCGTCATGGCGCGGATCCGGCCGGTACTGGCCATCATCGTAAGAACCGTTGGGGCGGTATTGACCGTCGTCGTAGCGCTGTGCGGACGCATTGAAGGCGACCAGACCACCGGCAACAAGGACAGCGGCAACAGCAAGCGAGCGACTCATGGCAGCAACCACTCCGGCAGGAATGAGGAACAAGGGATGAGCGATGCTCAGGCGCGACGGGTGAAACGACCCTGAACCGGCCCGGCCAGCGCTGAACGCTCGCCGGGCCAGCGCCAGGTCAGGCCGAAAACTCGGTATCCAGGCTGATCGGGACCGCACTCAGTGCCTTGGATACCGGACAGTTCTGCTTGGCGTCATCGGCAATTGCGCGGAACCGGGTCTCGTCCAGGCCCGGCACCACCGCTTTCACCTTCAGCCGGATCTGCGACAGCTGCGGGCCGCCCTCCATCGACAGGTCGACATCGGCACGGGTGTCCAACGAGGTCGGCGGGAAGCCAGCCTCACTGAGCTTGGCCGACAGCGCCATGGTGAAGCAGCCGGCATGCGCGGCGGCGATCAACTCCTCGGGGTTGGTGCCCTTCTCATCGCCGAAGCGGCTGTTGAAGGCGTAGCGCGTGTTCTCCATCAAGCCGCTCTGCGGCGTGCTCAAGCGGCCCTGCCCAGTCTTCAGATCACCTTCCCAGCGTGCGGTGGCGTGACGCGAAATACCCATGGTCGAACTCCTCGTGGTGGATGACGCAACCAGCCTAGCCCACGTCGCGTTAGCAGTTTGTGCGGTGCAGCTGCAGGCGCAACGGCGTGCCCGAAGACCAGGGGCAACACCGTGGTTGATCGCAGCCATGCCCTGTTTTTGCGTGCCTTGTGGCACTGATTTGTTGTCCAAATACGCCCGGAAGCAATTTTTATGGGCTTTTTCTTCGATTACCTATTGGCGTCACGCAATTCATGCCCTACATTTCGCTTGCCGACGGGGTCGGCACGACCAACAACCAACCGTTCACGGAACAGGAAATCATGGCAAAGACCGCTAAAAAGGCTGCCCCGAAGAAGGCAGTGAAGAAAGTAGCCACGAAGGCTGCAACCAAGGCTGCCGCCAAGCCGGCCGCACCGAAGCCGATCAAGGAAGCACTGACCAAGTCCGGTCTGGTCGCCCACATCGCTGAAGCCACCTCGGTTGCTGCCAAGGACGTGCGCGCTGTGTTCGCCGCCCTGGAAGGCGCCGTCGCCGCCTCGGTCAACAAGAAGGGCGCTGGCTCCTTCACCCTGCCGGGCCTGCTGAAGATCTCCACCGTGAGCGTTGCTGCCAAGCCGAAGCGCAAGGGCATCAACCCGTTCACCAAGGAAGAGCAGTGGTTTGCCGCCAAGCCGGCCACCACCAAGCTCAAGGTGCGTCCGCTCAAGAAGCTCAAGGACGCTGCGCTGTAATCAGCGCGCCCCTTGGCGAAGAAACGGGACGGCCCTGCCGTCCCGTTTTTTTTGGGGCTTTGGTGTGGTGGAAAACGTTCCCATGGCCCGCAGCGTTCTGCCGGTGGCATCGGGAAAACGCTGGAACACAGCGTCATGGTCCAACGCCTCGTACCTGCGCCAGCACCGGCCTATGGTGGCCACTCCCACCGCTTCCCCACGCAGTCCACCATGTCCATCAGCAAGCATCGCTACCGAATCTCCGTCACTCCGATCGAGACTGACGGCCAGCAGTGCAGCGGCCGCTGCTCGATCGAGTTCGAACAGCGCAGCCAATACAACTGGATGCGCCAGCTGGAATCCGCGCAAGGCCAACGTCGACTGTCCTGCAATGAGGACGCCGGCATCGTGGTTGTCACCGGCCTGCTGGAGACACTGGCCGAATCGGCTGGCAAGCCCGACAGCCTGTTGAGTGCCCTGCAGCCGGAGCTCGGCCAGTTGCTGCACAAGCTCAAGCAGCTGCAGAAGCCGCTGGAATAAGTCGCTGGCCGTAAAGCTTGCACCCGGCAGTTCCCGGCATCGTTGCCCGAGCGCTGTCCGGCCGGTCATCGGGACCGCAAAGCAGCGCTCCGCGCGCTGACATCGCAGCAGCCCGCCCATCGGTCTCAGTGACAGGGAGATCAACCGGCAGTATGTCCGCCAGATTGAATCCGGCCTGCTAATTGACCGTTCACCCGATCCGGTTATCGTGCTATTCCAACCAGCCGCCATCACCGAGTGCGCCCGATGAACCTGCGTTCCCTGCTCCTCCCCTGCATCGCCTTGATCGCCATCGCCGGCAGCGCCCATGCCGCACCGCAGGTCAACGGCAAGCAATTGACTGTGGGTGCCGCCGACGTGCAGCAGTACCTGGACGGCAGCTTCCCGCGCACCCAGAAGGCGCTTGGCGGCCTGCTGGCACTGACCGTCAGCCAGCCGCGGCTGACCTTGCCGCAGGGCAGCCGCCTGGACCTGGGCTTCAACCTGGCCATGGCCGCCGGTGGTTCGTCGATGCCGGTGGGCGATGTACAGATCAGCAGCGGCCTGCGCTACGACGCACAGACCCAGGGCTTCCATCTGGACCAGCCCACCGTTGATGGCTTCCGCCCCAGTGCCGGTGGCGGCGAGTTGGATTCAAGCACCCGCAGCCTGCTCAACAGCTGGCTGGCCGACTACGCCCGCCGCGAGCCGATCTACAAGATCGACCCGGCCATCGCCAAGGTGATGGGCGTGCTGCAGGTGAAGTCGGTGGGCATCCAGAACGGCCGCATCGCCGTGGACTTCAACCAGAACCTGGGCAGCTTCGTGCCGCAGGGCTTGCTGGGCAACTGAGCCGGACAGCTGTAGAAACGAAAGAGGCCGCGATTGCGGCCTCTTTGCTTTGTTTGTAGGAGCGGCGTAAGCCGCGAAGCTAGCGAGGTGTCAGCCACCGAGCAGAATCTTCCCTGCGGAGCTGCGCCACGATCCATTAGCAGCACCTGAGCTGGCAGTGGCTTCGCGGCTTACGCCGCTCCTACAAAACCATGCCGATCCATGCAGCGCCCCAGAGACTCAGCGCTTCGGCTGCAGCATCGTGCCGGTGCACTTGGGCGAGCCGCAACGGCATTCCCAGATCTTCTTCAGGCGCGGGGTGTGGCGCTCGGCCAGGGTGATGCCGTAGTTGTAGGTCAGCTCTTCGCCCGGCTTGATATCGCGGATGGCTTCGATGAACACCTTGTCGGCGGTGCGGTCATCACCTTCTGCCTCTTCGATCATCGCCTCGCAGTTGGGATCGCAGCTGTGGTTGATCCAGCGTGCGTCGTTGCCCTTGTAGTTGGCATCGATGACGTAATCGTCGTTCAGGGTGAACAGGAACGTGTGGCCGGATTCCACATCGCCGGCATCATCCGCATCCACTTCAGCATGGGTACGGTGCTTGCCCTTGTACTCGATGACGCGCTCGCCCTTCTTGAGGTCGGCCACGGCGAACACGCCATTGCCGTGGATGGAGGATTTGCGTGCCTGGATCTTCTTGGGCATGTACATGGCCGGAACTTGAGTGAGGCGGTGATTCTCGCCCATCGGGCTTTACAACCCAAGGGCTGGGATTGGGGATTGGGGATTGGGGATTGGGGATTGGGGATTGGGGATTGGGGATTGGGGATTGGGGATTGGCAAGAGTGTGGCG
>NZ_JASCOR010000020.1 GCF_029959445.1 Stenotrophomonas sp. PS02298 | reverse complement strand
CGCTTGCGGGAGAGGGGCTAGTGCACTACGAGCGCAAGCGTTCCGAGCCCCTCTCCCGCAAGCGGGAGAGGGGTTGGGGTGAGGGGAAGCTTCTAGCTAAAGAGCCCCAAAACCCCCGAATTCATCCAGCTTTAACAGCGCTGGGCGCTCCTTACGCCTGCCGGCACATTCCAGCCCGGTTCATCCCTTGCGGAGGCGTATATGTTCGAGTCGTTGATTCGCGAAGCGGCCAGCCGCTTTCATCTCGGCGACAATGCAGGGCGCCTCGTGCGCCAGCTTGTCGATGATATTTTCGATCCAGCCAACGGCGGCTTCGCCGGACTGCAGAAGCGCTTTACCGACGCAGGTCTCGATGGCCTGTTCTCGTCGTGGATAGGTACCACGCCAGGCGACAACGTCCTGCAACCGGACCAGTTCAGCGCCGGCTTCGGCCAGAACCTTGCCGGCGGCATTGCCAGCAAACTCGGCATTCCGGCCGCAGCAGTCAACATGGCCGGCGCATGGCTCCTCCCCAAGATCGTTGGTCAATTGACGCCCGGCGGCAGCATCCCCAGTTCCCGTCCAGCGGATTACGACCGCTGGTTCGACACCACCACGCCTGCCGCTGGCTACAGCGGTGGTGGCACGGTACCCGCCAAGGCATCGGGCGGCTTCTGGAAATGGTTGATCCCGCTGATTCTCCTGCTTGTAGCCTTCTTGCTGTTCCGCAGCTGCAAGAAAGAAGAAGTGGTTGCGCCAGCGCCGGTCGAATCGGTTGCAAGCACACAGCCCGCAGCCCCCGTGGTCCAGGCCAATCCACGCTTCGGTTTCGACAACACCGACGGCAAGATCACGGTCAGTGGCCAGCTCGCCAGCGAGGCCGACAAGACCCGCTTGTGGGATGCGTTGAAAGCCAACTTCGGCGAAGGCAATCTGGCCGGCAACATCACCGTTGATCAGGCGACCCTGCCAGCGGGTTGGCTGGACAAGCTGATCGCTGCGTTGCCGGAATTGAAAGCCAAGGGCCTGCAGTTCGGTTTCGATGGCGACAAGCTCAGCATTGATACCAGCGGCATGGCAGAAGCCGATCGTTTCACGGTCAGTGACAAGCTGCGCAGCCTGTTCGGCGGCTTCGAGATCAGTGGCTTGTGGGATCGTGCGGCAGCGGCATTGTCAGGCCTCAAAGCCGGCTTCAGCGGCGATGATCTGGTCAAGGCCTTGAACCTGATGAACATCTACTTCGACACAGGTTCGGCCACCATCACCCGCGACAGTCTGGAAACGCTGACCAGCGCGGCCAATGCGATGAAGCAGGCACCTGCAGGCACGAAGATCGAGGTAGGCGGACACACCGACAACACCGGTGATGCAGCGGCCAACGTCACCTTGAGCCAACAGCGCGCGGATGCGGTGGTTGCCAAGTTGGCCGAGCTCGGTGTTGCTGCCGACACGCTCAGCGCCAAGGGCTATGGCCAGGAAAAGCCGCGTGCCAGCAACGACACCGAGCAAGGGCGTGCGCAGAACCGTCGGATCGAGTTTGCGGTTACCAAGTGATGCTTTGCATTGGGTGAAGAGCAGAAGCTTGCCCTCACCCCAACCCCTCTCCCGCAGGCGGGAGAGGGGCTAGTGCACTACGAGCGCAAACAATGTGAGCCCCTCTCCCGCAAGCGGGAGATGGGTTGGGGTGAGGGCGCTCTTGAAGCACGTAGAGCAAGCCCCATTCACCCCAAATGACCTTCCTGTAACAACCGCTACGGCATAGTGTCCGCATGCTTGATGACCTACAGCGACCGCCCCCTCCGGCGCTGGCAGATGACGACGCACTGTTTCTCGACGTAGACGGCACCCTGCTCGCCTTTGCCGACCACCCGGACAAGGTGGCGCCCGCCCCGTCCCTGCTCACGCTGCTGGCCAGCGTGCAGCAACGTCTCGGCGGCGCGCTGGCGCTGCTCAGTGGCCGTCCTGTCAGCCAACTGCAGGCCATGTTCGCGCCGCTGCGCCTGCCCATGGCCGGCCTGCACGGCGCGCAATTACTCACTTCCCTCGATGCAGAGCTCGCCCAGACAGACACCGCAGCTTGGTTGCACACACTGCACCAGCGCGCGATGCAACTGGCACACGCCCATCCCGGCGTCATGATCGAAAACAAGGGCCAAGCGCTGGCCCTGCACTGGCGCAATGCGCCGGATGCTGGCGCGGCCGTGATCGCTTTCGCCAACGCACAACTACCGCAGCTCCATGACGTGCGCCTGCAACCCGGTAACCACGTCATCGAGTTCGTCGGCAGCGGCCACGACAAGGGCCGCGCCCTGCAGCAACTGATGCAAAACCCGCCTTTCCAAGGCCGGCGCCCGGTCTTCATCGGCGACGACCTGACCGACGAGCACGGCTTCCACGCCGCGCAGCAGCTCGGCGGCATTGGCGTACTTGTCGGCCAGCGCAACGAAAGCGTGGCCGTTGCAGCACTGCCCGACATCACCGCCGTACACGCTTGGCTGCGCGCAGCCATTATCTGACCCACCCGGAGGAAACAGCGGCGCCAGCGGCGTTCGCGCAACAAGGAGAATGCAATGCAAGACGCCACCCTCGATCTTGGCGTAGTTGGCAATGGCAGTTTCGGTGCACTGATAGACAAGCAGGCGCGCGTGGTCTGGAGCTGCCTGCCCAGCTTCGATGGCGACCCGGCCTTCTGCGCCCTGCTCAATCCCAACCAGCACCCCGGCGGTGACTTCGGCATCGAGCTGGAAGACTTTCTCGACAGCGAGCAGTCCTACCTCACCAATACCGCGATCCTGCGCACCGTGCTGCGCGATACGCATGGCGGCGCGGTGGAAATCCTCGACTTCGCCCCGCGCTGGCGCCAGAACGATCGATTCTACCGGCCGGTCAGCCTGATCCGCCAGGTCACGCCGCTGTCCGGCAATCCGCGCATCACCGTGCGCGCACGACCGCTGGCCGACTGGGGTGCGCGGCAACCGGAAACCACCTGGGGCAGCAACCATATCCGTTGGTTGCTACCGGATCTGGTGCTGCGGCTGACTACCGATGTACCGGTGCGCTTCGTCCGCGATGCCCTGCCCTTCGTGCTCAATCATCGCGTGCACCTGGTGCTGGGCGTGGACGAATCGCTGAACCGCTCGCTCAGCGGCTACGTACAGGAAGCCATGCAGCGCACCCGCGATTACTGGCGCGAATGGGTGCGTTACCTGTCGGTGCCGCTGGAATGGCAGGACGCGGTGATACGCAGCGCCATCACCTTGAAACTGTGCCAGTACGAGGACAGCGGCGCGATCATCGCGGCGATGACCACCTCCATCCCGGAAGCCCCCGGCAGCAGCCGCAACTGGGACTACCGCTATTGCTGGCTGCGCGATGCCGCCTTCGTGGTGCGCGCGCTCAACCGGCTCGGTGCGACCCGCACCATGGAGCAGTTCCTCGGCTACATCTTCAACCTGGCCAGCACCGACGGCAGCCTGCAGCCGCTGTACGGCATCGGCTTCGAGGCCAAGCTCGACGAGGAAGAGGTGGCGACTCTGTCCGGCTACCGCAACATGGGGCCGGTGCGCCGCGGCAACCTGGCATGGGTGCAGCGCCAGCACGATGTCTACGGCAGCGTGGTGCTGGCCTCCACCCAGTTGTTCTTCGACCAGCGCCTGCAGGACCCGGGCGATGCGCATACCTACGCGCGCTTGGAGCCTCTTGGCGAGCAGGCCTTCGCCCTGCATGACGTGCCGGATGCGGGACTGTGGGAATTCCGTGGCCGCACCGAAGTGCATACCTATACCAGCGCGATGTGCTGGGCGGCCTGTGACCGGCTGTCGAAGATCGCAACCCGCTTGAAACTCGATGGCCGCGCCGTCTACTGGCGCGAACGGGCCAACCAGATCCACGCACGGATCATGCACGAAAGCTGGAGCGAGCAGCTTGGCCATTTCACCGACACCTTTGGTGGTCATCGGCTGGATGCGTCCTTGTTGCTTTTGGCCGACATCGGCTTCATCGATGCCAAGGACGCGCGCTTCATCGCCACGGTCGAGGCCATCGGCCGCGATCTGAAGCACGGCAATGCGCTGTACCGCTACACCGCACCGGACGATTTCGGCACACCGGAAACCAGCTTCACCATCTGCACGTTCTGGTACATCGATGCACTAGCCGCGATCGGGCGCATGGATGAAGCGCGCGAGATGTTCGAGATCCTGCTGCAGCAGCGCAATCACCTGGGCCTGCTATCCGAGGACCTCGCCTTCGACGGCAAGGCCTGGGGCAATTTCCCGCAGACCTACTCGCATGTGGGATTGGTGATCGCCGCGATGCGCTTGTCGCGCAGCTGGCAGGAGGCGTCGTGAGCCGATTGGTCGTGGTGTCCAATCGGGTGGCACTGCCGGGCGAGACCCGCGCCGGCGGACTGGCCACCGGCCTGTTGGCGGCGCTCAGCGAACGCGGCGGTTTGTGGTTTGGCTGGAGTGGACGCAGCGTCAATGTCGACAGCGGTGCCCTGCATGAAGCGCAGGATGGGCCGATCCGCTATTTGACGATGGACCTGTCCAAGAGCGATCTGGACAGCTACTACAACGGCTTTTCCAACCGCGCCTTGTGGCCGCTGCTCCACTTCCGCTTGGATCTGGTGGACTACGACCGGCGCAAGCGCGAGGGCTACTGGAAGGTCAATCGATTGTTCGCCGATACGCTGGCTCCACTGCTGCGCGACGACGACACGGTGTGGATCCACGACTACCACCTGATCCCATTGGCGGCGTTGCTGCGTGAGCGCGGCATCGCCTGCCGGATTGGCTTCTTCCTGCACGTGCCGGTTCCCTCGGCCGACCTCATCCAGGCCCTGCCCGACCACCGCTCACTGTTCTCGGCGCTGTATTCGTACGATCTGCTCGGCTTCCAGACCCGCCGTGACGTGGACCGCTTCCAGTCCTATGTGCGCCTGTTCGGCGGCGGCACCTTGATCGACAGCGACTGGATCAAGGCACCCGACGGTCGCCGCGTGCGTACCTCCGCATTCCCGATCGGCATCGATACCGAGCACATCGCGCGGCAGGCCCGCAGCGCGGCCAGCAACAAGCCGGTGCGCGACCTGCGGCAGAGCCTGCAGCACCGCAAGCTGGTAATCGGCGTGGACCGGCTGGATTACTCCAAGGGCCTGCCAGAACGCTTCCACGGTTTCGAGCGTTACCTGCAGCGTTATCCACAGCAGAAAGGCGATATGACCTACCTACAGATCGCGCCGGTATCCCGTGGCAGCGTCAACGAGTACCGCAAACTGCGTGGCGATCTGGAACGTCTGGCCGGGCATATCAACGGCAGTCATGCCGAAGCCGATTGGACACCGCTGCGCTACGTCAACCAGAACTATGCGCACAGCACCCTCACCGGGTTCTATCGGCAAGCGGCAGTAGGCTTGGTAACGCCGTTGCGCGACGGCATGAACCTGGTCGCCAAGGAGTACATCGCTGCGCAGGACCCAGAGAATCCAGGCATGTTGGTGTTGTCACTATTGGCTGGCGCGGCGGATGAATTGAAGCAGGCGCTGCTGGTCAATCCGCACGATCTGGATGGTGTTGCCGATGCGATAGCGACAGCCGCCAACATGCCGCGGGCAGAGCGGATCGAGCGCTGGCGCGCGATGATGGAGCACCTGCGTACGCATGACATCCACCGCTGGCGGCGGGATTATCTGTTGGCGTTGGAGGGGGATTAGGGCTGGAGCGAAGGCAAGAGCCTGCCCTCACCCCAACCCCTCTCCCGTAAACGGGAGAGGGGCTCGCATCGCTTGCACTCGTAGTGCACTAGCAGCCGACACATTGCTAGCCCCTCTCCCGCCTGCGGGGTGAGAGGAGCAGCTTGCGAACCACTGGTTCGCTGCTCCTTGAACGACCTTGCGCCAGCGCAAGGGCCGGGGCGCGGAGCGGGGGTTGGGGTGAGGGGAAGCTTCTAGCGCGGCCCCTGATCAAACCCACTCAATCCAAAAACCGCCCACGCTGCTCAGCGCTCGGCAGAAAACAGCTCTCATGTCGCCCAAACCAGCGGTACCGATTCCGCGCCAACCAGCGATACGCAGGGTCCCGCACAGAAGCCGGCAAGACCCGCACAAGCCCAGCCAGCCGCCAAGCCCCGCCCAATCCGGTCACCACCCGCAGAATCGCGTCGGTGTCGGTATACGCCACACCCTCGGTGACCAACAGGAACGACAAGGGATCGTCCGGGTCCAGCCCATGCGCGGCCAATAAAGCACGCCCCTGCCCGCCCTGCATCGCCGCGAACCGGTAGCGACCGGCACGATCGAACCGCAGCAGGAAGCGCACCCAGCGGCTGCACAACGCGCAGACGCCATCAAACACGATCACCGCCGGCTCAGCCATGCGCGCCCTCCGGTAACAACCAGCCTTCGTAACGGATCAGCCGCCCGATCAGCGGCATCGACACATCCACCAGGAATTCATAGCGCCCAGCCTGCTCACGCTCGCGGCAATGCACCTGCGCGAACCAGCGCGTCGGCAACGGCAACACACCGAAGGCCCAGACACGCTCGGCCCGCCACAGGATCTGGCCAGCCTCCTCGCGCAATCCGAAACGGAAGCGCACCGCGCCAAGCTGCTCGAACAGCTGCCCATCGCGCTGCCACAAGCGCGAAGCCATGCGCGCGGGGCCGAATCGGCGGTTCCAGCGTTCTCCGCTGGCATCAACCACGAACTCCACCGTCACCGGCACGCTGGAGGTTGGCGGCAGCCGCGCCAACCAGGCGCAGGGCGCTACCAGCCAATGGCTGCCGCGCAGCACTTCGCCCTGCCCGCTCCAGCGCTGGCGCGCGGCGACCGAGTGCAATGCACGCACCTGCGGGGCCAAACGTTCAAACGCCGGACCCAGCACCTGTGCGAACAGCGGCCTGGTCAAGGCTCAATCCACACCAGGGTGGCGATACGGCCGCTGCGTTGGTCGCGACGGTGCGAGAACCAGCGCTGCGGGTCGGCCATGGTGCACAGGTCGCCGCCGTGGATTGCCGCCGGCTGCATGCCTGCAGCCACCAACCGCTGTCGCGCAAGCCCAGGCAGGTCCACCTTCCAGTGGCCGGGCCGGGTCGCTGCGAAGTGGCTCTCAGCGGCGCTGGAATGCGCCAGGAAGGCCTCGCGCACGTCCACGCCGACCTCGTACAGGGCTGGACCGGCCGCAGGGCCTATCCACGCTACCAGCGCCTCGGCAGGCGTGTGCATCGCGGCCAGCGTGTTCTCCAGCATGCCGCGCGCCAACCCACCCCAGCCGGCATGGGCAGCCGCCACTTCGCTGCCGTCGCGGGCCGCGAACACCACCGGCAGGCAGTCAGCGGTGAGGATGGCCAGCACCACGCCAGGCACCGAGGTCACCGAGGCATCGGCGGTTGGCTCGGCGTCCAGCCCCTGCGCCTGTGGTGGTGCGTCGAAACGCAGCGCCACGCTGCTGTGCACCTGGCGCAACCAGTGCGCCGCCGACGGCAGCTTCGCCAGTTGATGCAGTTCATCGCGGTTGCGCTGCACCTGGGCCGGATCGTCGCCATCGGCGGCGGTCCGGTTACCCAGGTTGAAACTGTCAAACGGGGGCTGCGAGCCGCCGGCGCCATGGCGCATCGTGGTGAAGGCCCGCACCCCTGGGGGCGCAGGCCAGTCGGCCAGCCACAGCGGGCTCGCCTCCGCCATTACCAGCGGCCTCGCTCGCGCTCGGCGAAAGCCTTGGAGTCCTCACGCAGCGCCTTCATCAGCGCCAGCAGATCGGCCGGCACCGGCGCGGTGTTGCTGATGGTCTCGCCGGTGATCGGATGCTGGAATTCCAGCGTCTCGGCGTGCAGGGCCTGGCGCTTGAAGCCGCGCAGTGCCGCGACCAGCTCGTCGGTGGCGCCCTTGGGCAGCTTCAGCGAGCCGCCGTACAGCGGATCACCGACGATGGCGTGCTTCAGGTGCGCCATGTGCACGCGGATCTGGTGGGTACGGCCGGTTTCCAGGCGGCATTCCAGCGCGGTATGGGCGCGGAAGCGTTCGCGCAGGCGGTAATGGGTCACCGCTTCCTTGCCGTCCTCGCGCACGCCCATCTTCAGGCGGTCGCGCGCATGGCGGTCGATCGGGGCATCAGCGGTGCCGCCAGAGACCAATGCGCCGACCACCACCGCCAGATACTGGCGATGCACTTCACGCGCGGACAGCTGCTCAACCAGCGCGGTCTGCGCCTGCACGGTACGGGCCACCACCATGACGCCGCTGGTGTCCTTGTCGAGGCGGTGGACCACGCCGGCGCGCGGCACCTTGGCGATGTCCGGGTCCCGGAACAGCAGCGCGTTGAGCAGGGTGCCGCTGGGGTTGCCGGCGCCGGGGTGGACCACCAGGCCGGCCGGCTTGTCGATCACGAACACGTGTTCGTCCTCGTACAGGACCGACAAGGGGATGTCCTCCGGCAGCGCATGGACTTCGACCTCCAGCACCGCATTCAGGGTGGCGATCTCCCCGCCGCGGACCGGGTCGCGCGGGCGCACGGGCTCGCCATCAAGCAGAACTGCGCCGGATTTGATCCATTCGGTCAGGCGCGAACGGGAGAATTCGGGGAACAATTCGGCCAGGACCGCGTCGAAGCGACGACCGGCGGCGGAATCGGGAACCTGCGCGTGGCGCGGGCTGGAAGAGATGTTCTCGGACATGGGCAAAGACCGGCTAAAGACGAAATTATGGGGTCCAGGCGACAACAGTCAGTCGCAGGACAGGCCACTAGGCTATCATCGCCCCTTCGTATTCCTGCCGCGTCCTGCCCTGAACCCATGATCCGACGCTCTTCGCTGCTGTCCGCGCCCGTCCGCCTCACCGCCCTGCTGCTGGTTTTGGTCTTCGTCGCCACTGGTTGCCACCGCGGCGCCAAGAAGGACGCCGACGAAGGCGCGCCGGTCGAACAACTGTTTGAAAAGAGCCACAAGCTGATGGAGGGCGGCAATTGGTCCGGCGCCGAAACCAGCTTCAAGCGCTTGATTGCACAGTACCCTTACGGCCCGTACACCGAGCAGGCGATGATCGAAAGCGCCTATGCCCAGTACAAGGCCGGCAAGAACGATGACGCCGTGTCGAGCATCGACCGCTTCATCCGTACCTACCCGACCCACCGCAACATCGCGTACCTGTACTACCTGCGCGGTCTTGCCAACGGCAACCGCGATACGGTTTTCCTGCGCCGCGTATGGTCGCTGGACCCGAGCCGCCGCGATCTGTCGACCCCGCGCCAAGCCTATGCCGATTTCAACATCGTCACCGAGCGCTACCCGAACAGCCGCTATGCCGCCGATGCACGCCAGCGCATGATCGAACTGCGCGACGTGTTCGCCCAGCATGAGCTGGACGATGCGCTGTACTACGCCCGTCGCGGCGCCTGGGTGTCGGTGGTTGGCCGCGCCAACTACCTGCTGGAGACCTACCCGCAGAGCGCCTTCCAGTACGACGCCGTCGCGCTGCTCGGCGAGGCCTACACCAACCTCGGCAACAAGACCCTGGCCGACGACGCCCGTCGCGTGCTGCAGCTGAACCAGCCGGAGCACCCGTGGCTGGCTGGCAACTGGCCGAAGTACCCGTGGATGATCCGCAAGCTGAATCCGTTCGCGGGTGAGCGCTCGGTGGCCACCGGCCAGAGCAACGCCACGATGAACCGCGGCAAGTAAGCTGCTGCGCTAATGTGGTGATCAGGAAGGGGCCTTGGGGCCCCTTTCGTGTTTCTGCGATTCGGCAACAGGAAGCTGGGGCCTTTGGCTTTGGCTTTGGCTTTGGCTTTGGCTTCGGCCTTTGGCTTCGGCCTTTGGCTTCGGCCTTTGGCTTTGGCTTGGGCTGTGGCCTGTGGCTTGGGCTGTGGCCTGTGGCTTGGGCTGTGGCCTGTGGCTTGGGCTGTGGCCTGTGGCTTGGGCTGTGGCCTGTGGCTTGGGCTGTGGCCTTCTTCTCCCGCTTGCGGGGGAAGGTGCCCGAAGGGCGGATGGGGGGAGCTTTGTGCTTTGTGCTTTGTGCTTTGTGCCTTGGAACTCCGGCAGTCGTTGCCCAGGTTCACCATCCCGGCTTCGCCCAGCCCTCCCCCCCCGCTCCGCGCCCCGGCCCTTGCGCTGGCGCAAGGTCGTTCAAGGAGCAGCGAACCAGTGGTTCGCAAGCTGCTCCTCTCACCCCGCTTGCGGGAGAGGGGCTAGCAATGCGCGCACTGGCAGTGCGCCAAAACAGAAAGCGGCCCCGTCGCCGGGGCCGCTCACATCACTCAAACCAACTCAAACTCAGAAGCTCTGCGTGTAACGCATATACAACTGCCGGCCGTAGCCGTTGTACAGATAGTTGTTGAAGTTGGTCGGCGAGTACGCCACGTCGTACACCGGCGCCTTGTTGGTCAGGTTGCGCACGCCCAGCGAGATGCTCGCCTTCCACGGGGTGTTGTACGCGAACTGCAGGTCATGGGTGATGTAGGCCCCACCACAACGCTTCACGTAACCCTCGGACTTCAACTCCGAGCAGCTGTAATCGCCCTGGTAGTAGTCCACGTAGTAACCCGGCTCGTAGCCGATCATGTTCATGGTCCAGGCCACACTCCAATCGCCGCGCTCCCAGCGGGTATTGAGGTTGGCACGCCATTCCGGATAACCGCTGGTGCCCACGTATTCGTCCGAGCCGTAGCGGCTGTCGACCTTGTAGCTGTGTGTCCAGGAACCCTGCAACGATGAAGTCAGCTTGCCCCAGTTGTCGAAGTCGAACTGGGTGCGGATGTTGAGGTCCACACCATCGGTCTTGACCAGGCCTTCATTGCCGTAGCCGGCATATACCGACTGGATCGAACCGTCGGTATTGCGCACCACCGACAGGTTGTCCGGCAGGAACTGGCCCAGCTCGGTACGGTTGATCACCGTCTGCGCGGAATACCACTTGATCTGGTTCTCGATCTTGGTGTTCCAGTAGTCCACGGTGATGTTGGCCCAGGAGAACGGGTCATACACCACGCCAAAGCTGAACTGCTTGGAGGTCTCGGCCTTCAGGTCCGGGTTGGCGACATGGTAGCCGTTGATCTGGATGGAGCTTGAAGCCGCCAGACCGTAAGCCAGCGCCGTGGCTTCATCGGTCACCGTATCGGCAGAGAAGGCGGTCTGCTGGTTCAGCGCCTGCAAGGTGGGCGCGCGGAAGCCTTCACCGTAGGAGGTACGGAAGGTCAGGTTATGCAACGGCTGGTAGCGCAGCGACAGCTTGGGGGAGGTAGCGTCACCAAAGTCGGAATAATGGTCGTAACGCAGCGCCACGTCCGCCGAGAAGTTGTTGAAGATCGGCAGGCTCCACTCAGCATAGACCGAACTCAGTGTGCGATCACCCCAGGCCGAGTTGCCCGAGGAACCACCAACATTGCCGGCGGCAGACTGCTGGTCGTAGATGTCCGAGTAGTCGTGCTTGCTGTACTCGCCGCCGACCGCCAGTGCCGACACGCCGCCGGGCAACTCGAACAGATCCGTGGTCAACTGCGCATTGACCTCCTGCTGCTTGTAGTAGGTATTGCGGTTGATGGTGGTGGCGATGGCATCCAGCACCGCAGCCGAGTTGGAGTACGGATCAAAAACGTTGTACTCACCCGATTCGAAATATTTCTCCGCCACCGGGATGTTCACGTAGTTGTAGCCGGTGATGGTTGCGCGCGACTCATTGCTGCGCACGCCGAAATCAACCGCGGTGCTGTCAGTCAGCTGGCCATGCAGACTGAGGTTGACGTCATGGCTGTTCTCGTCGGTATAGGTGAAGCGATTACCCAAGGCGGCGAAGCGGTGCTTGATGTAAGCATCCTGGCCGGTGGTGTTGTTCGGGCTGTCGGCGCTGACGAAGATGCTTTCCGGCACCGGCGCGTAGACGCTGTCGCTGTTCTTCCGGTTGACGTAGATATCGGCGTTGACGGTCCAGACATCGTCGATGCTGTATTCGCTGCGCAGGAACAGGTTCTTGTTCTTGATGCTGGCGGTATCAGCCATGTCGCCGACATAGTTGTACAGGCAGCTGGTGCGGCCAGTGCTGCTGGTGCTCTCGTAGAAATTGGTGCCCGAGCAACCCCCCGGCACCACCGAGCTGTTCTTGGTGTAGAGGTTGGAACCGGGAATGGTGCTGCCATCGGCGGCAGTCAGCACATTGAGGTAATTGTTGGAATACGAGGAGCCGGCCACGGTATCCGACCAGGGGTAATCGCGCACGAAGCTGATCTTCTGGTTGGTGTAGGAGATACCACCCATCACCGAGCCGCGCTCACCTGCGGCACCAAACAGCACCGAGCCTTCCGACGCATCGCCACCATACTTGTTGTCAGTGATGCCAGCGCTGACCTGGAACCCTTCGTAGTTCTTGCGGGTGATCACATTGACCACGCCACCAATGGCGTCGGCGCCGTAGATCGCCGATGCGCCGTCGGTCAGCACTTCGATGCGCTCCACTGCTGCCGCCGGAATCGAACTCAGGTCCTGCCCTTCACCGGTCAACGGCGATACCGCTGCGCGGCGACCGTCGATCAGGATCAGGGTACGACCTTCGCCCAGCCCGCGCAGGCTCAGGCCAGCAAACGATTGCGCCGAGCTGCCAGAGCTCGGCACGAACGAACCAAAGGAGTTGAAACTGGAGCTCTGCAGGATGTCGGCCACGGTGGCCTTTCCGCTTACTTCGATGTCTTCGCGACCGATCACGGTAATCGGCAATGCACCTTCCACGTCTGCACGCTTGATGCGCGAACCGGTGATCTCGATGCGGTCCAACGTGGTGGCGTTGCCGTTCGCTTGAGTTTCCTGCGCCAGCGTTGTTCCGCTGATGGACAGGCCAATGGCAACAACCAGGGCGCCCCGGCGCAGGCCGGAGTTCAACTTATTCTTTTTCATTGTTAGCGTGTTCCAGATGAAGAAGGACACGTCCTGATCGCTCAGAACCGTTACTGGGACGCTGCGCTGGATGACACCAATCGCATCGGCCTGACGGAAAATTAACGATCGAATTTCGCCGCTGTTTTTCGCTGCGTGGCAGCAGGCACGGTGATTCTTGTCATGCCGTGTCAGCCGGCCTCAAACGCGCCATGTGCGGCGCACACGCGCATAAAAAATGCCACTGACAGGGCAGTGGCAAGGAGAGAGAGATGAACCAGTGTTTTCTTGTGGCTCCATCCTGCATCCCCAACATGTTGAGAATTTGTCCAAAACCGACGTTGTTTCGTGAAGAGATTGCTGGATTGCCACACGTCAGGCGCCATCCAACCCAAACTGACATGGACCACCACATCCGCACCGAGGAAAGCGCGCACTCAACGCGGCCAGGGAGGTCACAGCCCCAATGCGAAACAGACGGAAGGGGCCTGTTGGCCCCTTCCGTTTACACCTGCCGGCGGCCAGACGATCAGCCGCGATAGCCATTGGTGATGGGATAGCGGCGCTCGCGGCCAAAAGCACGCCGCGACACCTTCGGTCCCGGTGCAGCCTGATGGCGCTTCCATTCGCTGATCCGCACCAGTTTCAGCACCCGGTCCACGACGTCCGGCGCATAACCGGCAGCAACAATGTCCTCGCGCGACTGTTCCTGATCAATGAAGCGGTACAGGATGCCATCCAGTACATCGTAGGCCGGCAGTGAGTCCTGGTCAGTCTGGTTCTCCCGCAGCTCGGCCGAGGGTGCGCGGCTTATCACCGCCGGCGGAATCACCGGCGCGCCACCCACCGTATTGCGCCACTTGGACAGACCGTAGACCTCCGTCTTGTACAAGTCCTTCAGCGGCGCATAGCCGCCGCACATGTCGCCGTAGATGGTGGCGTAACCCACCGCGTACTCGCTCTTGTTGCCAGTCGTGAGCACCAGGCCGCCGAACTTGTTGCTCAGCGCCATCAGAATCACGCCCCGGCTGCGCGACTGCAGGTTTTCCTCGGTGACATCGGCCGCCTGCCCTTCGAACATGGCCGACAACGACTGCATCAAGCCCTGGAACGCCAGCTCGATCGGCACCGTCTCCAGCTTCACACCGAGCGCACGGCATTGCTCCACCGCCAGATCATTGGACAGGTCAGCGGTATAGCGCGACGGCATGCTGACTGCGGTGACGTTGTCGGCGCCAAGCGCATCGACCGCCATCGCCAGTACCAGCGCAGAGTCGATGCCCCCTGACAGCCCCAGCCATATCTTGCTGAAACCGTTCTTGCCGCAATAGTCCTGGATGCCGCGGGTAACCGCCCGCCAGGCCAATGCATCCATGCTTTCATCGCCATCATCGATCCAGCGCAGCGGCATGAAATTGCGCCCAGCGACGTTGTACTCGACCACCAGCATTTCTTCAGTGAACGCCACGGCAGCCGGATGCACGGTGCCATCGCCATCGGCCACGACCGAAGCGCCATCAAACACCACCGCATCCTGGCCGCCAACAGTGTTGACGTACGCGATGGCCGCGCCGCTCTCACGGCTGCGCTCGGCCAGCAGCGCATCGCGCTGGGCGTGCTTGCCACGTTCATATGGCGAGGCATTGGGCACCAGCACCAGTTCGGCGCCCGCATTGACAGTGGCGGCCAGCGGTTCGGCGAACCACAGGTCTTCACAGATCACAAGACCCAGCTTCACGCCATTGACCTCGAACACGCAGTTGCCACCGTCCGGATCCACGTCGAAGTAGCGTCGTTCGTCGAACACGGCGTAGTTGGGCAGCTCACGCTTGCGGTAAGTAGTGGCGACGGCACCATCACGCAGCAAGCTGGCGGCGTTGTAGACCACCGTACCGGCAGTCTGCGGCCAACCAACCACGGCGACGATGCCCTGCACTTCGGCGGCAACCCGCGCCAAAGCCTGCTCGCAGCTGGTCAGGAAGCCGGGGCGCATCAGCAGGTCTTCCGGCGGATAGCCGCTGATGGCAAGTTCCGGGAACAGCACCACATCGGCACCGTATTCGTCACGCGCCTCCTGCATCAGTTCGATGATGCGGCTGGCGTTGCCGTCCACGTCCCCGACCGGGAAATCGAACTGGGCCAGGGCGATGCGTAGCGATTCGGACATATCAACAACCTTCTGCTTGGCCCCGCACCCTGCGGGGGCTTGGTGTTACCGATGCCGCCCGCAGGATGCTTTCGCAGACCGCGGCGGTATGGCTCAGGGCCTCATTATTCCAGAAGCGCAGCACGCGGTAGCCGTTGCGTTGCAGGAAGGCGTCGCGATGGGGGTCGTTGGGGTCGGATGCGTGTTGGCCGCCGTCGAGTTCGATGACCAGTTTTTGCTCCAGGCAGACGAAATCCACGACATAAGGCCCGATGGGGTGTTGCCGCCGGAATTTGAAGCCGACCAGGTGGCGGCCCCTGAGGAAATACCAGATACGGTGCTCGGCATCGGTCATACGCCGGCGCAGGGCTCGGGCGCTGTTGGTTTTGCTGCCTTTACGCATGGTTGCCTCCTTTGCAAAGAGACGATTACCTGGCAAGGCGGCGGCTGAAATCAGGGAAAGCGCGCTTTTGGATGTAACGATTTTGGGCTTTTGGGGCGCTGCCTTCGAGCGGGCAGATAACGATGGGAGAGGCTCACGGCAAAAAGCCAGAGCTTCCCCTCACCCCTACCCCTCTCCCGCAGGCGGGAGAGGGGAAAGCAACTGCCGGAGCTAGAACCAGAGCCAGAGCCCAAGCCCAAGCCACAGCCAAAGCCAAAGCCAAAGCCAAAGCTACAGCCAGTGCAAAAGATGAGCTTTAGTCAGTGGTCTAACGTCGACTTGGAATTCAGCCCTGGCCCTGGCCCCGGCTGTGGCTGTGGCTGTGGCTGTGGCTTAGGCTTAGGCTTAGGCTTTGGCTTTGGCTTGGGCTCTGGCTTGGGCTCTGGCTTTGGCTGTGGGTGTGGCTTGGGCTGGCCCCTCTCCCGCCTGCGGGAGAGGGGTAGGGGTGAGGGCAGGCTCTTAGATGTTGCTTTTGTTCTTGGCTTTTACCCCCGCCCCCCAGAAATAAGAAAGGCCACCCGAAGGTGGCCTTTCTCAAATCACTGAAGCGCAGTCTTACTTGACCAGCTTCGCGATGGCAGCGCCCAGGTCGCCCGGCGAACGGACGGTGACAACGCCAGCAGCTTCCATCGCTGCGAACTTGCCCTCAGCCGTGCCCTTGCCGCCCGATGCGATCGCACCAGCGTGGCCCATGCGCTTGCCGGCCGGAGCCGATGCACCAGCGATGAAGCCGACAACCGGCTTCTTCACGTGGTTCTTGATGTACTCCGCACCGGCTTCTTCAGCGTCGCCGCCGATTTCGCCAACCATGATGATGCCTTCGGTCTGCGGGTCTTCGTTGAACAGCTTCAGGCAGTCAACGAAGTTCAGGCCGTTGATCGGGTCGCCGCCGATACCGATGCAGGTCGACTGGCCCAAGCCCACTTCCGTGGTCTGCTTGACCGCTTCATAGGTCAGGGTGCCCGAACGCGACACGATGCCGATCTTGCCCGGCATGTGGATGTGGCCCGGCATGATGCCGATCTTGCACTCGCCCGGGGTGATCACGCCGGGGCAGTTCGGCCCGATCAGCACGGTGTCCGGATGCGAACGGGTCAGCACGTTCTTGACGCGCAGCATGTCCAGCACCGGGATGCCTTCGGTGATGCAGACGATGACCTTGATGCCGGCAGCAGCGGCTTCCAGGATCGCGTCAGCCGCGTACGGCGGCGGCACGTAGATGACCGAGGCATTGGCGCCGGTGCTCTGCACGGCATCGGCCACGGTGTTGAACACCGGCAGGTCGATGTGGGTGGTGCCGCCCTTGCCCGGGGTCACGCCGCCGACAACCTGGGTGCCGTACTCGATCATCTGAGTGGCGTGGAAGGTGCCCTGCTGGCCGGTAAAGCCCTGCACGATCACCTTGGTGTTCTTGTTGATCAAAACTGACATTGGATTTCCTTCGGTGTCGGATCAGGCGGCGTTCTTGACAGCTTCAACGATCTTCTTGGCGCCATCGTTGATGTTGTCAGCCGGGATGATGGCCATGCCGCTGTCACGCAGCAGCTGCTTGCCTTCTTCCACGTTGGTGCCTTCTAGGCGCACCACCACCGGAACCTTGACGCCAACTTCCTTCACGGCGGCGATGATGCCTTCGGCAATCATGTCGCAACGGACGATGCCGCCGAAGATGTTGACGAAGATGCCTTCGACCTTGTCCGAGGACAGGATCAGCTTGAAGGCTTCAATGACGCGCTGCTTGTTGGCACCGCCGCCCACGTCCAGGAAGTTCGCCGGCTCGCCGCCGTTGAGCTTGATGACGTCCATGGTGGCCATGGCCAGGCCTGCGCCGTTGACCATGCAGCCGATGTTGCCGTCCATGGTGACGTAGTTGATGTCCAGCTCCGAAGCGATCACTTCGGTCGGGTCTTCCTGGGTCTTGTCGCGCATGGCGACCAGCGCCTTCTGGCGGAACGCGGCGTTGTCGTCGCTGTCGAACTTGCCGTCCAGCGCGTACAGGTTGCCGTCGTCCAGGATGGCCAGCGGGTTGATTTCAACCAGCGCCAGGTCCTTTTCGTTGAACAGGCGGTACAGGTTGACCATGATGCTGGCGAACTGGCCAGCCTGCTTGGCGGTCAGGCCCAGCTTGAAGCCGAAATCACGGCCGTGGTAGCCCTGCACGCCTTCAACGAAATCGACGTTGAGCGAGTGGATCAGTTCCGGGGTCTCGGCAGCAACCTGCTCGATCTCCACGCCGCCTTCCGAAGAAGCGATGTAGGTGATGGTCTTGGTGCCACGGTCAACCAGCACCGACAGGTACAGCTCCTTGACGATCTCACCGGCGGTGGTCACCAGCACCAGGTTGACCGGCAGCTCGACGCCTGCGGTCTGGTAGGTGGCCATCTTGGTGCCGAGCATCTTGGCCGCAGCGGCCTTGACGTCGTCGGTGGTCTTGCAGAACTTGACGCCGCCAGCCTTGCCGCGGCCGCCAGCGTGGATCTGAGCCTTGACCATCCAGGGGCCCTGGCCCAGCGACTGGGCAGCAGCTACAGCCTCGTCCGGGGTCGCAGCGACCTTGCCGGCCGGGACCGGGATGCCGTATTCGGCAAGCAGTTGTTTTGACTGGTACTCGTGGAAATTCATGCGTCACCGTGGGAATAGGAACGACCGCACGCATCTCCTCGGGCCCCGGCTTGGGGGCGCCGGCAAGGACTGCGGCGGGCCCACTATTGTGGCCGAGCCAGCGCCGGGGCGCAAAGAAGTCTGTACAAATGGCCAAGTCCGGCATGTTTTCTGGCGATTTTTCAGCAACTTGCCTCTGAATAGGGGGCGCCGCGCGCGTGTCGTGCAGCAGCCCGTGCGCACCTATACTTGGTGGGTTAACGCTTGGATAGGAGTTCCGGCTTGGCCCCCAGCACCTCGCTCATAGACCGCATCGAATCGATACCGCGTCGCGAGCTGTATTTCTTCGCCCTGTACCGGGTGCTGATCGCCACCCTGCTGGCCGCGCTGGTCTTCAGCCCGCTGACCCCGTTCGCAGGTGAGGCGCACCAGCTGCGGTTGGCCGAAACCGTCACCATCCTCTATCTGCTGGTAGCCCTCGCACTACTGGCCTGGGGCCGCAACGAGCGCTGGTTGCAACCGATCGTGTTCGGCAGCCTGCTGGTCGACATCACCGCAGCCACCCTGCTGAGCCATGCCCTGCCCGGCGCCAGTGCCGGCATCTCGATGTCGCTGCTGTTCAACATCGCCGCGGCCGCCCTCCTGCTGCCGTTGTCACGCGCCATGCTGCTGGCGCTGCTGGCCGCTGCCGCCAGCGTCACCGAGTATGTGTGGCAGGCTTTCGAAGGCAGCGACAACCTGCGTACGCTGGCCGAGCTGGCGATGTTCGTCACCAGCTATCTTGCACTGGCCTTCATCGCCTACCAGATCGGCAGCCGCACCCGCCGCACCCAGCAGTTGGCGGATCAACGTGGCGCAGAAGTAGCCAACCTGTTCGAAGTGAACGAGCTGATCATCCGCCGCATGCGTACCGGCGTGCTGGTGGTGGACACCAGTGGCCAGATCACCCTGGCCAACGAGGCGGCGACCGCCCTGCTCGGTGACATGGAGGGCGCGCTGGCCACCGAGCGTGTCGCGCTGAGCATTGCTTCGCCTGAATTGGCGCGGCGCCTGCAGCGCTGGCGCAATGGCTGGCATGAAGACGAACAACCGCTACAGCTCGCCCCCGAGCAGGCCGAAGTGCTGCCGCGCTTTGCGCGCCTGCTGGCCGACAGCGACATGTCGCTGATCTTCCTCGACGACACTACGGTGGTCTCACGCCGGGCCGAATCACTGACCCTCTCGACCTTGGGCCGTTTCTCCGCCAGTCTTGCCCATGAGATACGCAACCCGCTGGCGGCCATCAACTATGCCACCCAGCTGTTGGAGGAGTCCGAGGACATAGGCGAGGCCGACCGGCGCCTGCTCCAGATCATCCACCAGCAATGCCAGCGCACCAATGGCATCGTCGAGAGCGTGCTGGCGCTGGCCCGACGCGAACGGGCAAATCCCGAGAATCTGGACCTGGCCGCCTTCGTCCGCCGCTTCGTGATCGAGTACCGGCAGACCCTGTCACTTGAAAACGACAGTCTGGAAGCGGTGATCCGCGAGCCATCGGTGATAGCGATGATCGACCCCCGGCACCTGCACCAGGTACTGACGGCCCTGGTCCACAACGCCCTCAAATATGGCCGGATCGCCGATGAAGCGGCACGTATCCGCATCCGTGTCGCCTCGGCCGAACGCAACGCGGTCATCGACATCATGGACCGCGGTCCGGGCATTCCTGATGCCATCGCCAGCCAGCTGTTCCGGCCGTTCTACACCACCTCCGAACATGGCACCGGACTGGGCCTGTACATCGCCCGCGAGCTTTGCCGGGCCAATCAGGCCCAGTTGGACTATGTGTCGATTCCCGCTGGCGGAGCCTGCTTCCGGCTGACCCTGAGCATCCCGAAAACCGCATTCACCCGCGGCGAGCGCCAATGAGCGGTTTCTGGATGCAATCGTTTGTAGACATACCTCCACCTCGGCTATCGTTCCATTCATGAACGCAACACATAGCGCCCTGATCGTCGATGACGAACGCGACATCCGTGAGCTGCTGGTCCTTACCCTTGGCCGGATGGGCTTACGGATCAGTACCGCCGCCAACCTCGCCGAAGCCCGGGAACTGCTGGCCAGCAACCATTTCGACCTGTGCCTGACCGACATGCGCCTGCCCGACGGCAATGGCATCGAGCTGGTCACCGAGATCAACCGCGACCATCCCTCCACTCCCGTGGCGATGATCACTGCCTTTGGCAGCATGGACCTGGCGGTGGAAGCCCTGAAAGCCGGCGCTTTCGATTTCGTCAGCAAGCCGGTGGACATCAATGTGCTGCGCGGCCTGGTCCGGCATGCCATCGAGTTGAACAACGAAGCCCGTCCCAGCACCCCGCCACCGCCGGAAAACGCCACCCGCCTGCTCGGCAGCTCGCCGGCAATGGATGAGTTGCGCGCGACCATCAGCAAAGTCGCACGCAGTCAGGCACCGGTCTACATCCTGGGCGAATCAGGCGTCGGCAAGGAACTGGTCGCCCGTACCATCCACGACCAGGGCGCGCGCGCAGCCGGCCCGTTCATCCCGGTCAACTGCGGCGCCATCCCCAGCGAACTGATGGAGAGCGAGTTCTTCGGCCATCGCAAGGGCAGCTTCACCGGCGCCCACGCCGACAAGCCCGGCCTGTTCCAGGCAGCCAGTGGCGGCACCTTGTTCCTGGATGAAGTCGCCGAGCTGCCCCTGCAGATGCAAGTCAAGCTGCTGCGCGCAATCCAGGAAAAATCGGTACGCCCGGTAGGCGCCGCCACTGAAGTCACCGTGGACGTGCGCATCCTCTCAGCCACCCACAAAGACCTGGGCACCCTGGTGCAGGACGGGCGCTTCCGCCACGACCTGTACTACCGCATCAACGTCATTGAATTGCGGGTGCCACCGCTGCGCGAACGCCGCGGTGACCTGCCGCAGCTCGCGAGCACCATCCTGAATCGCCTGGCGCTGGCACAGGGGCAAAAACCACCGCGACTGGCGGCGTCGGCACTGGAAGCATTGGATGCCTACTCCTTCCCGGGTAATGTCCGCGAACTGGAGAATATCCTTGAGCGCTCGCTGGCCCTGGCCGACAGCGACTGCATCGATGCCAGCGACCTGCGCTTGCCACAGTCGCAAAGCGCCACGCCACGCCTTCCCAGCAGCGAGCCCCCGGCACCTGCTGCCGTCCCCCAGGAAGCCGTTGTCGACATCGACCCGGCCAGCGCTGCCCTGCCCTCCTACATCGAGCAGATGGAGCGCACGGTGATCCAGAAGGCCCTGGAAGAAAACCGCTGGAACAAGACCAAGACCGCAGCCCAACTCGGCATCACCTTCCGCGCCCTGCGCTACAAGCTGAAAAAGCTGGGCATGGAATAAGCAAGCCCCTGAAAGCCAGGTAGAGCCGAGCCATGCTCGGCAAGAGCATCACTGGCAACGCCTCTGCCGAGCATGGCTCGGCACTACAAATGCCAAACATTGCCGAGCATGGCTCGGCAATGCAGGGCTTAGTCCTTGGTGACGCGGTTGATCTCGGCCAGGCTGGTAATGCCCTGCGCCGCCTTCACCAATGCCGATTGCCGCAGGTCATTGACGCCGATCTTCTGCGCAGCTTCAGCAATATCCATCGCATTGCCGCCCTGCAGAACGATCGCCGCAATGTCGTCGGTCATCGGCATCACCTGGTAGATACCGGTACGGCCCTTGTAGCCTTCGGTGCACTCCTCGCAGCCGACCGGCTCATGGAGATTTATACCCTTGGCGATCTGCTCGGCGGTAAAGCCTTCGGCCAGCAGCGCGTTCTCCGGCAACTGCTGCGGACGCTTGCAGTTGCTGCACAGGCGCCGCGCCAGACGCTGGGCGATCACCAAGGTCACCGACGAGGTGATGTTGTAGGGCGCGATGCCCATGTTCATCAGGCGCGCGATGGTCTGCGGCGCATCGTTGGTATGCAGCGTGGACAGCACCATGTGGCCGGTCTGTGCGGCCTTGATCGCGATTTCGGCGGTCTCAAGGTCACGGATTTCGCCGACCATGATGATGTCCGGATCCTGTCGCAGGAACGAACGCAGCGCCGCCGCAAAGGTCATGCCGCGCTTGTTGTTCTGCTGCACCTGGTTCACGCCAGGCAGGCGGATTTCAACCGGATCCTCGGCGGTGGAGATATTGCGGGTGTCGTCGTTGAGGATGCCCAACGCGGTATACAGCGACACCGTCTTACCCGAACCGGTGGGGCCGGTGACCAGCACCATGCCGTAAGGCTTGTGGATGGCATCCAGAAACAGCTTCTGCTGATCCGGCTCGTAACCCAGCTTGTCGATACCGAGCTTGGCAGCGCTGCCGTCGAGGATACGCAGCACGATCTTCTCACCGAACAAGGTCGGCAAGGTACTTACACGGAAGTCGATCTGCTTGGTCTTGGACAGATTGAGCTTGATGCGCCCGTCCTGCGGCACGCGTTTCTCGGCGATGTCCAACTGCGACATCACCTTCAGACGCGCGGCGATGCGCTGGTTCAACTTGACCGGTGCCTTGGCTACGGTCTTGAGCAGGCCATCGATACGAAAACGTACCCGGTAGTCATCTTCATAGGGCTCGAAGTGAATATCCGAGGCCCCCTTGCGGATCGCGTCCACCAGGGCCTTGTTGACGAATTTGACGACCGGAGTGTCATCACCCTTGGCATCGACTCCGGTGTCGCCACCGCCCCCCATGTCCTCATCGCCGGCAGCGATATCCAGGTCGCCCATGCCTTCATCGTCGCCACCAAGACCTTCTCCCAGCGACTCGTTGCTGGCCAACCAAAGACCCAAGGTACGTCGGATCTGCTCCTCATCGACCAGAATAGGCTCGACCACCAGGTTGGTCTGGAACTTGATCTCATCCAGCTGCTGGGTCGGGTTGCTGGTGCCGATGAAGAGCTTGCCGCCACGCTTGAACAGCGGCAACACATGATGCTTGCGCAGCAATTCCTCGCTGACCAGCTTGATCGCATTCTGGTTGGGATCGAACACCGACACGTCCAGCAACGGCATACCGAACTCCATCGCATTGGCAGCGGCCATATGCGAGGCACTCACCAGCTTCTTGTCAGCCAGCCACTGCGCCAACGGCACCTTGGCCTCACCCGCCTGGGCCATGGCGGTGCGAGCCACCGATTCTTCCAGCGCCCCGTCCTGGACCAGACGACGGGCGATGCCGGTGATGCCAACCAAGTTGGCGGTGACAGCAGTATTCATGGTTTCCCCTGGCCGGACGGTAACGGGTCAATTGTACCCAGAGCCGCCGTTCATGCACGCATCCCCAGCCAATACACGTCATCGGAGCGAAGCCTGCCGAGGAAGTCACCCGGTCAGCAGCTCACCACGGCTGGGTCCGATGCCAGCGCCAAGCCGATTCAATGATCTCGGCCAGATCCGTGTAGCGCGGCTGCCAACCCAGCACATCACTGGCCTTCCGGCTGGAAGCCACGAGCACCTCCGGATCCCCTGCACGCCGTGCGGCCACCGTGTACGGCACCGCCCGGCCCACGACGGCAGCTGCCGCATCAATCACCTGTCGCACAGAAAAACCTTGCCCGTTGCCCAGGTTGAAGACATGTGCCCCTTCGGCCGAGCTAAGGAACTGCAACGCCGTCAGGTGTGCCTGAGCGAGATCCTCCACATGGACGTAATCACGCACGCAGGTGCCATCGATGGTTTCGTAGTCATCGCCAAATACCATCAACGGCGGTACCGTCCCCAGCACCGAGCGCAGCACATTGGGAACCAGATGGGTTTCGCAGGCGTGCGATTCGCCAATCCGCGCATCGCGCGCCGCACCGGCCGCGTTGAAGTAACGCAACGCAACCGAGCGCAGGCCGTAAGCATGGGCGGCGTCGGTGAGCACCTGCTCCACCATAAGCTTGCTGCTGCCATAAGGGTTGATCGGCTGTCGCGGGTGATCTTCGTCGATCAGCCCAGCCAGCGGCCGGCCATACACCGCCGCACTGGAGGAAAAAATGAATTTCCGCACATCATGCCGCCGCATGGCATCGAGCAGGTTCAATGTCCCGACCACGTTGCTGCGATAGTAGCCATACGGCTGTGCTATCGACTCGCCCACCAGCGAACGAGCGGCGAAATGGAACACCGCCTCAAACCGGCGCCCTTCAAAGGCTTGGTCCACTGCAGCCTGGTCCAGCAGATCGGCCTGGATCAACTCACCCCATTGCACGGCCTGCTGATGCCCGGTGGACAGGTCATCCAGCACCACCACCGTGATCCCCTGCTCAGCCAGCAAGCGAGCCATATGGCTGCCAATGTATCCCGCCCCACCACAAACCAGAACCTGCATTGCCTCTCCCAGGGCGGTCACCCTTATCAAACCGACCCGCAGCGCCAAACCCACGCCAGAGCGGACCAACAAGCCAATTGTACGCACTACCCATGCCCCAACCCCAGCCGAAGCCACACCACGCGGCACGAACCCGGCTACTATGGCCGCGGGGAGAACTACCGGTAAACAATCGTGCAAGAACTGAGCATCATCCTGCCTGCCAAGAACGAGGCCGAGGGGCTGAAACGCACCTTGCCTGACTTGCGAGCGGCGTATCCAGCGGCGGAGATCATCGTGGTGAATGATGGCTCGACCGACGCTACTGCCAGCATCGCGGCAGAACTGGGGGCCAACGTACTCAGTAGCCCTTACTCGATGGGCAATGGTGCCGCCATCAAACGTGGCGCACGCGCCGCACGCGGCAGAATCCTGGTATTCATGGACGCGGACGGCCAACACCGTGCTGAGCATATCCAGCAATTGCTGGCAAAGCTGGACGACGGCTACGACATGGTGGTGGGCGCCCGCGACAGCACCGGCCAGGCCAACCGCCACCGCGGTTTGGCCAACGCGTTCTATAACAAGCTTGCCAGTCACATGACAGGCCACAAGATCCTCGACCTGACCTCGGGTTTTCGCGCGGTAAGAGCCGACCGGTTCCGCGAGTTCCTGCACCTGCTGCCCAATGGCTTCAGCTACCCGACCACCAGCACCATGGCATTCTTCCGCAGCGCCTACCCTGTTGCCTATGTGCCGATTCCAGTCGCCAAGCGGATGGGCAATGGCAGCCATATTCGCCCGATCAAGGATGGCATCCGGTTCCTGCTGATCATTTTCAAGATCGCAACGCTTTATTCGCCGCTCAAGTTGTTTGCGCCGGTAGCCATGACCTTCTTCTTTATCGGCCTCGGCTATTACGCATATACCTTCGCCGTAGAGCATCGTTTTACGAACATGAGCGCGCTGCTATTCAGCGCCGCAGTAATCATCTTCATGATTGGGCTCATTTCAGAGCAGATCACCAATCTGACCTATCGCCGCAATGACTGAGAGCAGGATCAAACCTCGCCTACTGGTACTGACATCAACTTATCCGCGGTGGCGGGGAGATGCCGAGCCATCGTTCGTGCATCAACTGGCATCTCGCCTGACCGATCGATTTGAGGTGGTGGTATCAACCTCAATGGCCCCCGGCGCGAAAGCAATTGAAGACATGGATGGCGTCAAGGTTTTTCGCTACCGCTACGCGCCATCGGCATTGCAGACACTGGTGTACGGCGGAGGTCTGGTCGCTAACATCAAGGCAAGACCATGGAAAATGTTACTGCTCCCAAGCTACCTAATTGCCTGGATGTGGCAGGTTTGGGGATTCAGGCGTAGGCATGGCGCTGACATCATCCACGCTCACTGGCTGGTTCCAGGCGCACTGGTTGCAGCACTTACCCACGGCAACGTCCCTTACTGCATTACCGCACATGGCACTGATGTACTGGGCTTGCGAGGCTTCTGCTGGCAGCGTCTAAGACGACTTATCGCGAAAGACGCGAATGCGATAACCGCAGTAGGTGCCCGTGTAAGAGATACCCTTCTGGCCGAAGGAATCCAAAGCGTAAAAATACTGCCGATGGGAGTGGATCTGGCACGCACGTTTCACGCAGACGCACATATTCCCCGGTCCTCAAGAGTCATTTATGTCGGCAGACTCATTGATTCCAAGCGACCAGATCACGCCCTACTCGCATTCTCCAAAGCACTGCAGATAGTCCCGGAACTGACACTCGATGTCGTCGGCGATGGGCCCGCACGGGTAGGATTTGAACGAATAGCCGCCCAGCTCGGGATTCAGTCAAAAATACGTTTCCACGGCCGAAGGGGCTCAACAGAAATCGCAACAATGCTCCGGGCAGCCGCCGCCTTGATTTGCCCGTCAGGAAGTGATGCCGCCCCTGAAGGCCTTGGCTTGGTGGCAATAGAAGCGCTGGGTTGCGGCTGCCCAGTGGCCTCAGCCCCAAACATTGCCCTGCAAGTTGCTCTACCGGCAACAGCACCAATCAATTTTGCCGCAAATGACAGCATCGACGCCCTTTCCATCGCTCTACTGGCCGCCCTGCAGCGCCCCCCCTCCCTCACGCACACCAAGCCTGAGTGGCACAAGCAAATAATGAGAGATTTCGACTGGGAAAACATAGCACACAGGTACGGCGATATCCTCGAAGGCCTCGAAAGATCCAAATAGAAAGTAAGCCTCCATCGAACTCAACCACGCTTCATCAGCGCCCGCCCTTTTACAAGCGACAACCATGAGTACCACCTCAACTCCAGCGGTGTGGCTACCAACGATTCGTACCGGCACAGGCTCTGACACCTTCACCCTGCGTTTGTGCAACGGACTAAACTCCAGAGGAATTCGTACCGAAATTACCTGGTTTCCCTTGCACTCGGAATACTTCCCTATGCTTACAGCTATCGCTCAACCACCAGCATGGGCGAACGTGAGCCATATCAACAGCTGGCTACCCCAACGGTTCTGGCCCAAAGCACTACCAGTCGTCGCAACCGTCCATCATCTAGTACACGACGCAGCATACGACCCTTTCCGCTCTCGTTCGCAAGCCGCCTACCATCGACTTGTTATCCTCCCCAGAGAGCGCCGCGCCATATTGCGTGCCGATGCGGTGACCACCGTCTCAAACTACGTAAAAAAAACGTTGAAGAGTTTCTCCGAACGCGCCGACGTCTCGGTTATAGAAAACTGGATCGAGGAAGAGACTTTCTGCCTCCCTGAACTGGCGCCATCGGCGCACAACCAGCCATTTATCCTCTTCATGGCAGGATGCCACTCCCGGCGCAAAGGCGCCGACCTTCTCCCGACGTTCGCCAAATCCTTGGGCTCCGACTTTCAGATCAGGTGCACGGGATCACCACCGAATTGCCGATCCCTACCGAACCTGTACCCGTTGGGTAGGGTCACCGATCAACAACTGGTCGGCGAGTTCCAGCGTTGCGACGCCGTTGTTTCACTCTCACGCTACGAGGGTTTCGGCTATACCGCTCTGGAGGCGGCGGTTTGCGGCAAGCCATTCCTGGGCTTCAACACCAGCGCCCTAACCGAAGTCGCAATGGCCGGCGCCGGAACGCTTGTGCCAGTTGATGATGTAGCGTCTTTGGCGAACGCAGCCAGAAATCTACGTTCGCAGAGCCCGCCCACACTAGAGCAAATGAAGTGTCGCCGTGAGCAGATTCTACAACGGTTCAATAAGCACAGCCTGGATGCCTACATTGACATCTACGCGCGAGTGATATCGAAATATAACTTCAGTCAATAAAACAGGCAACTCGCCAAGAATCGATGAATTCACGCACGCGCACCGAGGCGCCGCTTAGAAGATGGAATCGCAGGTCATGAAGGTCTATCTCATCTCACTCGCAGAAGATCAGCATCGGCGCGAGCAGATGCGCAAGCGCTTTGCTTGCAGCTATGAGGATTTCGAGCATATAGAAGGAATCCGCCTCACGAACCGGAACGTGCTTTCGCAAATCTATGACATCCGCAATTTCGATGACAATCTCACGACACCTGAATTGGGGTGTGCAATCAGCCATACCAAGGCTCTTGAGGCCTTTCTTGCGTCCGGAGCCCCCTACGCCTTGATTCTGGAGGATGACGCCATTGGAGATGACAGCGATATCGCAGCGATAGCCAACGCGATAAAGCAGCTTCCAAGCGATACTTTCCTACTCTGCGGCGGACAGGAGGGATTGAGAGGCCAAATATACAACTATGGCCGATCCACCCAGATTGCCAGCGTCTATCAAATCCCAAGTATAGCCAAGAAATTCTTTACACGTGCCTGCTGCTACTGCGTCACCAGACCGTCAGCACAGAGAATACTCACGTCGCAACGCAAGTCTCTGCACCTTTCCGACAACTGGGGACGATACTTCCACGCCTGGACCAGTTTCTACTACATCAAACGCATTGCCCACCCACTTGACCTATCCGACAGCAACATCGAAAGGGAACGAGCGCGATCCGCGCCAGCAACCGAACTATCAAGAATATACCAGGATGGAATCGTTACCATTTTGCATCGACTCTTTTCAAAAATTCTACTAAGAACACTACACCGCAAACTTGGATTGACACGAATAGAATAAATGCAAACGCTAAATCACTGTGCGCAGAAATAGAGCCTTCGCTTCTTCTGCCCACTGTCATCTTCGGACGTATCCTGCAGAGTGGTAACCGTTTTAAAGTTCTTCTTCAGGCAATCAAACTGCCCATCCTGCTGCTGGTCACTACCATTGCTTTCGAAAAGCATATAAGGCGCGAACCGTGAACAGAACTCGATCACTTCCCGCCAGTTCTTGATCCACATACATACCGAGAGCAAAAAAACCAAATCGACCTTCGCCTCGGGAAGAAAATCGGCCAGCAGGGACAGCTGCTCCTTCTCCAAGTCAAAGACGAAGAAATCCAAGTTGGTGACACTGCGGTATTGAGCCGCCTTGCTAGCCGCATTCACCATCCGTGGATCATAGTCGACACCAACCCCCCAATTGATGCCGCGCTGTTGTGCCTCGAAAAGCATGCCACCTTGATTGCATCCAATATCGAGCACCGTCATACCGCTCAATGATAATGGCAACAAATCGAGCCGCGCCGCGGGTAGCCGCTGACCAGCTACCACAACATCCCCCAAGGTCAACGTGTGATAACCAGCCGGGTACTGCTGGGCAGAGTATGGGCTCCCCGAAGTCTTGGTATAAGCGAGAAGGTTGAGCAAACGATCAAGCCGCCCAACTGGGCCTTCGCCTGTAACCTTCCGGACAAAGGAGCCGAACTGATCCGCGTTGGGCTTGGCGTAGAGCCGCCCAATCCCGCGCGAAAATAAATTAATCACTCTCTTGATCATCACCTTCATCACCCCCCAAGCACCCAGCTTTCCATCAAAATATCTCTGCAGCGACACAGTCCAGTCATGATAGTTCCCACGGTAGTACAGTTTGGATCGCCCCCACCAGAGGAACAGCCACCCAATCCTCTCGCGCATCTCGATATCATCAAGGCTATCGGAGGCTATATCCAATGTCACCGTAGCAGACTCGTTGAGATTCAAGGCAGTACGTAGATGTAAATCACTGATGACCTCAACCACTGATAGCGGACAATCCAGCCAACGATACAACAACACGTCGTACCCATTGATTCGCGCCTTCCATACCATTCGCCCTTCATTCCTATCCAACCACGTACCAGCCAGGCTGGAAAGTTTGATAGGGCGTTCCATGATGATGTTCAAGGAGCCTGGCCGGGGTTGCGCCGATAGCATGCAATGGATTTGCTCAAGGTATTTGGCGAGGTGGCCGCTTGCCAGACCTCGACCTTCGCAGACGTGCCCTCGGATAAGAACTGCCTCGACAGCCATCACTTAAAAACCCAGCGCCGTGACGCGCACCGAAAGTAGCGCCCGCACCTTGCGCAAAAGCAACAGCCGCCCAAGCACCACACTTATGCATGTAGCAAAAGCAGCCCCACTTGCTCCGAGCGGAGGGATCAGCACAGCGTTAGAGACCACGTTGAGCAGCACAACCCAGGTCATGACCGCCAAGCTAGATTTTTCATTGCCAGTCATCTCCAACATAGTTCCCAATGGCCCCCCGAGCACAAGGACGAACTGCGCGACCACCAACAACCTCAGCACCGGAACCCCGTCCAAGTAAGCGTCGCCATAAAAGAAACGCAGCAGCCAATTGGCGCCAATGAACAGAAACAACGCAAGTGGCAGCGAGCACAACACAACCACCCTCATCATCGAAGTCAGGAATTCCTGCAAACGACTCAATTCCCCGTCACGGTAAAGGCTGGCGATACGGGGCGCCATCACAATGTTCGCCGCCATCAATAACAATGGAACCAGATCAGCCGCCCGCGAAGCAACCGCGTAGACGCCTGCGTCCTCATCATTCGACAGCAACCCAAGCATTATAAGATCCGTGCGGCTGAGCAACATGTACAACGCTCCAAGCCACATGAAGCGTATGGACGTCGCCACTTTCAAAACACGTGAGTCGCCAATATCTACCGGCTCTGTCCCACGCACTGATCTCCGCAACAGGACACTAGTAACCACCAATGATACTGCACAGGCAGCCACACCCAGTAACATCACCTGCCAAACATCAACCACGCTGCCAACCTGCCAAAGCCAACAGACACCAGTCAACATAAATAGAGGCGCGATAAGCAGCAACGCAGCCTGACTGCGAACGACCAAGCCGCTGGCCTGAAGCAGACCCCGTCTGACTTCAGACAAAGCAGTCAGCATCGGTATCACTGCTGCCAGCGCAAGAGCCATTCCACGACGCGCACTATCCTCGCGCCATGCCAGCAACAACATCAGAGCCGCCCCCCCAACGCCGGCAAGCATCACTCCGCGATCCGCCCAGCGCCACAGCCCAAGCACCCATTCAGGCCGAGCGGACGCTTCTCTCACCAGATACTGCGGAAAGCCAAGCGCCACAGCCACTCCAAGCAGTGCGGCTATCGCCATCACATATGAGTAGATGCCGTAATCCGCCACTCCCAAGACCCTTGCCATCACCAGGCTTGCCACAAAAGACAGAAAAATGCTCGCAAGCCTGATCAACGTTGTCGCTAGCACTGAACGTAAAACTGATCCGCGCTCAGGACCCTGGTGCAGCCCTCGCCGCAGCACACCAGCCCCTTCAAACAACTTGACCATCACTCCCTTCAACATACTGGAACCGCTGCCTCCCGGCTGGACTAGCAATCCGCGCAACCCGCGGCTATTGGGCAGACAACACAGACCGCATGAAACACTCGTCAAGACATCCGCTCAGACACAAGCGGCGGGGCTGCGCCCCCCGTCGCCTCACCGACCTTCCGTAGCAAGCGAGTGCATATTAACCGCACGCTGCCGCAAAACATCCTCAAGCTTATCAGCCCAGTCGTCCCGCCCTTGAAGCCTCATCTCCACGATGGTCTCAGCAGCAAGCAGATCGGAAGGTGCAGCCACCTGCATCGCGAGCAGGAAATAGCTGAGAGCCCGATCCGGCTGCCCAGTATGGCCAAGTACGAAATAACCAAGCGCGGTCAACTCTCCACTTCCCAATGGCAACCGCTTCTGAAAGATGTTCAGGGCCTCAAAGAGCCCATCTTCGTCCAAACGCACCCCGGCGCGTACGTTATTGACAATAATCCACAGCGACTGTCGATTTTCCGGCCCCATGCTCACTGAGCGCAAGCGCTCCAAGTAGTTCGACCAGTCCTGCCCTCCAATGTCGCCGCGCGCGCTCTTGAAAACAACCAGATTCGTGAAGCTTGTCAGCGAATAAGGAGCCGCTTCCGCTCCCTTACCGCATGCATCGATCGCATCGTCCAGCCTTGGGTTATCCGTCAGCTTGCCACCACCCATCGCATAGTAGGTCAGGCAGAGGCTATTCCATGCACGCGCCGAATGGGGCGCCAACTCGCTGCTGGCCAACGCCAAACCTAGCCTGCTACCCCAGTCATGGGCACGCATCGCGGTAGCACTAGCCATCAACGCAAGCAGTAAGCCGCAGAGACCCAGCTCAACCGCTGGAGTGATCCGCAGGCGCCGCGCCAAAGCCATCAGCATGTCAGCCATCGCGAGCACGACACCAACTAGGCCGAGGTGGTTCCTGTGCTCGAATGCCAGCTCCAGATTCAAGACATTGCTGGTAACGAAGTGGCTGGCGAAGAAAAGCAGAATACCGAATGCGAACAACGGCCGCCGCAAACGTAACCCCCAAGCTGCACCCAACAGAGCAACAATCAAAAGTACTGATGGCAAGGTTGTCACCGGCTGCAACACCCCCTGTGATGGGACAACCCAGTCGTAGTAGAACGGCATGCTGGCCGGCAGCGGAACTACAATCTGCCCGAGGTGCATCACCAGGATGCGCGCCTGGGTCAACAAACGCTCGTAGCTGGAAAAGTCCCGCCCCGGGTAGTTACCCCATTCCCAATAGTGCGGCACGACTACAAGCGCATAGAAAAGCAACCCCGCTGCGGCCGCCATCAGGTAACAGTTCCGCAGTCGACGTGAAAAAACAGGGCTGGCCGACCGGAACTGCATCACCGTCAGCTCCATCAGCAAGCAATAGACGGGCAAAAGAACCGCATCTTCCTTGCACCCCAGTGCCAACAGCCACAGCATAAAGCTGACCAGAAAACTCCGGCGCCCTGATTCCCCTTGTACTTGTGCCAACCTGCCGCGCAGATAACACCACATCGCTAGCACCAGAAACAGTGTTGCGAGCGTCTGCATACGCTGCACCACATACAACACGGACGACACTTGGAGTGGATGAACAGCCCATGCCAGGGCAACCAGCAATGCAACAAGCCTGGCAACACTGTCGTGCGCTCCCGCCGCCAGCAAGAGCAGGTGCAGGAACAAGGCCAATCCACAAACCGTCACCACATGAATGATGATGTTGGTGGCCTTGAACGCCCCGGGCTCACCGCCGCCGCGCCAGTAATCCAATGCAAATGTAAGCGTCGGCATAATCCGGCTTAGACCACCGGGCTGCGGACTGAGAATCACGCCTTGAATTGCAGGGATACTCAGCTCCTGAAGATGCACCCCAGGGTTGTCGACGATGTTGGAACCATCATCTAGGATGAAACTGCCACTTAATCCCGGCACGAACAGCAGCCCCGCCAGCAAACCGCAGATCAAGCCCAGGAGAATGAAACGGCGCGGGGTCATGGTGTTGAAAAAGCGCACAGGCAGCCTGAACCCGCAGATAAGGATTGGACAGCGTACACCGATAGCCACCCGCATGCCGGACCAATGCTCTTTGAAAGCAATTGCAACTCAACGCCCGAAGCCAGCGGCTCCGGACGAATCACCCAATCGAACACATTGGCAACTAGCGAATGATCTCGCAGTTGGCCGTCTGCATATCACAACGGGTCTGCCGGCTGCCAGGACCTTTCGGGGTGCCAATGATCGGCGTAGTCATGTTGGTGGCAGTATCAGCAGCAGAGCAGGCACTTTGCGGCGGCGCGCTGGGAGGTAGCTCGTTGTATAGCGCCGCCAGCGCAAAGTTTGCATAATTCTTCATTTCCATCTGGCACGCACCCTCGGCCGACTTGATCCGATACTGGTTGTATGCCGGCAACGCGATTGCAGCCAAGATCGCGATGATCGCCACGACGATCATCAGCTCGATCAAGGTGAAACCTTTCACGGATCTAGACATAGCCTCTTCCCCCAAAAAGACGCATTGAAACCCCAGTCAACAAGTAACCTGACAGCCGCGATTGTGATGATGTCGCATCAACCACCATGACAAGCTCACAGCAAGCAGATTGCCGTGCTTCTGGCACAAAATCGCAAGGTTCACCAAGCTTGGCAACTCTTCAAAAAAAACCCCTCCTTTACGGAGGGGTCTCTCGGCATCACTGCAAGCGCAGACAATTACGGCGCAGCAGCACCCGGCTTGCCGCAGGTAGCGGTGTCAGCCATACAGATGGTCGAAGCCTTGCCCGGAGCCTTCGGCACAAAGGTGATCGGAGAAGCATTGCTGACATCGGCGGCGGTCAGAGCAGCGGACGGCGAACTGCAAGCCTTGACCTTCGGAGCCTCAACGGTCATGTCGGACTGGGCAGCAGCAACGGCCGAGTTCATGTAGGCCTTGGCTTCTGCCTGGCAGGCGCCGTCAGCCGACTTCACGCGATAGTTATTGTAAGCCGGCAGCGCGATGGCGGCCAGAATGGCAATGATCGCAACCACGATCATCAATTCGATCAGGGTAAAGCCCTGTTGCTTCTTCATGAGTACATCCCCTAGAGGTTTGGATTGTGAACATGGTTGCAGACAGATGCCTGCTCGCATGGGGTTACAAAGCAGATTGCGTGCCAACCTTCCAACAGCCCCCTGCTCCCCATGGACAATGATGGCAGCATCGCCGAAGAAAGGAAGCCCCGCGACCGCGATTCAGGAACGGCACCACAAGGTGACCCGCTGCGTCACTTTGTGACGCAATTGCACAACCCTACCTGCCAAACCGGGTCCCGGCCCTTCGCTCGAAGTGGCCGTGCCGCAGCAGACCCAGGAAAAGGAGCACCACTTCATATCCACGGAGGGAACAATCGCCCTCCGGGATACCAGTCGATGCCAGCTCAACATTTGGCGGCGGACTGCAATGTGCCCCCCCCCAAAAAAAGCTTGCCCCAGACTGTGCCTACAGCCGTTTGACGAGCTACCATGCCGATGTTGTCTGGCCTGGGGATGGCCGGACGGGGAGAAAAAATGGCCGTTACCCGCAACGCGATCAATAAAGAGCCGGCTGGACGTAACACCAGCCAGATGTTGCCGTTCGTCTGGGAGGGAACAGACAAGCGCGGCGTGAAGATGAAGGGCGAACAGGACGCCAAGAACGCGAACCTGCTTAAGGCCGAGCTGCGTCGTCTGGGCATCACCCCAACCGTGGTCAAACCCAAGCCCAAGCCGCTGTTCGGGGCCGCCGGAAAACCCGTCAAGGCGAAGGACATTGCGTTCTTCAGTCGCCAGATGGCGACGATGATGAAGTCCGGCGTACCCATTGTCAGCGCATTGGAGATCATCGGCAGCGGCCACAAAAACCCGCGGATGGCCAAACTGGTTGGCACGATCCGGGCTGACCTGGAGGGCGGCTCGTCCCTGTACGAAGCCATCAGCAAGCACCCGGTGCAGTTTGATGAGCTGTATCGCAACCTGGTGCGCGCTGGCGAAGGGGCCGGCGTACTGGAAACCGTGCTGGAGACGATCGCCAACTACCAGGAGAACCTGGAGACGCTGAAAGGCAAGATCAAGAAGGCGTTGTTCTACCCCGCCATGGTGATCGCTGTAGCCCTTCTGGTCAGCTCCGTTCTGTTGTTGTGGGTTGTCCCCCAGTTCGAGGACATCTTCAAGAGCTTCGGCACCGACCTCCCCGTATTCACCCAGATGATCGTCGCGGCGTCCCGCTTCATGGTGAAGTGGTGGTGGGCGCTATTGCTGCTTGTGATCATTGTTGTTGGCGGAACGACCTTCCTTTACAAGCGCTCACCCAAGATGCAGCACACGCTTGATCGCTTGATCCTCAAGGTGCCGGTGATCGGCCAGATCATGCATAACAGCTCCATCGCCCGTTTTGCCCGCACGACTGCCGTTACCTTCAAGGCTGGCGTACCGCTGGTGGAAGCACTGGGCATTGTTGCTGGCGCCACCGGCAACAAAACATATGAAATCGCCGTCCTGCGAATGCGTGACGATGTATCGGTCGGCTACCCGGTCAACATGGCGATGAAGCAGGTAAACCTGTTCCCGCACATGGTGGTGCAGATGACAGCCATCGGCGAAGAAGCCGGCGCCCTGGACACGATGCTGTTCAAGGTGGCCGAGTACTTCGAGCAGGAGGTCAACAACTCGGTGGACGCCCTGAGCAGCCTGCTGGAGCCTTTGATCATGGTGTTCATCGGCGTGGTCGTTGGTGGCATGGTCGTCGGCATGTACCTGCCAATCTTCAAGCTCGCATCTGTTGTTGGATAATTAGCAAATGGCATTTCTCGACCAGCATCCCGGCCTCGGCTACCCCGCCGCGGCCGGACTGGGACTGCTGATCGGCAGCTTCCTCAATGTGGTGATCCTGCGCTTGCCCAAGCGCATGGAGTGGCAGTGGAAGCGCGATGCGCGCGAAATCCTCGAGCAACCCGATATCTATGAGCCGCCACCGCCCGGCATCGTGGTCGAGCCTTCGCACTGCCCGCACTGCAAGCACAAGCTCAGCTGGTACGAGAACATCCCGCTGTTCAGCTGGCTGATCCAACGCGGCAAGTGTCGCCATTGCCAAGCACCCATCTCCATCCAGTACCCGATCGTGGAGCTGGTCACCGCGTTAATGGTGCTGGCCAGTGTCTGGCAGTTCGGCTTCGGCTGGCAGGGCTTTGGCGCGATCGTTCTGAGCTGCTTCCTGGTAACGCTATCCGGCATCGACCTGCGCACGCAGCTGCTACCCGACCAGCTCACCATTCCATTGATGTGGCTGGGCCTGATCGGCAGCATGGACAACCTCTACATGCCCACCAAGCCCGCACTGATAGGCGCCGCGCTTGGCTACCTGTCGTTGTGGACAGTCTGGTGGCTGTACAAGCAGATTACCGGCAAGGAAGGCATGGGCCATGGCGACTTCAAGTTGCTTGCAGCGCTGGGGGCCTGGTGTGGCCTCAAGGGCATCCTGCCGATCATCCTGCTGTCGTCGCTGGTCGGCGCCATCATCGGCTCGATCTGGCTGTACACGCGCGGTCGCGACCGCGCCACGCCTATCCCGTTCGGCCCCTATCTGGCCATCGCTGGCTGGCTGGTCTTCATGTGGGGCGACCAGATGATCGGCGGATACATGCGCCTGGCTGGGCTACAGCAATAAGCAGGCACAAGCGACAATGGCCCCCTCAAGGGCCATTGTCGTTTTGGAGTCATTGCATGAGCAGCTTCATCGTTGGACTGACCGGCGGCATCGCTTCGGGCAAGAGTGAAGTCAGCCGGCGTTTCGAGGCCCTGGGCATTACCGTGGCAGATGCGGATATCGCAGCGCGAGAGGTTGTTGCAGTTGGCAGCCCAGGTCTTGCGGCGATTGGCGAGCTGTTTGGTAGCGAGGTCCTGCAGGCCGATGGCAGCCTGGACCGGGCTTACCTACGTCAACGCGTGTTCGCCAACCCCGACGAACGCCGCGCGCTTGAAGCCATCACCCACCCCGCCATCCGCGCCCGTGTACGCGGCATCTGCGAAGCAGCCGCCAGCCCCTATGCGATTGCGGCCATTCCACTGCTCACTGAAGCCGGCGGGCGGGCGACCTACCCTTGGCTGCAACGTGTTCTGGTAGTGGACGCACCTGAAGAAGTACAGCACGCGCGCCTGCTTAGTCGCGACAACATCGATGCCGCACTGGCCGAGCGCATGATCCAGGCCCAGGCCAGCCGCGCGCAGCGCTTGGCCCTGGCTGATGATGTGATCGTCAACGATGGACATCCGGATGCGCTCCAGGCACATATCGAAGCACTGGATGCACACTATCGGCAGCTTGCCACGGCAGGGTGATGACTCAAACCAACTGAGGAGCGAGCCACCGCTCTGCGTAGCTGATGCTGTTCACTTCGGCGCCACCACGTTGCCAGCATCCAGAGCAGTCGATGCAGCGGCCCACTGTCTGCATGTGGGAGCGGCGTAAGCCGCGAAACTGGCGTTACCAACACACCATCGTCTGATGATGTGTTTGCTTCGCGGCTTACGCCGCTCCCACAAAACGCCAATACCAGCGGCCTGACATCGGCTTCCGGGTGACTCAAATGCTGAAGTGAGCAGCATTGCAACACCGCAAGGCCATTCGAGTAGCAGCGAACCAGCGGTTCGCCGCCCCGTTAGCTGAAGATGGGCCGACATCTCCGCGATCCCACTGATCAGGCTTGCTCTGGCGAGAATGTCAGCGTCGCAATCACACCGCGCTCCGTGCCCGGACGGATATCCACCTGCCAGCCGTAGAGCGCGCAAAGTCGGCTGACAATGGAAAGACCGATACCGCCGCCCTGCGAATGCCCTGCATGGGTCCCGCGATAGCCGCGCTGGAACAGGCTGGCAGCATCTTTCTCGCTCAAGCCCGGGCCGTTGTCGATCACTTCCACGGCATTGCTACCCACCCGCACCAGCACCCGGCCTTCCTGCGAGTACTTGACGGCATTGCCGATCAGGTTACCCAACGCCACCGACAGCGCCGACTCCGGCGCGTCGATCACCAGCTCGCGTGATCCTTCCAGCGCCAGCTCCAGCGGCTTGCCACCAAGCTGGGCACGGTGTGACTCCAGCAACTGCTCGGCAACCCGGGCGACGTTGCTGCTGCCTTGTGCACGTTCATTGCGCGACAACAGCAGCAGCGAGCCAATCAGATCGCTGCATTGCTGCTCTGCACGCTGGATACGCTGCAGGCGCTGCAGCACTTTGTCATCCAGATTGGGGCGCGCCAACAGCAGTTCGGTAGCCCCGCGGATGACCGCCAGCGGTGTGCGCAGTTCATGGCTGACGTCAGCATTGAACTCGCGATCGCGCTGGACCACCTCGGTCAGGCGTGCAGAATAATCATCAAGCGCCTCGGCCAGCTGCCCCACCTCATCATCGGGAAAGCGTGGTGCGAGCGGCTCGGGGTGCGTGTTGCCACCACGATAGGCGCGCAGGCGCGCCGCCAGGTCGGACACCGGCCGCATCACCCGCGAAGCAGACCACCATCCCAACACCCAGGAAAGCAGACTGAACACAACTACCGAGAAGAACAACGCGCGCTTGAGCTGCTGCTCGCCACGGATGCTCTCTGTCATGTCGTAAGCAAGGAAGAACCACGCATCATCCGCCTTGCGAACCGCTAATTTGTAGGCAAACGGCACACCTGTCTCGTCAATACCGCTTACGTTGTGGTTGCCGTTTGGCAGCGCCGCCCATTCCGGACGCTCCTCGCGCACCCGCTCGAATTTATCCTTGGGATAGAAGAACCCGCGGATCTGCTGCACGGGAAAATCAGGATTGCGGGTCGGGTCGACGTAGTAACGACGTGCATACTCATCGATGTTGCGATTCATCACCTCTTCGACGAGCTGGTTCTCCACGCGCATCCGCGCCCAGTTCGTGGCAAACGCAAAAAGTGCCGTCAGGCAAAAGCCCAACAGCACAAACGAGACGATGATGCGGCTGCGCAGGCGGCGACGGTACCGCCCCCGCTTGCGAACAGGCTCAGGTAATGCTGATTCAGGCATCGGGTGCGGAGATACGATAACCAATGCCGTGACGGGTCTGGATCATCGGCACTTCAAACGGCTTGTCGACCACCGCACGCAGGCCATGGATGTGCACGCGCAACGAATCCGAGTCCGGCAGCTCTTCGCCCCAGACGCGGGTCTCCAGCTCCTGCCGGGTAACAACCGCAGGGGACGCCTCCATCAGCGCCTGCAGGATCTTCAACGCAGTCGGGTTGAGCTGCAGTAGCTTGCCCTGTCGGCGGACTTCCAGGGTATCCAGGTTGTATTCCAGATCCCCAACTTCCAGCACGCGGGTATGCGCGCCCTTGCCGCGGCGCGACAATGCGTTGAGCCGCACCTCGACTTCCTGCAATGCGAACGGTTTGATCAGGTAGTCATCGGCGCCGGAATCAAAACCGGCCAGCTTGTTGTCCAGCGAGTCACGCGCAGTAAGCATCAGTACCGGCGTCTGCTTGCGCGCATCGTTGCGCAGCTTGCGGCAGACTTCGATGCCGTCCATACCCGGCAGGTTGAGATCCAGCACGATCGCATCGAACTCGTGCACCACGGCCAGATGCAGGCCAGTCACGCCATCGGCGGCGAAATCGACCGTATGGCCACGGTCCTCAAGGTAGTCGCCAAGATTGGCGGCAATGTCGCTGTTGTCTTCGATTACAAGAATGCGCACGTGTGCGATTACCTTCGATTTGTAGGAATAGCAGGCATTGGATGCCTGTGTATGCCAAGAATTACAACATAGGTCGCGTTAACGCCCCACGACCCCGTTGCCCGAACATACACCCATAGCAACCGGTCAGTTACCCAGAGTAGCGTTTCGCCCACCACCCGTCGTCTGCCACTGGAGCGTGTTCTGGCGATTGCGTTCGCGCTGGGCAGCCGTGAGGCACTGTCGTACAGGCATGTTCGAACCCATGGGCTTCTCACGTGTACAGATCAAGCGGCTGTCACTGCGCGCCTTGTCCAGAACCGCATTGACCATTTCCTGATCCTTGAGCGCTGACTCCTTGTGTTCCGGCGGCAGTGCATCGACGGTGCCCTCACCCACCACGGCGGAGACACGGTCCAGTGCGGCCAGCACCTTGTCGCGGTCGGCCGCGGCAATCTCTGAATACACCTCGCCAGCAGAGAGATCCGAGCGCACGTTGGCCTGCTGCACCTGGAAAGGCACGTCTGGCCTCAAGCTCTGGTCCGGCTTGGCTGCAAGCGCGGCAACAGGAACCAGGATAAGGCCAACCAATATCAGCTTCCGCACCATTACCGCCTCCATGTGATCTTTCGCACTCTAACCCCAGCCCTCCAAGTCAACAATACTCACGCAAAAACAAGGCCCCGACGGAAACCGCCAGGGCCTTAAAAATTCCCGATCACCGGACCCACTGAGGAGGGCTGGGTACAGTGGAAACAGGCTAGGACCAGCCGGATTAAAGGCTTGTTAAAACCATGCAAAGAAATCGCATCCCGGCTTCAGCGCTTGAGGCTGGTCACGTACTCGATCATGCGCCCGGCGATATCGTCCCCCGAGACTCCCTCAATGCCCTCCAGTCCCGGGGTCGAATTGACCTCCAGCACCAGGGGCCCGCGCTTGGAACGGATCAGGTCGACGCCGGCAATGCCCAGCCCCAGTGCCTTGGCCGAACGAATCGCCACCTGCTGCTCGGCCTTGCTGCAGACCACCCGCTCGGCGACGCCGCCGGCATGAAGGTTGGAGCGGAAGTCCCCTTCCTGTGCCTGGCGGCGCATGGTCGCCACCACCTGGTCGCCCACCACCAGGCAACGCAGGTCCGCGCCCTGGGCCTCGGCGATGAATTCCTGCACCAGGAAGTTGGCGTACAGCCCTCGCAAGGCCTCGACGGTGCCCTTGGAGGCACTGAGCTTCTCGGTGAGGATCACCCCCCTGCCCTGCGTGCCTTCGCTGAGCTTCACCACATGCGGCGGCGGCCCCAGCATCGACAGCAGGTCATCGGTATCGTCCGGGTTGTCACCGAACACCGTCACCGGCATGTCGATGCCCTTGGCCGCCAGCAGCTGGTGCGCGCGCAGCTTGTCGCGCGCGCGCAGGATCGCATCGGACGGATTGGGGGTGCGCGCGCCCATCATCTCGAACTGGCGCAGCACCGCCGTGCCGTAGCGGGTGATGGAGGAACCGATGCGCGGGATCACCGCGTCTATCCCGGTCAGGGCCTTGCCCTTGTAGTGCATGCCGAAGCCGCTGGAGGTGATGCGCATATAACAGCGCAGCGGATCGAGAATGCGCACGGTATGGCCGCGGCTGCGTGCAGCTTCGACCAGACGACGGGTCGAGTACAGCTTGGTGTTACGGGAAAGAATGGCCAGTTTCATCGCGGCGGGAGTGGTCGGTAGGCGCGCAGCATATCGCGGCGTAACCGGTCCCGGATGATCTTGATCGCGCCGTTGGAAGGGCCTTCATCGACAGGCTACGCGAGACCCGCCACCGTGCCACACGCATTCCCGAAAAACCGCCAGGAATGGAGCGGGCGAAGGGAATCGAACCCTCGTCAGTAGCTTGGGAAGCTACAGCTCTACCATTGAGCTACGCCCGCTTTGGCGAGGCTGAAGTCTATGCGCCACGCTGGGACAAAGCAATGTCCACGACTGCGCGTTTCCGGCTCAAGAAAGCCTTCTCCGGCGCTTCTGCATGCGGACCAATGCCGATTACAAGGCCGTAGCCCGGGTAAGCGCAGCGCACCCGGGAACTCGATCAACGCGACAACAACCCCGGGTGCGCTGCGCTTACC
>NZ_JASCOR010000209.1 GCF_029959445.1 Stenotrophomonas sp. PS02298 | reverse complement strand
ATGCTCGGCTGGAGCTTTACCGGTAAAGGCCCCTGCCGAGCATGGCTCGGCACTACATGTGAAGCCTTACCGGTAATGCCCCCTGCCGAGCATGGCTCGGCACGACACCTGCCCCCAACCAGACCAGCTCCACTGGACAATTTGTCCGGACATATTGCAGGATCGAAACAGGTATGACCTTTCCACGTTCCTGATCCAGGAGTCCGGCATGTTGTCCGAAGTGAAGGCAGTCACCCTTGGCGTAAGCGATCTGCAGCGAGCCTGCGCCTTCTATGAGAACGCACTTGGTTACCGTGTACAGGCACGCGGGGCGCTGCACGCCGGACTGGCGCCGCTATGGCGTTTCGATGCCACGCTGCGCGGCGAGTACGCCGTCATCGCGCCCGACGACTCGGGATTGGGGAGGATCCGACTGGTCGCCTTCGACGCACCCGGGCAGCAGCTGTGGAACGCCGACAACCTCTACAACGGCAGCGGCTACTACGCCCTCAACTTCCGCTGCGCGGATGCGCTGGCAACGATGCAGGCAATCACGGCTGCCGGCGGCAGCAGCGCGCATGAACCCAGCTATTGGGAAGTCAGCGAGCAGGTCGCGGTACGCGATTCAATCAATGATGACCCCGATGGCGTCCGCCTGGACGTGTTCTCCTACGAACGCGGCGGCGAGCTGCGTGGTCCGCTGGATACCGATGTCAGCGTGGTGCAGACCATTGCCCTGGCCACCCGCGATGTAGCGCGTTCGGTGGCCTTCTACAAGGCGCTTGGTTTTGAGGTGTTGTTCGACCGCGTGCTCGACTTCCCCGAGCTGCAGACACTGCTGGGCACGGACCGGCCGGTGCGCATACACAACGTCAACCTGATCAAGGACGGTCACATCGTGCCCGGCCGTGTGGAGATGTTCGCCTATCTCGACATGCAGCACCTGCCCGATGCACCGCTGCGCGATGTCGCGGTGCCGCCGAATATCGGCATCCTCTCGGCCACACTGCTCAGTGATGCGCTGGACGCCGATGTGGAGCGGCTGCAGCAACTGGGCGCGCAGTTGATCGCACGTGACGTCCTCGATGTGCCCGGCTTCGGGCATTGCGCCATCGCCACCTTGCTCGGCCCGGATGGTGAACAGCTGGAGCTGCTGCAACCGGCCTGATGCGTGCACAGCGCAGCCGCCCTGAAGCGGCTGCGCTGTATCGGCTCAGCGTGCTGCCAGCTGTGCCGTCAGCGCGGCGGTGCGCCCCTGATAGTCGTCCTGGGGATCGGCATGCAGCGTCATCGGCACCTGCAAGGCCAGTAGTTCGCGCTCGATGTCCGCCACCGCAACGCCGGCAAACAGCACCGGCAACTGCGAACCAAGCCGCAACAGCTCGACCACGTTTGCGTGCACCTGTGCGGTCTCCGGGCCCACTACCAACCTGCGCGCGGCTGCGCTGGGCGCCAACCACGGCCACAGCAGGTGGCGCTCACGCTCCCACTGCCAGACTTCCGCCATATGACCGCCGGCGGCGTGAACGGCAGGATCCGGCAACTGTGCGAGCAGGCGCTCGCACTCGCCAGCCCGCAGCAGCCACGGCTTGTGCAGCACCACCTCACTCAAACGCGTGCCCAACCATTCGGCCAGCGCGGGCACATACGCTGCCGCGCCTTCCTGTGCGTGCAATGCAATAGCCTGATCCGGCGCCAGATCGGCAATTACCGCACGCAACGCCGTCTGCATGGTCTCCGCGCTCAACGGTGCGCTGATCTCGGCCGAGCCCGCGTGGCCTGGCAGCTCGATGGCGATCTGGGTACGTGCATCCTCCGGCAACGCTGACACCGGCAACGGTGCCTGTCCCGGCGCATGGATATGCAGCACGGCATCTGCAGTGCCGCGTCGCAGTCGCACCGCCACCTCGCCAAGCGCGGTGTCGATGACACGCCGTGTCCAGCCCTGCAGCTCACGTGCGGACAATTCCACGGGCACGGCGGGCGGCACGGCGTATTGCTGCAGGATCGTGTCCATGCGCCCATGCAGGCCCTCCACGCCGCCGGGCTCTTCCACGCTGATCACGTTGTCCGGCAACACCGGCAGGCGCTGCCGATGGCTCAGCAGCACATCATCGGGCCGGTACACCAACCAGGCCGGGCAACGCAGCTCGCCAACGCGTTGGCGTTCGCTGTAGCGGAACGCAGCGCCATAGCCGCTGCGGTAGTTGTCGCCCACATCGAGGATGTCCATCGCCGCCTCGTGCGTGCCCTGCGCGCTATACGGCTGCAGTGCAATCGCGCACTCGGCGGACGGATCGCACCATGGGAAGAAGTACAGCTGCTCACGCATGCGCGACCACAGCCAGCGCAGGTGCGCGCCATCCCATGTCGGCAGGAATACCGGGAGGTACTTGTCGCTGTAGCGTGCGCGCTCGGCATCGTTGAACAACGCGTAGCCATCGATGATCAGGCAATGCAGGCGCTGTGGCGCCATCCACGCCAGATGCATGCCGATCAAGCCGCCGGTATGCATGCCGAACAGAGCAAAGCGCTCGATACCCAGCGCATCGGCAAACTCCAGGGTGGCTTCGGCGAAGCGATCGATGCCCGGTGAAGCATCCGCCAACGGATCGGAATAGCCAAAGCCCGGAGTATCGGGTGCGATCACCGTATAGCGATCGGCGAAGCGCCCGATCATCTGCAGCCACATGCGCGAGTTCTGTGGCGACTGATGCAGCAACAGCAGCACCGGCCCCTGCCCTGCATATCGGTAATGCACGGTGCGATCACCGATGCGGATGAACTGGCGACGGACGGACGTTGCGGTCTGCATGGGCGTAATCACGGTGGCCGATATGACTATTGTTATATCAATAAATCAATCAAGCCTGCGCACTGAGCTGTCAGCCAAAGCGCCGGTTTGCCGTGTGTGCGGCATTTGCAGCACACACGGGAAATGACCTATCGACCACACCTATAGGACAAATAGTCCTCCCCATTCATTTCTATAAAATTCTTTTATTTCAATAAGATGTCCTCATTTCCAGCATTCGGAAGCTGGCGTAAAAAACCTGCAATAGTCCTGTTGATTGTCCGGACAAATGGCGGAATACTCCTTAGGAAGCATTGATATATCTATATGTCCTTGCGTTCCCCCCACCCGACCGAGCTTTTCCTTCATCACGCTACGAGGCGAGTCATGAAAGATGTTCTGTACCGGAGTGCGTTAACAGTTGCGATCATGACGGCCATCGGCAGCGGCGACGCCTACGCCCAGTCGTCCGACAAGGATGCTGTGCAGCTTGACCAGGTCAGCGTGACCGCCCAGCGTCGCGAAGAACAGATCCAGAAGACCCCGCTCAGCATGAGCGTGATCAGTGGCCCGGCGCTGGATCGCATGCAGATCAAGCGCGTGGACGACATCAAGTTCACCACGCCCAACATCATCATCGAACAGAACACCGGCACCAGCTCCGGCGCCAAGATCATCATGCGCGGTGTCGGCGCCGATGAGTCGATGTTCACCAACGACCCGGCGGTGGCACTGTACATAGACGACGTCTACATCGCCCGCCAGAACGGCGCGATGTTCGACCTCTACGACGTGGACCGCATCGAAGTGCTGCGCGGCCCGCAGGGCACGCTGTACGGCCGCAACGCCACCGGCGGCGCCATCCGCTACATCTCGAAGAAGCCGACCGGTGAGGAGAAACTGAGCTTCGATGGCAGCATCGGCAACTTTGGCCGGTTCGATGGCCGCGCGATGTTCACCACCCGCATCGGCGAGACGCTCGACGTCTCGGCGGCGGTGTTGAGCCGCAATCGCGACGGCATCATGCATGACATCACCAACAACCGCTGGGTCAATGACCAGGACGTGCTGGCAGGGCGCCTGGCCTTCGCCAGCACCTGGGGCGAGTCGTCCTACGCGACGCTGAGCATCGATCGTCTGCGCGAACGTTCCACCCCGGCCTGGGGCACGCCGGTTGCGCTGGACACCACGACCGACACGGTCTCACCAAAGCTGGGCAGCTACTACAAGACCGAAACTGACACGCGCGGCCTCAACGATCTGGATCAGTTCGGCATTGCGCTGACCAACGAAACCGACTTCGGCGCATTCTCCTGGCGCAGCATCGCGCACTACCGCACCCTCGAGCACCATTTCTACATGGACGTCGATGGCACCAGCCAGATGCGTTACCACCTGGAACAGGACCAGAAGCAGAACCAGAAGGGCTATGAAGCACAGTTCACCTCGCAGCTGGACGGTCCCTTCAGCTGGGTGGCCGGTGTGTTCGCGTTCTGGGAACACAACAACCAGCCGACCCGCAACGACATCTTCACCCGTGGCGGTACCAACTTCGTCGAGCAGGACACCTCGGCCTATGCGCTGTATGCGCAGGGCGACTACAAGTTCAACGACAAGCTGACCTTGACCCTTGGCGGGCGCTACAGCTACGAGAACAAGGACTTTTCGGTGCGCTCGGTGAAGGCCAACGGCGATCCCAACTACAGCAAGGCGCTGGAGAAAAGCTGGAACCGGCCTGACTGGAAAGTGCTGCTATCCTATGACTTCAGCGACAACGTGATGGGCTACGCCAGCGTCACCACCGGCTTCAAGAGTGGCGGTTTCAACGGCCGCGGCACCACCTATGCCACGGTGACACCCGTCGACGCGGAGACGCTGCGTGCTTACGAAGTTGGTGTGAAATCCACGCTTTGGGACAACCGCCTGCGTTTGAACGCCGATTACTACCGGCTGGATTACGATGGCATCCAGTTGACTGCGGTCAACTCGGACGGCGTGTTCGTGATGACCAACGCCACCGGCGCACTGATCCAGGGCATTGAAGTCGAAGCGCAGGCGCAGCTGACCAGCAAGCTGCGCGTGGACGCCAGCATCGGCACCATCGACGGCGAGTACAAGGACTATGCGGCGGTCAATGCCGCCTACTTCAGAGGCCGCTCGATGAAGAGCTCGCCGGACATGCAGTGGACCCTGGCAGGTACCTACGTGCAGCCGGTTGGCAATGCCGACCTGGTGTTCAGTGCGCAGGCGCGGCACACCGATGAGTACTACCAGAACCAGGACACTTCGCGGTTGATCATGACCCGCGCCAACACCGAGTACAACGCACGCATCTCCTATGAGCCACGCGATGCCAACTGGTCGGTAGCGGCATGGGGCAAGAACCTCGGCGACAAGTTCTATTCCACCGGTGGCTTTGATATCGCCGGGCTGGGCATCGGCGTGATCTACCCGAACGTGCCGCGCACCTACGGGGTCGAGTTCAAGTACCGCTTCTGGTAAGCCTTCACTGCCTGCTGCGCCCATCGCTCCCAACCGGGAGCGATGTTTTTTGCGGATAACGATGCTCCCAACCGGGAGTGATGTCTTCTGGAGACCACGATGGACTATCAACTGCTGTTGCTGCTGCACCTTCTGATCGGCGGCTATTGGCTGGGCGGCGACCTGGGTGTGTTCTACATCGCTGGCAAGATCGCCGACCCTGCACAACCACTGCCGGTGCGGCTGTTCTCGGCCAAGGCGATGATGCTGCTGGACATGATCCCGCGTACCTGCCTGATCATGGCCCTGGGCACCGGCCTGACCATTGCCACCAAGGCCGGCCTGCTGCCCCTGGATGGCTGGTTGTGGCTGGTGTGGCTGGGCACGCTGGCGTGGCTGGGCCTGGCCTGGGCGGCCTTCATCAAGGAGCATTCGGCCAGCGGCCTGCGCATCGCACGCGTTGATTTCTACCTGCGCCTGCTGGTGCTGGTCGGCTGTGTTGCGGCCGGCATCGATGCGCTCAGCGACGGTGGCTATATCGCGCAGAGCCGCTGGTTGGGAGCCAAGCTCATCCTGTTCGCCGGCATCATCAGCATGGGCCTGCTGGTGCGCATCCAGCTGCGGCCGTTTGGCCCGTTGTTTGGCAAGGTGGTGACCGGCACCGCAAGCGATGCCGAGCAGCAGTCACTCAAGCAGCTGGTGGCGAGAGTGAAGATTCCGGTGCTGTGCATCTGGTTGATCATTCTGGTGATCATGGCGCTGGGCAAGCTCAAGCCATTCTGAGTTGCAATGCATGCTGTTAACAACAAAGGCCCGCGCAAGCGGGCCTTTGCTTTGACGACGTCGCACAGCCTTGCTTTTGTGGGAGCGGCGTAAGCCGCGAAGCAAGCACATCTTCAGACCGCCTGTATGCCGTGCGCTTCTGGAACATCAGCTTCGCGGCTTACGCCGCTC
>NZ_JASCOR010000208.1 GCF_029959445.1 Stenotrophomonas sp. PS02298 | reverse complement strand
GTGCCGAGCCGTGCTCGGCAGAGGCTTTACCGGTAATGCCCTTGCCGAGCATGGCTCGGCACTACCGGTTGCCGGTTGCCGGTCCCACAACGCAACAGACCCGCTTGCGCGGGCCTGTTGCGGTCAGATGCCCAAGGCTTATCAGCTGGACAGGTGCTCGATCGCGGCGACGCTGCCGAGGCGGTCACCCAGCGTGCGCAGCAGCGCCAAGCGGTTGCCACGCAGCGCAAGGTCATCGGCGTTGACCATCACCGCGTCGAAGAACGCGTCCACCTGCGGGCGCAGGCGGGCCAGGCGGCCGAGCACGGCCACATAGTCCTTGTGCGCCAGCGCGGTGCCGGTGTCGTCGATGGCAGCGGTGACGGCTTCAGCCAGTTCGCTCTCGGCCGGCTCGCGCAGCAGCGCCGGGTCGATCATGGCCGGGATGGCACCGTCGGCCTTGCGCAGGATGTTGCGGATGCGCTTGTTGGCTGCAGCCAACGCTTCGGCTTCCGGCAGCTGGGCAAAGGTGCCGATGGCATCGATGCGGCGGTCGAAGTCGTACAGCGAGGCCACGCGCAGCTCGGCGACTGCGTTGAAGTGGGTAGCCGGCACGCCCTTGTCGGCGTAATAGCCCTTCAGGCGGTCGATGATGAAGTCGTAGAGTTCGCCCGCATCGGCCTGCACACTTCGCTCGGCAAGGCCCGCATTGGCCGAAGCCAGCAACGCCGGCAGATCCAGATCAAAACCCGACTCAATGATGCTGCGAGCCAAGCCCAGCGCATTACGACGCAGCGCGAACGGGTCCTTGTTGCCGGTTGGCTTCAGGCCAGCGGCAAAGCCACCGGCCAGCGTGTCCAGGCGCTCGGCAATCGCCAGCACCTTGCCCAGCGGCGACAGCGCGATGTCATCGGCAGCAAAGCGCGGCTGGTAGCTCTCGTCGATGGCCAGCGCCACCGACGGCGATTCGCCACCGGCAACGGCGTAATGACGGCCGGCGATGCCCTGCAATTCAGGGAACTCGTTGACCATGCGCGACTGCAGGTCGTTCTTGGCCAGCTCGGCGGCACGCTTGGCCTGCACCGGATCGGCACCCACCTGCGGCGCGATGATCTGCGCCAGCGCGCTGACGCGCTGCACCTTGTCGGCGACGCTGCCCAGCTTGGCCTGGTAGGTGACGGTCTTCAGCCCATCGCCCATGCCGACCAGGCCCTGCTTGAGGTCTTCGTCGAAGAAGAACTTGGCATCGGAGAAGCGCGGGCGGATGACGCGCTCGTAGCCCTTGGAAACCTCGGCCACGTCCTTCGATTCGATGTTGGCGATGCCGATGAACTTCTCGGTCAGCTTGCCACCGGCATCGAGCACCGGGAAGAACTTCTGGTTGATCTCCATGGTCTCGATCAACGCTTCCTGCGGCACGGCCAGGAATTCGCGCTCGAAACTGCACAGCACCGCCGCCGGCCATTCGACCAGGTTGACCACCTGTTCCAGGTTGTCGTCGGTGATGCGGGCCACGCCCCCAGCCTGGGCAGCTGCGGCATTGACCTCGGCGACGATGCGCTCGCGGCGCGCGTCGGCGTCGACCAGCACGTTGGCGGCCTTCAGCGATTCAACGTAGTCGGCCGGGTTGCTCAGCCACACCTGCTTGTCGGCCATGAAACGGTGGCCACGGCTGAAGCGGTCGGACGTCAGGCCCAGCAGCTCGGCCGGCACGATGTCATTGCCGTGCAGCAGCACCAGCCAATGCACAGGGCGCGCGAAGGCGTATTCGTGGCTGCCCCAGCGCATCGGCTTGGGGATCGGCATCGCGGCGATGGCCTCGCGCAGGATTTCCGGCAGCAGGCTGGCGGTCTGCGCGCCCGGGGTCACCGAACGCAGCACGAAACGCTCGCCCTTGGCATCGGTGGTGCGCTCCAGCGCGGTCCAGTCGATGCCGGCCTTGGCGGCAAAACCCTGCAGCGCCTTGGTCGGTTCGCCGTTGGCATCCAGCGCGATGTTCAGGTACGGGCCGAATACTTCCGAGTGCTGCTCGGGCTGTTCGGTCTCCACGCCCGGCAACAGCACGGCGAGGCGACGCGGGGTCGACAGCGGCTTGGCATCGCCACGCTCGAAAGCCACGCCACGCTTGGCCAGGCCATCGATCACGCCATCGAAGAAGGCCTGCGCCAGGCCCGGCAGCGCCTTGACCGGCAGCTCTTCCACGCCCAGTTCGATCAGCAGCGGTTTCATCTCACTCATATGACGTCCTTGCGCACCGACAGCAGGTCGCTGCGCCCAGTTTGGGGGAATACGGAAACTTCAGGCGCCGGATCGCGGCGCTTTTGCAGGAACAACATCACCAACCCGGCAACCGGGGCCAGAACCCAACCAAAGATCAGCCAGAGAAGCGCACTGCGTCCGGTACCACGTGCCCATGCTGCGAGCCCGATACCGGCCAGGAAATTCACATAACCGACGCTGGCAAGTCCTTCGACCCCAGCCAGGCTCACGAGATCTGTTCCTTCGCTGCCACGGCTTCGAGGCGCTTGGCCTCGTACAGCTTGGCCACCGCCTGGGCCAGCGCGCGCACGCGCAGGATGTAACGCTGGCGCTCGGTCACCGAGATGGCGCGGCGCGCGTCGAGCAGGTTGAACGAATGCGAGGCCTTGCAGACCTGTTCATAGGCCGGGAGCGGCAGGCCGGCTTCCACCAGCTTCTGTGCTTCCTTCTCGCAGGCGTCGAAGCGATGGAACATTTCTTCCACGTCGGCGTACTCGAAGTTGTAGGTGCTCTGCTCCACCTCGTTCTGGTGGTAGACATCGCCGTAGGTGACCGGGGTGCCGTCCGGACCGTAGGTCCAGATCAGGTCGTAGACGTTGTCGCAGTTCTGCAGGTACATGCAGAGCCGCTCCAGGCCATAGGTGATTTCGCCCAGCACCGGCTTGCACTCCAGGCCACCGGCCTGCTGGAAGTAGGTGAACTGGGTGACTTCCATGCCGTTGAGCCAGATTTCCCAGCCCAGGCCCCAGGCGCCCAGGGTCGGCGATTCCCAGTTGTCCTCGACGAAGCGCAGGTCGTGCACCAGCGGGTCGATGCCCAGCGCCTTCAACGAATCCAGGTAGAGCTGCTGGATGTTGTCCGGGCTCGGCTTCATCGCCACCTGGTACTGGTAATAGCGCTGCAGGCGGTTGGGGTTCTCGCCGTAGCGGCCATCGGTGGGACGGCGCGAGGGCTGCACGTAGGCGGCATTCCAGCTTTCCGGGCCGATCGAGCGCAGGAAGGTGGCCGGGTGGAAGGTGCCGGCACCGACCTCCAGGTCCAGCGGCTGGATCAAGACACAGCCCTGTTTCGCCCAGAAATCATTGAGGGTCTGGATCAGTCCCTGGAAGGTAATCGAAACGGGGGGAGTCGCGGACATGCTGCCTGAGCCGTACGTAAGGGGTGCGTTAGTATAGCGACCGACCGCGCGATGGCCGCGCCAGCAAGGGGTTTGGGGTGGAAAACGCGGCTGTGGAAGGCACTCAGGCACCGCCACCGCAGGTGGCTATCGCCCCGGGAAGGCTGCAGTTTTCCAATATCGCCAGCGCCCTGCTGGCCGACGGGCTGGTGGCCGCGCACGACCAGGAACGCATCCGTTTCTCTGCCCAGGGCGCGCGCAATGCCAGTGAAGTGCACCCGCTGGTACTGCTGGCCAACCTGAAACTGGCTGCCACAAGCGGGACTGGCGAATTGGGGCTGGAACGTCTGACCGAATGGTTGGCCGCACGCACCCAGACCCGCTACCTGCGCATCGACCCGACCCGCGTGGACGTGTCCGGTGCCACCGCCGTGGTCTCGCATGCCTATGCGCGCCGCCACCGCATCCTGCCGCTGGGCCTGGACAGCGAGCGCGTGCTGGTGGCCACCAGCGAGCCGATGGCACGCGACTGGGTGCCGGACCTGCAGCACCTGACCCGCCGCCGCATCGACATGGTGCTGGTCAATCCGCTGGACCTGCACCGTTACTCGATGGAGTTCTTCGGCGTGACCCGTTCGGTGCGTAGCGCGCGCAGCGACGCCCGTGACAGCAGCAACGGCATCACCCCGCCCAGCTTCGAACAGTTGGTGGAGCTGGGCAGCGCCGGTGACGTCAATGCCGACGACCACCATGTGGTCAGCATCGTCGACTGGTTGCTGCAGTACGCCTACGAGCAGCGCGCCAGCGACATCCACATGGAGCCGCGGCGCGACAAGGGCCGGGTGCGCTTCCGCATCGACGGCGTGCTGCACAAGGTGTTCGAACTGCCACCGTCGGTGATGACCGCGGTGATCAGCCGGGTCAAGGTGCTGGGTCGCATGGACCTTGCCGAGCGCAGGCGCCCGCAGGACGGCCGCATCAAGACCCGCTCGCCGGGTGGGCGCGAAGTGGAAATGCGTCTGTCGACCATGCCCACCGCGTTCGGCGAGAAGTGCGTGATGCGTATCTTCGACCCGGACTCGGCGTTCAAGAGCATCGAGCAGCTGGGCTTCAGCCCGGAAGAAGCCGCCGGCTGGAACGAGTTGGTGGCGCGCCCGCACGGCATCGTGCTGGTCACCGGCCCGACCGGCTCCGGCAAGACCACCACCCTGTACTCCACGCTCAAGCGCCTGGCCACGCCGGACGTGAACGTGTGCACGGTGGAAGACCCGATCGAAATGATCGCGCCGGAGTTCAACCAGATGCAGGTGCAGGTCAACATCGACCTGGACTTCGCCTCCGGCGTGCGCACCCTGCTGCGCCAGGACCCGGACATCATCATGATCGGCGAAATCCGCGACCTGGAAACCGCACAGATGGCGGTGCAGGCCTCGCTGACCGGTCATCTGGTGCTGTCCACGCTGCACACCAATGACGCGCCCTCGGCGATCACCCGCCTGCTCGACCTGGGCGTGCCGCATTACCTGATCGCCTCCACCGTCAACGGCGTGCTGGCGCAGCGTCTGGTGCGCACCCTGTGCCCGCACTGCAAGGCGCCAGACACGCTGACGGACGCCGATTGGGCACCGCTGCGTCATGCCCATGAAGCATTACCAGATGTGGTCACGGCATATGCGCCGGTCGGTTGCCTGGAGTGCCGGCGCACCGGCTACATGGGCCGGATCGGCCTGTATGAGCTGCTACCACTGGGTTCGCGGCTGCGCGCCCTGATCACCCGCGACATGGATCTGGCCGGATTCAGCAAGGCCGCGGCCGCCGACGGACTGCGCACCCTGCGCCGCACCGGGCTTGAAAAGGTGGCCGCAGGGCTGACTACAATCGAGGAAGTCCTGTCAGTACTGCCGCCGCCGGAATGAAGTCCCAGCCGTTCTTGATCGTTGAAACCGGGCAACCGTTCCCGACACTGCGCCGTTATGGCCGCTTCCCGCACTGGATCCGCGTCGCCGCCGGGCTGGAAGAAGCCGACACCGTGGTGGTCAACGTCGAGCACGGCGAGCAGCTGCCCGAACGCAGCGATTTCGCCGCCACGATCGTCACCGGCTCGGCCGCCTTCGTCACCGACCGCGCCGACTGGAGCGAGCGCAGCGCAGACTGGCTGCGCGACGCCGCCCACGCCGGCATGCCACTGCTCGGCATCTGCTACGGCCACCAGCTGCTGGCGCATGCCTTGGGCGGGGAAGTGGCCTACAACCCGGCCGGGCGCGAGTCCGGCACCATCCAGCTGGAGCTGGAAGCCCCGGCTTCGGCCGATCCGCTGTTCGCCGGCCTGCCGGCCAGTTTCCCGGCCCACGCCACCCACCTGCAGACGGTATTGCGCGCGCCCGAAGGCGCCACCGTGCTGGCCCGCTCGGTGCAGGACAACTGCCACGCCTTCCGCTGGGGCGAACAGGCCTGGGGCCTGCAGTTCCACCCGGAGTTCGCCACCCACCATATGCGCGGCTACGTCCGCGCCCGCGCCGACTGCATCGCCCGCCACGGCGGCTGCGCCCGCAGCGTCGCCCGTGAGGTCAGCGCCGCGCCGCTGGCCCGGCAACTGCTGCGCCGCTTCGTGCGCCACGTCCGCCGCGAGACGCATTGAACCTGCTGTTGCTTTGTGGAAACGGCGTCAGCCGCGAAGCCGGCAATGCTGCAATGACGGGCATGTCCGCGATCTGACGATTCATGGGCTTGGCGGCTGACGACGCTCCCACAAAGGCCGAAGGGCCACCGGCAAAGCCCCATGTAGTGCCGAGCCATGCTCGGCAGAGGCCTTCCCGGCAACCCAACCCGTAGTGCCGAGCCATGCTCGGCAAGCGGCCTTCCCGACAATCCAACCCGTAGTGCCGAGCCATGCTCGGCAGAGGCCTTCCCGGTAAAGCCCCTGCCGAGCATGGC
>NZ_JASCOR010000207.1 GCF_029959445.1 Stenotrophomonas sp. PS02298 | reverse complement strand
GGCGTAAGCCGCGAAGCCGATAGCCGACCAGACTGCGGTAGTGCTTGCGATTGAAGCGATGCAGGCTTCGCGGCTTACGCCGCTCCCACAAATGGGGGGCGGTGAAGTCTCTGCCGAGCATGGCTCGGCACTACGGTTGGGGCATTACCGGTGAAGCTCCTGCCGAGCATGGCTCGGCACTACCTGGCGCTGCAGTGCGCGGCCAATCTAGCCCTTCTCCCGCATGCGGGAGAGGGGTTGGGGTGAGGGCAGCTTTTGCGGGGAAGCCGTCTGCCGAGCATGGCTCGGCACTACCGGGTCAGCGCGCAGCGCCTCATGCAACACATCAAGCAACTGCTCGTTGTCATCACCACGCTGCTCCCAATACATGATGCCGCCCAGGCCCTGCTGCTTCACGTAGTTGGCCTTGATAAGCAGCGATTGCGGATCGTCATAACTGATCATGCGTCGCTCCTTGGCATTCCACAGCCACGGCACCTGCGCCTCGTCATCCCAAAGCCGCTGCCAGTCCGGCGCATTGAGGCGGGTGTGGACGATGTCACGCCAGGTGATGAAGCCACCTTCCTTGGTGAACTTCTGGAAGCGACCGTTGTTGTCCGTGCCGACATCACCAAAGGTGCGGCCATAGAAGGGCACGCCGACATTGATCTTGGCAGCAGGCACCCCCGCATCGAGGAAGTACTTCACCGCATCCACGGTAGTGCGGCCCTGCGGCGTAGCCAGCGATGAGCGCGCAAGCCCAGAGTGATGCCCGGTGGTCTTGGTCAGGCTGCCATAGAAGTCGTAGGTCATCAGGTTGATCCAATCCAACGACTCGGCGATGCGCGGCAGCTCCAGGCCTTCGGCTGCGTGGCCTTCGGCGGCGGCGATGGTCAGCAGGTAATGACGCTTGCTGTTGCCTTCGCGGTCCAGGCGCGCGCGCAGTTCTTCCAGCAGCACGGTGAAGTTGTGGCGATCATCCGGGCTGTGGCTGATGTCGGCATCACCGAGCGTGGGGTATTCCCAGTCGACGTCCAGGCCATCGAGCTTGAACTGGTGCATCAGCGCGACGCTGCTGTCGATGAAACGTGCGCGTGCCGGTGCAGTGGCGGCGGCCTCGGAGAAGTTGCCGGCACCCCAGCCGCCAATCGACAGCACGATCTGCAATGACGGGTTGTCGGCGCGCTTGGCGACCACCGCATGCAGGCGTGCCGGATCGACGTTCTCGGGCAGGTAGACGGTGCCGTCGAGGCGAACCACGGCGAAGGCGAAGTTCACCACATCGAGTTTCTGCGCCGACAATTGCAACGGCTCGGGGCTGTCCATCACATAGCCGATCAGGCGTGGCGTCTGTGCCTGCACAGCGAAGGGCAGCAACGCGGTGAGCAATAGCGCATGCAGACGTGGGCTGCGAAGGAATACAGGCATGGGAGGTCCCGTAATGAGAGGACCCCGGACTGTAACCGTAGACGCGCACGGCAGTAGCAGGCGGTGACGTCGGAAACCATCGCGATCCCGATCACTGTAGAGCCGAGCCACGCTCGGCTGGGGCGTTACCGGTAAGCCTGCCGAAGGCCTTGTAGGAGCGGCGTCAGCCGCGAAGCTGATGGTCAGCCAGATTGCCGATATGCCTGCGATTGAAGCAATGCCAGCTTCGCGGCTGATGCCGGTCCTACAAAAGCGGATTGCCAGGACCGCGATGCCGAGCATGGCTCGGCACTACAGGTAGTACTGCTCAGCGGGCTTCGGGAATGTCCGAGGTCAATGCTGCGGTCTCTGCGGCGCAGTCGCGCGGCAGCGGTTGCTTGAGCGTGCGTGCATGGGCAAGCTCTTCGCGTGCCTTGGCCAGATCGGCGACAAACGCCGGGTTGTCGTGCAAGCGCGCGACCGTAGCCGCACCCATGAACTGGCCCTGCTGCACGTCGCTATACCAATGCACGTTGCAGACCAGACGGCTGTGGCCGTAGTTGCGGCCGCGCTCGATCAGGGCAGTGGCATGCTCGGGATCAATTTCCGACAGGATCAAGCCCCAGGCCCAGCCGATCGACGTGTGGCCGGACGGGTAGGAACCACTCTTGCGCAGGCCTTCCTCATCGTCGGGCGTACAGGTCGGTGCGTTGTTGACCATGAACGGGCGTGGCCGCTGGTAGTGCGTCTTTGCTGCCTTGGTGGCGGCGCTGGCGTCGATGCGGCTGCGTTCCAGCAGGCGGTACAGCACCGGCGTGGTCTTGGCGGTGACCGCCACGCCCAGCGCGCAGCTGAACTGGTCGGCGCCGGCCGGGAAGCTCAGGTCGGCATCGGTATGCGCCTGGACGAAGCGGGCGCTGCCGCGCATGGTCAGGGCCTGGCTGGCGACGGCCTCATCCAGCTGTGCCGATGCCGAGCCGGGGGCGGGCGGTGTTGGGCTAAGGGCAAGGCTGTCGGGGATGGCGCTGCCGATCAGATAGCCGGTGACCTTGGTGCTGGCGTCTTCGCCGGATGCGGAAGGACGGGTCGGAGTGCTGGAGCAGGCGCTGAGTGCGGCGACCAGCGCAAGGGCGGCGCCAAGGCGCAGCGGGGAAACGGGAAATGACATTGCGACGACAAGGGGATTACAGGAGCGGAGCGGCATCATCTCACCAACGGCCGCGCTCTGCCCCCTCCCTTTGCCGAAGGCAAGGGGAGGGCTGGGGAGGGGGCCTTGCTCCCTCCCTTGTGCGTAGCGCGGGGGAGGGTTGGGGAGGGGGGCTCTTCGCTCGGAAAACTACAAACCGCCGACCCAGGCCGACATCCGCCCATCATCCTCGCGCACCTCGATCGGCCCGCCGAACACCTCCGACAGCGGACCTGAGCGCAGCAGCTCGGTACGGCTGCCGTCAGCAAAGATGCGGCCACCCTTCATCAGCACGACGCGCTTGATCTCCGGGATCACTTCCTCGATGTGGTGGGTCACCAGCACCAGGGTGATGCCCTGCTGGGTGAGGTTGCGCATGCTGTCGACGAGATGCTGGCGCGAGATCAGGTCCAGGCCGGTGGACGGCTCGTCCAGCAGCAAGGCCTTGGGTTGATTGACCAGCGCACGCGCGATCAGCACCCGGCGGGTTTCACCGGCAGACAGCTCGGCATAGCTGCGGCCCAGCAAGGGCAGGGCGCGGGCCTGTTCCAGCGCGTGCCGCGCGCGCTGGCGCATGGCGTCGGTGACATCGCGGTGCGCAGGTACCACGTAACTGGCGAAGAAGCCGGCGATCACCGCTTCCTCGACGGTCAGCCCGGGCATGCTGGACAGGTTGCTGGACAGGTCGCCGGTGACGATGCCCAGTTGCGCCCGCAGCCGGTCCACCTGCCAGCGGGTCTGGCCCATCACCTTGACCGGCACGTGGCCGTCGGCGCGCGCCAAGGGATAAAGCTCGCGGGTGATCAGCTTGATGAATGAAGACTTGCCGCAGCCGTTCGGCCCGAGGATGGCGGTGTGCTGGCCCTGCTCGATGCGCAGGTTCAGTTCGTGCAGCACGCGGACCTGGCCGCGGATGACGCAGGCATGGTCCAGTTCGATCAGGGGGGCCGCTTCGGCGGCGGGTGCAATGGACATTCAGGAGTAGGTGGCAGCTGAGGATTCGACCAACGGACCTGCCGCCGGTGGATGAAGTTTGCGCCGACAGCCCCCATGATGTGTAGCAGTTGTTTCATCTGGCACCGACTGCCTGGAGTATTCGTGATGTCCGACGCCCTGCTCGTTTTCCTTACCGGTGGCATCGTCGGCCTGGGCTGGTGGGGCATGCTGGCGGTGCTGCTGGTGTTCACCCAGCTCACCATCTTCGCGGTCACCTTGTACCTGCACCGCAGCCAGGCCCATCGCGGCGTCGATTTCCATCCGCTGGTGTCGCACTTCTTCCGCTTCTGGGTGTGGCTGACCACCTCGATGATCACCCGCGAGTGGGTGGCCATCCATCGCAAGCACCACGCCAAGGTGGAGACCGAGGAGGACCCGCACAGCCCGGTCACCAAGGGCATACGCACCGTGTTCTGGCGCGGCGTGGAGCTGTACCGCGAGGCACGCACGTTGCGTGGCGACATCGAGCAGTACGGGCGCGGTGCGCCAGAGGACTGGATCGAGCGCAGGCTCTATACCCCGCATGCCAACCTCGGCCCGATCCTGCTGTTCGTGATCAACGCCGTGTTGTTCGGCCTGCCCGGCATCGCCTTGTGGGCGATCCAGATGGCGTGGATTCCGTTCTGGGCGGCAGGCGTGGTCAACGGCCTTGGCCATTGGTGGGGGTATCGCAATTTCGAATCGGCCGACACATCGACCAACCTCACCCCGTGGGCGTTCTGGATCGGCGGCGAAGAACTGCATAACAACCATCACGCCTTCCCAAGCTCGGCACGCTTCTCGATGCGGCGCTGGGAGTTCGACATCGGTTGGCAGGCGATCCGCCTGCTGCAGTTCCTGCGCCTGGCCAAGGTGCTGCGGGTGGCACCGACGATGGACATCCGTCCGAACATCGCCGTGCCCGATGCCGATACCTTGAAGGCATTGTTGTCGCATCGCTTCCAGGCGATGACCGATTACCAGCGCAATGTATTCGCACCGGCTTTGAAGGAAGAGGCTGCAGCAGCAGGTGCCAAGTTGCGCAAGCTGTTGCCGCGGCGTATGCGCAAGGGTCTGGTCAATGATGGTCGCTGGCTCAAACCCGATTGCCGCGCGCAGCTGCAGAGTTGGGTGCAGCAGCGCCCGCGCATCCAGCTGTTGGTCGAGCATCGGACGCGCCTGTCGGCGCTGTTGGAAGCCCGCAGCCATGACGCCGCCGAACGCCTGCGCCAACTGCAGCAGTGGTGCCAGGACGCCGAGGCCAGCGGCAGCGCGGCATTGCAGGCGTATGCAGCACGTCTGAAGGGCTATTCGCTCAGCGCCGCATGAAGACCATTGCCCTCCTTCTCCTGCTTGGTGCTTCCTTGCCTGCGATCGCCCAGGTACAGGACACCAACGCCTACCTGCAGCGCATGGACAGCGATGGCGATGGCCGCGTCAGTCCGGACGAATACCTGCAGTGGATGCTGTACGCCTTCGACAAGATGGACCGCAATGGCGATGGCGTCCTGCAGCCGGACGAGCAGCCGGGCGGGCGTGGCAAACCGATTACCCGCGAAGAACAGCGGCAGGTGATCCTGGCCCGCTTCGCCCGCCAGGATGCCAACGGCGACGGCTACCTCAGCGCCCGCGAGCTGATGGCGCCACCGCGCTGACCGGCAGTCCATGAAATGCGGGATATGGATGTGGGAGCGGCGTAAGCCGCGAAGCCACCAATCCAACCGAAGCCGATAGCGCATTGCAATCGATACCACCCCGCTATTCACCACCACCAGCTTCACGGCTCACGCCGTTCCCACAAGCACAATCAAACACAGTCGCATTGAGGCCCGCATGCCAGAACTACCCGAAGTAGAGACCACCCGGCGCGGCCTGGAACCACATCTGGTAGACCGCCGCATCCACGGTGTGATCCTGCGCAGGCCGGACCTGCGCTGGCCGATTCCCGCCGAGATCGAACAGCAGCTACCGGGCAAGCGCATCGAGGCGATCCGTCGCCGCGCCAAATACCTGCTGCTGGATACCGAAGCGGGAAGTGCGGTGTTGCACCTGGGCATGTCCGGCAGCCTGCGCGTGTTGCCCGGTGACACCCCGGTGCGCGCGCACGACCATGTCGATATCAGCCTGGAAGACGGCCGCCTGCTGCGCTTCAACGATCCACGTCGGTTTGGCTGCCTGTTGTGGCAGCCTGCAGGTGAAACGCACGAGCTGCTGGCTGGACTCGGTCCGGAACCGCTGGAGGATGAGTTCGACGGCGATTATCTGTTCCAGCGCAGCCGTGGCCGCAAGGCGCCGATCAAGACCTTCCTGATGGACCAGGGCATCGTCGTCGGCGTCGGCAATATCTATGCGGCGGAAAGCCTGTTCATGGCCGGCATCAATCCCCTGCGCGAGGCCGGCAAGGTAACGCGGGCGCGCTACCAGCGGCTTGCCGATGCGGTGAAGGAAATCCTGGGGCATGCGATCACCCGGGGCGGCACCACCCTGCGCGACTTCATCAGTCCCGATGGCGCACCGGGTTACTTCGAGCAGGAGCTGCTGGTGTATGGGCGCGAAGGCGAGAACTGCAAACAATGCGGGCGCGCACTGCGTTATGCCAGCATTGGCCAGCGGGCAACGGTGTGGTGCGGGAATTGCCAGCGCTGAGGCGGAGCAACGGTAGTGCCGAGCCATGCTCGGCAGGAGCCTTCCCGGTAAAGCCCCACCTGTAGTGCCGAGCTATGCTCGGCAGGAGCTCTACCGGTAAGGCCTCTGCCGAGCAT
>NZ_JASCOR010000206.1 GCF_029959445.1 Stenotrophomonas sp. PS02298 | reverse complement strand
GCCGAGCCATGCTCGGCTGAGGCTTTACCTGTGATGCCCCTTTGCCGAGCATGGCTCGGCACTACATCTTTGGGCTTTATCGGTGGCGCCTCTGCCGAGCATGGCTCGGCACTACGGTCTTGTTATTTGACCCGGCGCAGATGCGGGCCACGCTTGTTGAACGGCGGCTGCCCGCGCCAGTAGCGGATCAGCAACCAGCCAAACAACATGCCGCCCAAGTGAGCGAAGTGGGCGACCCCCGGCTGCCAGCCGGTGAAGCCCAGCAGCAGCTCAATCGCACCAAACACGATCACGAAAGTACGTGCCTTCATCGGGATCGGCGGGAACAACAGCACCACCCGTTGGTTCGGGAACAACATGCCGTAGGCCAGCAACAGGCCGAACACACCGCCAGAGGCGCCCAGCACCGGGTTGTACTCCCCGGCAAACGCAGCCACCAGCAACTGGCACAGGCCGGCGCCGACCACGCACACCATGTAATAGGTCAGGAAGCGCTTCTCGCCCCAGGTCGCCTCCAACGGCGCACCAAACATGAAAAGCGCCAGCATGTTGAAGAACAGATGGCCGAAGCTGCCATGCAGGAACCCATAGCTCAGCAGCTGCCACGGTTCGAATCCCGGTGAATCGCTGAAGACCTGCTGCGAACCCAGCGGCCACAGCATCAGCTGGGTGAAGATGCCCGCCGTCTGCGGAAGCTGCTGCAGCAGGAACAGGACGACGTTGGCGATCAGCAATGTCTGGGTGATCTTGGGTAGGCGCGGGAACATGGTGGCATCCGGGGAAACTGGCTACATCATAGCCGCAGCGGCTAGCCCGGGCCCCAGATCGCCTCGTCCAGGCTGCGCGGCGGTTTGGGCCGCTTCACCCTGCCGTTCTCCACCGCCACGCCCTCGGCCCGCAGCCGCTGGCTCTGCTCTCGCCAACCGCGCGAGCCCTCCGGCATTGCGATGCGACCGTCCGAGCGCAGCACCCGATGCCAGGGCAGCTCCGGGTCCTCATTGCTGCCCAGCAGTCGTGCTACCAGCCTTGCCCTTCCGGGCAGCCCGGCCTTGGCCGCCACTTCGCCATAGCCCAGCACCTGCCCACGCGGAATGGCACGAATCGCCTCAAGGATGCGTGCATGCCCGGCAGCGGCACTGGCCTCCGGGCTCATCGCTTCTTCTTCGCCACGCCGCTGCCCACCAGCAGCACGCCCAGCAGCACCAGCACCGTCCCGGCGCTTTGCCAAATACCCATCGGTTCGTCGAGCAGCCATACGCTGAGCACAATCGTGGAAACCGGCCCCAGCATACTCACCTGCGCCGCCAGCGAAGAGCCAATCCGCTTGACCCCGATCATGATCGCCAGCACCGGCAGGACGGTACAGACCGTGCCGTTGAGCAGTGACAGCCAGTACACCGGCGGCGCGTACTCCCACAGCGCTGCCCAGGGCTGGAACAGCAGGTATTGGCCGATGCACAGCACGCAGGCCACCATGCTGGCGTAGGCAGTCAGGCGCACCGCGCCAATCCGCGCCACCGCCTGACCACTGCCGAACAGATACACCGCATAACTGAGCGCACTGGCGAACACCAGGGCCGAGCCGATCAAGGTCCGCCGGCCTTCGAGCTGGATGTCATGTCCGAAAGCCAGCAATACGCCGAGGTAGCTGACCAGCAAGGCCGCTACCTGGATGCGGGTGGGCCGTTGCTTGAGCACCACCAATGCAATCAACACCACCAACGTGGGGCTGAGATACAGGATCAGCCGTTCCAGCGTGGCGCTGATGTATTGCAGGCCAAGGAAATCCAGATAGCTCGACAGGTAATAGCCACTGAAGCCAAGCAGCAGCACCCGCCAACGATCACCGACCGACAGCCGCTGCGCGCGCCGTGCCGCCCACATGCCCATGGCGATGAAGAACGGAAACGCGATCATCATCCGCAGCGCAAGCAAGGCGGTGGCATCGGCGCCATGCCGGTAGGCGAGCTTGACGATCACCGCCTTGCCGGAGGCGGCGATCGCACCGGTGGCGGCCAGCAGCAGGCCGCTGATCAACAAGCTACGCGAGCTGGTGGGCAGTGTTGGCGTGGCCATGGTGCCCTCGCGCTGGTTTGGAGCAGTCACGCTGTTACGGCATCCGGGGGGAGATGGCTTTCCATTATGGGCGCTAAGGGATTTGTACGGGCTGGCGGTTAGGACCAAGGCCATTACCGGAGCAGAAGCAAGATCAACTACCCCCCTCCCCAACCCGCCCGGCCCGAAGGCATAGCCTTCGGTCGTTCATCAGGCCGCGCGCCAGTGGCGCGCAAGCAGACCTTCTTCACCCCCTTGCCTGCGGCAAAGGGAGGGAGCAAACGCATTGCCCGCAACTGCAGGACCAGTCTCCTCCCTTGCGCGCAGCGCAGGGGAGGATTGAGGAGGGGTGCCTTTGCGCTGTCGCTGTTGCTGCCCACCAACCTCAACGCATCAGAACAACTTCCTCAGCCGAGGTCGGATGGATGGCCACCGTCTCCTCCATCTGCCTGCGCGTCACACCAGCCTTCACCGCCACCGCAAATCCCTGCAGGATTTCGTCGGCGCCCTCGCCCAGCAGATGGATGCCAACCACCTTCTCGTCCTCGCCAACACAAACCATCTTGAAAAGACTGCGCACTTCACCCTGCCCCAGCGCCTGCAGCATCGGCCGGAAGCGGCTGTAATACGTGCTCACCTTGCCAAAGCGCCTGCTCGCCTCTTCCTCGCTCAGGCCAACGCTGCCCAGCGGCGGATGCGCGAACACAACACTGGGAACATTCTCGTAATCGAGCCTGGCCTCCGGATGCCCGCCCAGCACGCGATCCATCAGCCTGCGCGCGGCTGCAATCGCAACCGGCGTCAAGGTCACCCGGCCGGTAACGTCGCCAACCGCATAGATGCCCGGCACCGAGGTGTTCTGGTAGTCATCAACTTCGATCTGACCCTTCTCGCCCAGCTTCACGCCGGCCTGCTCCAAACCAAGTCCCTTCGTGTTCGGGCCACGGCCGGTTGCAAACAGCACCGTATCGAACACAGCCTGCTCGGGGCCATTGTGCAGCTGCGCGCGGATCTGTTGCTGCTGCCGCTGCAGCGTCTCCACCTTGCAGCCGAAGTGCAGTTCCACGCCCTGCAGGCGCAGATTCTCCGCCAGTTGGTCCGACACTTCCGCATCGAACCTGTCCAGCAGGCGCTGGCCGCGTACCAGCAAGGCAACCTCGCTACCCAAGGCACGTAGTACCCCGGCAAGCTCTACCGCGATATAGCCACCGCCCACCAGGGCAACGCGGCCCGGCCGCGCCCGCAGCGCAAAGAAATCATCCGAGACACCACCCAACTCTGCCCCCGGCAACTCCGGCTTGAGCGGATGCGCGCCGGTAGCGATGACGATGTGCTCTGCGCGGAACTGGGTGCCGTCCTCGCACTGAACCGTGTGCGCATCGATCAGATGTCCACGATTGCTGACCCGCACCACGCCGGTTTCATCCAACCGCTTCTGGTAGCTGGCGTGGATATTGGCGATGTACTGCTGGCGTCGCTCCAACAGGGTCGACCACGTCAACGCCGGTTCGGCAGGCACGTCGAAACCGATCTTCCTTGCCAGCCCAATGCGCTCGGCCAGGTCCGCAGCCAGCCACATCGCCTTCTTCGGCACGCAACCCACATTGACGCAGGTGCCACCCAACGGCGCAGGCTCCAGCATCGCCACCTTGGCGCCGTAGGATGCTGCGCGGAACGCAGCAGCCAAGCCACCCGAACCACCACCCAACACCACCACGTCGTAATTGCGCGCACTCATTGGAAACGCTCCACGCGATACGGCGCAGGATCGATTGCAGGCGCTTGCCCGGTGATCAAATCAGCCATCAGTTGTCCGCTCCCACTGCTCATACTGATGCCGAGCATGCCATGACCCGCCGCTAGCCAGACGTGAGCATGCAAGGGTGAGCGCCCCAATATCGGCATGTCATCCCAGGTCATCGGCCGCCAGCCATACCAGCGCTCATGGATGACCTCGCCGATTGGCTGGCGCAGATACTGCCGCGCGGCCTGCTCCAGTGCCTGCAGACGGGTTGCATTCAAACGCCGGTCCTGCCCGGAAAGCTCCATCGTGCCGCCCAGCCGCATCTGCTCAGCCCAGGCAATGACGAACACCGATCGATCCTTCAGCACTACCGGCCGACTCGGCACCTGCATCGGGCGGCTGCCGGTGATGGAATAGCCCTTGCCTGCCTGGATCGGGGCGCGTAACCCCAACCTAGCGGCCAGCCGTGGTGACCACGCACCGGTCGCAAGCACCAGTTCACCGGTATCACGGGCACCTCGATTGGTCTGCACGCGCACGCCCTGCCTGTGCGGCTCGAATGACTGCACCGCGCAGTACTCTTCAACCAGCACACCGCGCGCACGCAATACCCGTCCCAGCTCGGCGGTATAGCGATCAGGGCGCAGACTGGCGTCACCAGGGAAACGGATCGCACCGATCACACCGTCCTTGAAGGCGGGCTCAGCACGAACGTAATCGCTGCCATCGATGATCTCGGTAGCGATGCCAAGGTCTGTCAATGCACCGCATTCGGCCGCATGCGCGTCGAAATTGCGCTGCTGGCGGAACACATAATCCAAACCCTTCTCGGCGAACTCGCAATCCAGCTGGTAGCGCTGCACCCAATCGGCCAGACGTTGCCGCGAATCGTTCAGCAATGCAGCGCGCCCCTGCGCGCTGTGCAGCCAGTCCTGTCGATTGCAACGTGCGGCAAACTTGAACAGCCAGCGCCACAGCACTGGATCAGGACGCGGCGGGATATACAACGGCGCCTGCGGCGACAACATCCAACGCAGTGCACGCATTGGTACACCCGGCGCCGCCAGTGGCGGTGCATGACTGGGGGTGATGGTGCCGCAGTTGCCGTGCGAGGTCGCGCCGCCAAGTTTGCCAGCGTCAATCACCCGCACCTGCCGTCCCGCTTCGGAAAGCGCCAACGCAGTGGCCAGACCGGTGGCACCGGCGCCAACAACAAGTACATCGTCTTCGGGGCAGTTCACCCGGTTATTTTATTGCCGCCAATGCCTCAGCGCCGCAGTGGTGGCAATTGCAAGTATGTGAACGCCCGCCACAGCCACTCCACCGGGCCGTACTGGAAACGCCGCAGCCATAGCTGGCTGAGCAGTACCTGCATGGCGAACAGACCCACGGCAAACAGCAGCTGTGAAGCACGCCCAACCTGTTCAAACCAGCCCAGCCCATAGCCGTAGAAGACCAGGGTGCAGACCAGCGACTGCCCCAGGTAATTGCTCAAGGCCATGCGCCCGGCGGGCGCCAACCATTGCAGGTGGCGACTCCAGCGCACGCCCCATGCGAGGTAGCCCAGGCACATCATCAAACCGGCGACTGCCGTCAGCGCGTAGGCGCCCGCGCTGCGCATGTTGAATTGCCCCGGGGCGTTGTACGGCAGCACCCAGGTACTCAGCAGCATCACCGCCAGACCGATAGGCAGCAGCAACCAGCGCAAGCCTGCCCACAACCGCGGATAGCGACCCGGCTCGGCAATGGCGCCACTGCGCGCGAACCATGCGCCGATCAGGAACATGCCCAGCACCTGCGGGCCGACAACCAGCAACGCCCCCAGGGAAGCGAAGACGTCACGCAGACGTTGCGCGACCGCCTGCAGGTAACTGCCATGCCCGTACGCCTGGCGCTGCGCTTCGATAGCCTTTGCCGCCGCAGCTGCCTGCGCGCTGGCAGCATCGGCCGGCACAAGCTGCATCAAGGCGCCCAGCATCAACATCAGCACAGCTGCGCCCAGATACGCCATCGTTCCCAGCGCGGGCAACCAGCTGCGCGGCGCCTCACGGAAGGCCAGCAGTACGAAAGACAGCAGCGCGTAGGCGACCAGAATGTCACCGGACCACAGCAGTAGTCCATGCAGCACACCGATGACCAGCAGACCCAGGCTGCGGCGCAGATAGAAACGGGTGAAGTCACGCCCCGCAATGGCAGCCCGCTGTGCCATCACCGCGAAGCCGGCGCCGAACAGCAGCGAGAACAGGGTAAAGAACTTGCCCTGCACGAAGACGTAGACAAAGGCATCGGCCCAGTAGTCCCAGCCCTGCCAGTGCGGATCTATGCCGGTAAAGGACATGTCCATCGGCCCGCTGAAGGCCTCCATGTTCATCAGCAGGATGCCGAACAGGGCAAAGCCGCGCAGCACATCCAAAGTAGCGATGCGCTCACTGGTCGCAACAGGCTGGAAAGCAGAAGTAGACAACGACGACATCCTTCAGCAACAGGTGCGCGATTAGACCACGCCGGAACAATGTAGTGGGGGGGGGGGGGGCCGGGGGGGCGCTGCGGCCGCCGCGACGCCCGGCCGACGGACCCGC
>NZ_JASCOR010000205.1 GCF_029959445.1 Stenotrophomonas sp. PS02298 | reverse complement strand
GCCGAGCCATGCTCGACAGGGGCCTTCCCGGTAAAGCCTCTGCCGAGCATGGCTCGGCACTCTTGAAGGATGCGCGCCCGCGGCTCAACGACGTTGTTCTGTGTCGACGTCGCTTTGCCGCCATTGTTTTGCAGCCCGCGCTTCGCCCACGCATCGCGCCCACGCATGTGCTCCGGCTTCGGCGCGCTGTGTATGTTTGTATCGTGCGGTGGCCGTTGTGCTTACTGCGACGGTTTGCCGCCGATGATCAGCCGGCTGTCGTCGACACTGATGACGCCTTCGACCGTACGCGCGATGTCGACCATGCGGTCAGCATCTGCCTGGCTTGCCACCTGGCCACTCAGGGAGACCATGCCGCCGCGTGTTTCCACGTGGATTTCCATGCCCGGCATGTCTGCTGCGCTGGATAGTCTTTCCTTGATTTCGCGGGTGATCCACGCGTCGCTGCCGGGTTGATCGGCGGCGCCTTGGGCGAGCGCTGCTGCCGGTGGGCTTTCCTGTGCGGCTGGCCCGCCAGCGGTGGCTACCGGCGTACAGGTGGGTAGCGTTACGGCAATCAACAACACACTCCGCAGGTGCAGGTGTTTCATCACGATGCTCCTTTGGTTGGGACAAGGGCCAGCTTCGCAGCGGCCCATCACAACCCTAGCAAGCAGGGAGTTAGCGTCGTGCGCCTTTGGTGTTAGCTGCACGCGAACGCCCGGTATTCAACTACGTCACCGTGAGCTGAAGCGGCGGATGAATGCAGGGGTGCTTCACCAATATGCACGTGATGCTTACGCTGGCACGCCTAGCGTCGATTCATCCAACGGCGGAGCATGACGATGACACAGGGTGACAAGAGCGCCTATACAGGCAAGCAGAAGCGGCAGGCCGCACACATCGAGGAAAGTGAGCGCAAGCAGGGGCGTTCGAAAGCGGACGCCGAGCGCATCGCCTGGGCGACAGTGAACAAGCAGGATGGCGGCGGGAAGAAATCGGGCTCAGGCCGTGCACAGCACAAGCACTAGCAGTTGCCGGACAGACGAATTCTCAGTTGCGGGTAATGCCTGAAGCCTGCCTGCAGGAGCGGCGTAAGCCGCGAAGCCACTGGCCTGAAGCGCCACCAGTTTCGCGGTTCACACCGCTCCCACAAGGTCGTCGAAGCAGAGTCGGAAGAAGCGGCTCAGGCCTCTTCTTCCTCCTCCTCTTCTTCGTCTTCTTCTTCCTCGTCCTCTTCGTCTTCATCCTCTTCTTCGAAGGCGTCGGCTTCTTCGACGCGGACGAAGTTGGGCAGGGTGTCGGCAAAGCTGATCTGCTTGCCGTTGGCCAGCATCGGGCGCACGGCGCGCTTGCCGGCTTCTTCCACTACCGCAAAGCACACCAGGCTCTGCGCGCTTTCGTCACCGGCTTCTTCGAACACGGCTACCCAGCCGTCGGCGGGGATGATCTGGATGATGTTGTCTTGCATGGCTGGACTGGTGGTTGAAGGAATGGCGAGCTTGCGTGAAGGCGGGCGCGCTTTGCAACCGTGCACAGGTGGGATACTGCTTCGCCCCTGATTGACGGAGCTGTGGGATGGCCGAGGCACCATTGCGTACGCCCGATGGCCGCTACCTGGTGGTCCGTGGGCGGCTGTGGCGGGCCAGCAATCCAAGCCTGCCCGAACAGCTGCGGGCGTCGCTGGTGAGCCAGCTGATGACCGCACGGAGGGAAGTCGGCGCGGCGCGGCGTTCAGGTGACCGGCAACTGCTGGCCAAAGCCGGGGCGGCGGTGGATGCGGCCAAACGCGGCCTTGGGGAGCGCGGCCCGGTGTGGTGGCAGGACGGCGCGCCGGACTTCAACCGTCATCTGGCCAGGAACACGCCGTATGCGGACTGGTACGCCGCGCAGGCGCTGGACTGAGCTGCCCGTGGCTTTACTCGGCGTGCGCTGCAGACGAGGATGAGCGCTGGTCCAGATGCGGAATCACGCCATGCTCCAATGCCGCACCCTCGCCACCGCAGCCGGCGGCACGGCACCCACCTCGCTGTGGGTGGACCTGTGCCAGCCAACGCCCGAGGAGCTGGCGCAGGCCTCGGTGCAGGTGGGCTTCGTTATTCCCGACCGTGCCGGCATCAGCGAAATCGAGTTCAGCAGCCGGGTGCGGGTTGAAGGCGAGGCCTTGGTCCTGAACCTGCCGCGCTTCCAGTACGAGGTGGAGCACGTGGTCGGGCCGCTGGGCTTCGTGGTCGCACCCAATGCATTGGTGGTGCAGCGCGAGCACCGCATCGACGCGCTGGAAGGCGTGGAAGCGGAGCTGGGCAAGCACCCCTGCCACGGTTCGGCCGATCTGTTCCTGCGCATGATCGAGCACATCGTCGATCGCCTGGCCGATCTGCTCGAATCGCTGGAGAGCACGATGAGCGAGTTCTCGCGCCAGGCCTTCAACCACCCCAGGGGCAAGCGCGCCTCACGCCGGCTGGAGCAGATGCTGCACGAGGTTGGGATGATGGGCCGCCGCATCGGCGCGCTGCATAACACCTTGCACGGCATGCTGCGGATGATGAGTTACCTGGATGAAGCGACGCCTGACTGGTTCGGTGCGGATGCGCCCAAGCGGATCAAACTGGTGGTCAAGGACCTGGCCTCGCTGAGCGAGTTCGAGCAGCAACTGGGCGACCGCAATGAGTTCCTGCTGGACAGCGTGCTCGGCCTGATCAACATGGACCAGAACGAGGTGATGAAGGTGATGGCCGTGGCCTCGGTGGTCGGTATTCCGCCAACCGTGCTGGTTGGGGTGTGGGGCATGAACTTCGCCTCGATGCCGGAACTGCATTGGCATTACGGCTACGCCATCGCGCTGGCCGCAGTGGGCTTGAGCATCGTGGTGCCGCTGCTTTGGTTCAAGCGACGGGGCTGGATCTGAGTTGCGTGGATGCGACGCATTCTCGCCTACAATCGCGGTTCTTTCGAACCGCTGATGGAATCGATGTCTGCCAAACCAATGACCCCCGCCGGCAAGTTGTTTGCCGCCGCCGCACTGATTGAAGGTGTCACCTGGGCCGGTCTGCTGATCGGCATGCTGCTCAAACACGGCACCGGCACCACCGAGCTGGGTGTATGGCTGTTCGGCCGCCTGCATGGCCTGGCCTTCGTGTTTTACGTCGTCGTAACCCTGTATGCGTGGATCAAGTTGCGTTGGCCGCTGTGGGCCATGTTGCTGGCGCTGGTGGCGGCGGTGCCGCCGCTGGTGACCGTGCCGCTGGAAATGTGGTTCCGCCGCATCGGTCTGCTTTCCGAACGTCCGCATTGATGTGAGGGTGTTGTAATGGCGCGGCCGGCTTCCACACGGTCGCGCCATAGGAACTGCACAGTGTTGCCGCGTGTTACGGGCTCCGGTTATGTGCGTTGCGGAAGCAGCTCTTGCGGAGTGATGCGGGCGTCATGAATGTCGATGCTTTACCTCGTCTGCAGCCTTGCCCATTGCTTTCTGTGCTTTTCCTGCATTTTTCTCCATGTTGCCGGCCATCTGCTGGGCTTTGTTGCCTGTCATCTTCCCGGCAGCTTCCTTGATGGCACCTTTGATTTCGTGTTTGGTGCCTTCAACACGGTTGCGGTCCACGAACGGTCTCCGGAAACGTCTGCGTTGCTGCAGACAGGTCCAGACTGCGCAATGCCGGGTTTGCGGCAGGTGAGCGCAATGTTGTGATCGCGTTGTGTGCAGGGCCGGATTTAGCCTGGGTTCTGCGTGCGCGTGATTGCGCCCTGTTCATCGCTGTTCTATGCAGCGGGTTTCAGTTGCCTGCGGCCAGGCAAGTCGTTCCAAGCGGCGCTGCCATTGGATGTGAACGGGTTCCGTGATGCACGCGCGGCGTCCCGATTCCTGGTGCCTGGGTGGGGTCGCGGGATTCCCTCGGGTGGCCTGGCCTTGGGCCTGTCGATCGTGCGGTTCTGCTTGTCACGTGGCGCCTACTCGCGCGGAACGGATGCACCTGCAACGGTTTGACGCGCGGCCCTGTGGCAAGCGCGGCCCCTGCGCTACGGGTGCTTCTCGCGAGCCCCCCCCTTCGTCCCGGGCCACGGTCAAAGTGACTGGCGCAGGTGTACCTGTCGATTTGATGATGGATAATTCCCCCGTCGCCGATGCCGTCAAGGGATTGCGGCGGTTGGGCCCGGAGCGGCCCGGCTGGGCGTGTTGGCGCCCGCAGCGAGGTGGTTCGAGGGGGCTCCCGCATCGCGACCGGCAGGCTTCGTTTGCCGCAGGTTTAAGTTGGTTCTTCTAGTTTTCCCGGCTGGTCGGCTTCTCCTTCAAGGATTTCAGGTGCAACACGCAAGCAAACAGCGTTACGGCAAGGTGTGTCGCCAGGACGGGCTGCAGGTCACGCAGCGGGGTGGTCGATGAGCTCTACAGTCAGCACCGACAACGGGCTGGATGCCGGCATCGCCGTGCTCCCGGCCGAGCACCCCTTGGCCATGCCTGAGCAATCACTGCGCTCGGGCACGCTGCATGTGCCCCGGCAGAAGACCGCGCCGGCCAATATCGGCCTGCGCCGGCTGTACGTCTTCGGCAGCACCGCGCTGACCACGCTGCTCGCCACCTGGTTGATGGCGCGGGTGCTGTCCAACGGTGGCATCAACGTGCTCGAAGCCTGCCTGCTCGGCCTGTTCGTGCTGTTGTTCGCCTGGATCGCGATGTCCTTCGTCAGCAGCCTGGCCGGGCTGCAGGCGCTGCTGCGTGGCCGCCGCAAGCTAGGCATCTACCCGGACACGCCGCTGCCGCAACTGCGCAGCCGTACCGCCTTGTTGATGCCCACCTATAACGAAGACCCGCGCCGGATGATGGCCGGCCTGCAGGCGATCTACGAATCGGTGGCCGCGACCGGGCAACTGGAGCACTTCGATTTCTACGTGCTCAGCGATACCACCCGCGACGCCATCGGCCGCGCTGAAGAGCAGGTGTTCGCGCGCCTGGTGGAAGCCACCGGCGGCGCGGAGCGGCTGTATTACCGCCGCCGCGCCAGCAATATCGGGCGTAAGGCCGGGAATATCGCCGACTGGGTGCGCCGCTTCGGTGGTGCCTACCCGCAGATGCTGATCCTCGATGCCGACAGCTTGATGACTGGCGATGTGATCGTGCGTCTGGTGTCGGCGATGGAGAACCATCCGACCGTCGGCCTGATCCAGTCGCTGCCGGCGGTAGTCGGCGGCCGTACCGCCTTCGCCCGCATGCAGCAGTTTGGTGGCCGCGTGTACGGGCCGGTGATGGCCTATGGCGTGGCCTGGTGGCACGGCGCTGAGAGCAATTACTGGGGGCACAATGCGGTGATCCGCACCCAGGCATTCGCCGAGGAAGCTGGTCTGCCGGAATTGCCGGGACGCAAGCCGTTTGGCGGTCATGTGCTCAGCCATGACTTCGTCGAGGCCGCGCTGATCCGCCGTGGTGGCTGGGCCTCGCACATGGTGCCCTACCTGCATGGCAGCTACGAGGAAGGCCCGCCGACCCTGACCGATCTGCTGATCCGCGACCGCCGCTGGTGCCAGGGCAATCTGCAGCATTCCAAAGTGGTGGCCACGCCGGGCCTGCACTGGGTCAACCGCGTGCATATGTTGATCGGCATCGGCCATTACTTCACCGCACCGATGTGGGCGATGTTGATGCTGATCGGTATCGCCATCCCGCTGATCCACGGCGGCATCGACCTGGCCGAGGAGCTGCATCTGGATCTGCGGATGGCACCGGCGAGTTACTGGCGCGGTTTGGACCAGGATGGCGTGTTCTGGGTATTCGTGGTGACCATGATCGCGCTGCTATCGCCCAAGCTGATGGGTTATGTGGCGATGCTGACCTCGCGCAAGGAGCGCATCGGTTGTGGCGGCGCGTTCCGCGCTTTCATTTCGATGCTGCTGGAAACCGTGCTGGCGGCACTGATGGCGTCAGTGGTGATGTACGTGCAGTCGCGCGGTGTGGCCGAAGTGCTGGCCGGCAAGGACTCGGGCTGGGACGCACAGCAGCGCGATGACGGCAGCATCTCGGTGAGCGCCTTGCTGCGCAGTTATGGCGGTTTGAGCGTGTTTGGCGTGGTGATGGGCGTGGCCGCCTATCTGGTGTCGCCGCCGCTGGCGGCGTGGATGGCGCCGGTGGTGATCGGCATGGCGCTGGCGGTACCGGTGGTGGCGTGGACGTCCTCGCGCAAAGCCGGTGACTGGCTGCGCAGGCATGGCCTGCTGTGCATCCCGGAAGAGAACGCCCCGCCACCGGTGTTGCTGCGTGCAGCTGAGCTGCGTGCGGCTGCGCTGAAGGAACCGCTGCAGGATTGAAGGCTGCGGCTTTTATAGGAGCGGCGTAAGCCGCGAAGCCGATATCAATGCCTCACCATTTGGCCTGCAACCGCTGCGCAGGGTGCCGGTTTGGCTTCAATCGGCAGCACCGTCAGCTTCGCGGCTTACACCGCTCCTACAGGGCTCCGGATAGTTTTTGTAGGAGCGGTGTAAGCC
>NZ_JASCOR010000204.1 GCF_029959445.1 Stenotrophomonas sp. PS02298 | reverse complement strand
GGAGTGGTGTAAACCCGCCCGGCGCCCGCCCTGGCCCCGCTGGCGGCGGGGCGGGTGGGGGCGGGGGGGGCGTTTGGGGCCCTCTGGCATTGCCAGTTTCGCGGCTTACGCCGCTCCTACAAACCCCGTTCACGTGTCGGCGGAAGCTTCACCTGTAGTGCCGACCCATGCTCGGCTGAGGCTTGACCGGGAACGCCCCTGCCGAGCATGGCTCGGCACTGCACTCCCGTCCTTTGCCGCAGGCAAGGGGGTGAAGAAGGCCTGCTTGCGCGCCACTGGCGCGCGGCCTGATGAACGACCGAAGGCTGTGCCTTCGGGCCGGGCGGGTTGGGGTGGCTGTTGGGCCTTTCAGGCATTGCCAGCTTCGCGGCTTACGCCGCTCCCGCAACGGCCGTGGGGCCGGTCGTTTAAACTATGCGCATGATCGTCAATACCGCTGCCTATCTTTTTGTTCCGCTGGCTGATGCCGAAGCCTTGACCGCCACCTTGCATGAACGCGCAAGGGCGCTGGAGCTGCGCGGCACCATCCTGATCGCGGAGGAGGGCATCAACCTGTTCCTCGCCGGTAGCAGTGAAGGTATCGAGAGCTTCTACAGCCAGCTCAAGGTCGACGCCCGCTTCGCTGACATGCGGATCAAGTACAGCCACAGCCAGATGCAGCCGTTCGCCAGGCTGAAGGCCAAGTTCAAGTCGGAAATCATCAGCTTCCGCCGCGAAGACGGCCAGCCGTTGGATTACCCGCGCGCACCCAGCGTGGCCCCGGCCACCGTGCAGCGTTGGTTGCGGCAGGGCCACGACGACGACGGCAAACGCGTGGTGATGCTGGATACGCGCAACTGGCAGGAATTCGCGCATGGCACCTTCGAGGGCGCGTTGACCCTGCCGATCGCCAAGTTCACCGATCTGCCGGCCGCACTGGAGCCGCACCGCGAGTCGCTGGCCGATGCCACCGTGGTCAGCTTCTGCACCGGCGGCATCCGCTGCGAGAAGGCGGCGCTGTGGATGCAGAACGATGGCATGCACAACGTGCTGCAGCTGGAAGGTGGCATCCTCGGTTACTTCGAGGAGGTCGGTGGTGAAGGCTATGACGGCCGCTGTTTCGTGTTTGATGAGCGCGTGGCGCTGGATGCGCAGCTGCAGCCGCTGGTGGACCGGCAGGACAGCGCCCAGGCCTGATCCCGCACCGACGGGGTGGGAAACAGTGTCCCGGTGGAAGTCGTGGTGACTGCATGGAGAATGCGAGGACGAACCCCATGTCCTTCGTATCGTCCACGGAGACCGCAGAATGATCCCCCTTTCCATCCTTGACCTGGCCCCGGTCTGCGAGGGCTCAACCCCGCAGCAGGCGTTTGCCAACATGCTGGAGTTGGCCCAGCACGCCGATCGCTGGGGCTATCACCGCTATTGGCTGGCCGAGCATCACAACATGCCCGGCATCGCCAGCGCCGCGACCGCGGTGCTGATCGGGCATGTGGCCGGTGGCACGTCGCGCATTCGCGTGGGTTCGGGTGGGGTGATGCTGCCCAATCATTCGCCGTTGCAAGTCGCCGAACAGTTCGGCACCTTGGCCTCGTTGTACCCGGACCGTATCGATCTGGGGCTTGGCCGGGCGCCCGGCACCGACCAACCCACCGCGCGCGCCTTGCGCCGCTACTTCGACAGCGCCGACCAGTTCCCGCAGGACGTTACCGAGCTGCTGCATTACTTCGCGCCGGTACAGCCCGGGCAGACGGTGCAGGCGGTGCCTGGTGGCGGCATCCCGGTGCCGGTGTGGTTGCTGGGCTCGAGCCTGTTCAGTGCGCGCCTGTCGGCAGCGATGGGCCTGCCGTTCGCGTTTGCCTCGCACTTCGCCCCGGATTCCATGGATGAGGCGTTGGCGCTGTATCGCCGCGACTTCCGTCCTTCCGAGCACTTGCAGGCGCCTTACGCGATCCTGGCCTTGAATGTGGTGGCCAGCGAATCGGAGGCCGAATCGAAGCGCTTGTTCACCAGCCTGCAGCAGACCTTCGTCAATCTGCGGCGCGGTACGCCGGGGCGTATCCCGCCGCCGGTGGATGACATCGAGGCGTTCTGGGCGCCGCATGAAAAGGCCGGTGTCGAGCGTGCCTTGGCCTGCAGCATCGTCGGTGATCCGACGCAGGTGGCCGAAGGCTTGGCGGCCTTTGTCGAGCGCCATCGCCCGGATGAAATGATGCTGGCTGCCAATATCTATGATCCAGCAGCGCGGCTGCGTTCGTTCGATCTCGCGATGCAGGCCTGGCAGCGGGTGGCGGCGGCGTAAGCCGTTTGCCCCCTCCCTTTCGCGCAGCGAAGGGGAGGGCTGGGGAGGGGTGTGCTTTTGCTGGTAAAGCCTCTTGCCGAGCATGGCTCGGCACTACGCTACTGCTCCCTCCCTTTGGCATAGCCAAGGGGAGGGTTGGGGAGGGGTGCTTTTTTGCTGGTAAAGCCTCTTGCCGAGCATGGCTCGGCACTACCGTCTACCGCCTACCGTGGGCGGTCAACTGGTCAGGCGCTCGAACAGCGCAATGCTCTCGCTGATCAGCTGGCCGGAGCCGAGGCCGAAGAACAGGCCGGCAGCAATCGCTGCCAACCAGTTGAACAGCATCAGCGCGCCATCGCGCTCGATCAGTGCCAGTGCGAACAACAGCAATTGGAAGCCGAACAGGTAGTTGGTGAACGGAATCGGTAGCGACAGCAGCAGACCGACCAGCAACAACAGCACGCCGGTCAGCATGCGCGCAGGTAATGGCACGGTCAGCACTGCCAGCCGTGGTTTCAGCATCCGGTCCAGGCGTTGCAGCGGTCGGCTGATCTTGCTCAGGAACCTGTGCACGGTGCTGCGCTTGGGGCCGCGTCTGGCAATGAAGCCCGGCAGCCACGGCCGCGACATGCCAAACAACAACTGGCTGCCGATCAGGAACACCAGTGGACTACTGACCGCACCGCCTATGCCCGGGATCGGGATGAAGGCGGGCAGGATGGCGATGAACAGGAATACGCCGAAGGCGCTCTGTTCCAGGCCTTGCAGAACCTTGCCAAGCGGCAGGTGTTCATCCGGATCGCCGCGTTCGAACATTGCCTGCAGGGTGCGGATGCCTTCGTTGCGATAGCCGCCGGCCTCGGTCCTGCTGGCGTCCGGCGTGGTGCCGTCCGGGTCAACCGGTGGTGTCATCGGCGTCTTCTTCAGGCAGCCTGCGCAGCAGCAGCTTGTCGATGCGGGCACCATCCAGGTCGACGATCTCGATGCGCCAGCCGGCCCAGTCGAAGTATTCGCCCGCGTGCGGAATGCGGCCGAAGTAATGCATGCACATGCCGGCGATGGTGTAGTAATCGCCTTCCTCCGCATCCGGCAGCTCGGCGCCGTTCATCAGTTCCTGAAGGTCGTCCACCGGCAGCGAGCCGTCGACCAGCAACGAGCCGTCTTCGCGCGTGACAACCAACGCGTCGTCGTCAGTGTTCTCGGTTGCCTGCAGGCGGCCAACCACGGCGCCCATCAGGTCGGAGATGGTCACCAGACCCTGGATCTCGCCGTACTCGTCCACCACCAGCGCCATTGACTGGTGTTCCTCGCGGAAGATCTCCAGCAGCTTCATCGCATGGGTGGACTCGGAGACGTACAGGGTCTCGCGCAGGTTCTCGAACAGGCTGTGGCTGCCGCCGCTGAGGCGGGTCACCAGGCTCTTGACCTCGAGGATGCCGGCAATGTCCTGGTCGTTGCCGCGATACACCGGGTAGCGCGAGAACGAATGGTCACGCATGGCGGACAGGTTCTTTTCCGGGTCGGCGTTGGTGTCCAGCCAGGCGATGCGGTTGCGCGGGGTCATCAGGCTGTCGGCGGTGCGGTCGCCCAGGCGCATGACGCGGTTCATCATGTCGCGCTCGTGGCTGTCGATCACGCCCTGCTCATGGCTTTCGGCCACCAGCATGCGGATCTCCTCTTCACTGACCGAGGCCGACTCGGTCTTGCCCAGGCCGAGCAGGCGCAGCACCAGCCGGGTGGAGTGCGAGAGCAGCCAGACGCCGGGGGCGGCGATACGGGCCAGCCAGCTCATTGGCACCGCGACAATGCCGGCGATGTCTTCGGAACGGGTCAAGGCGACACGTTTGGGCACCAGTTCGCCGAAGATCAGCGTCAGGTAGGTGATCAGCGCAACGGCCAGGGTCTTGCCGATGAACTCCGACCAGGGCTGGGTGGCGCCAAACAGCGAGAAGTTCGCCGACAGTGCCGGGAAAAGAGCCTGCAGGTGCTGGGCAATGGCGCCGCCGATGGCGTCACCGCCGTAAACACCGGTCAGGATGCCGATCAGGGTGATGCCGATCTGCACCGTGGACAGGAAATTCTCGGGCTTCTCGGACAGGGCCAGGGCGCGGGCGGCACGTTTGCTCGAGCTGGCCAGCTGCTTGAGGCGGCTCTTGCGCGAGGTCATGACCGACATTTCGGACATGGCAAAGAAGCCGTTGAGCAGAATCAAGGCCAGTACGATGAAAAATTCAAACACGGGTCTCTCCCCGGGTTGGTGACAGGGAGGGCGGGTGCTTGCAGTGGCGGCGGCCGCTCAGGGGCGGAATCCGGCGCTGTGGCGGGGGATAAGGGTCGTCGTCCATAGGGTGCGCCGCGAGGGCGCTTGGCGATATTAGCAAACCCCCGGGGCTCCGGTACGGCCGGCCGTTCACATTTCAGATGTAAAAAAGACGTCAGGAATACCCTGAATGCCATCTAGCCGTCATAATTCGCCCTTGGTGCCGTCCCTCCCGCGACGGCGAATAGGCTCCCCATGTTTTCGTTGCAGACCATCTTTGGCTCCGGCAAGCAGTTCTACACCTACCTCGACGAGGCCGCGCAGGCCGCCTATGACGGTGCCAAGGCACTGCACAGCATGATGCGCGAGGCCGATCGTCAGCCGGCGCTGGATGCGTTCAAACTCGCCCGTCTGCGCGAGCGCGCCGCTTCGGACAAGATCAGCCAGGCCTTGGTTGACAGCTTCATGACCCCGATCGAGCGCGAGGACATCGAAGCGCTGGGTTCGGCGCTGTACAAGATCCCCAAGCAGATCGAGAAGTTCGCCGACCGCTACTCGCTGGCCGTGCAGCACCTGGACCAGATCGACTTCGCCCCGCGCGCAGCGATGCTGGAACAGGCCGCAGGTGTCGTCGTGGAAATGGTCAATGACCTGCGCCACATGAATCTGGATCGCATGACCGCGCTCAACGAGAAGCTGCGTTCGCTGGAGAACGAGGCTGACCGTCTGATGCTGGAGCTGTACCGCGACATCTACTCCGGTCGCTTGGACAACCTGCAGATGTTCCTGCTCAAGGAATTCTTCGAGATCCTGGAAAAGGCCATCGACCGTTGCCGCGAAGCGGGCGTGGTGGCTTACCAGATCGTGCTCAAGAACAGCTGACGGGGACGCTCTATGCTCACCCTCGTCCTGGTGGTGATTCTGGCCGCGCTCGTCTTCGAGTTCATCAACGGCTTCCACGACACCGCCAATTCAATTGCCACCGTGGTGGCAACCAAGGTCCTGTCGCCCGGTTGGGCGGTGATGTTGGCCGCTTTCATGAACCTGATCGGCGCGCTCACCGGCACCGCGGTCGCGTTGACCATCGCCAATGGCCTGCTCAACACCGATGTGGTCGATGTGACCCCGCAGGTGATCCTGTGCGCGCTGCTTGGTGGCATCGTCTGGAACCTGATCACCTGGTGGAAAGGCCTGCCGTCCTCGTCGTCGCATGCACTGATTGGTGGCCTGTGTGGCGCCGGTCTGGCCGCTGCGCATAACAACTGGGATGCGCTGATCTGGTCGCAGAACCTCGGCAACTGGGCGCAGAACAAGGGCCTGTTGTGGAAGGTGTTCGTGCCGATGATCACCTCGCCGATCGCCGGCTTCCTGCTCGGCGTGGTGGTGATGTGCCTGTTGTGGGCGATCATCGCCGGCATGGCCCGCGTTGGCGGCATGCTCGGTCGGTTGGCGCGCCCGCGTTGGGTCAATGCCTTCTTCGGCAAGGCACAGATCGTGTCGGCGGCGTACATGGGTTTTGCCCACGGCCACAACGATGCGCAGAAGACCATGGGCATCATCGCCATGACCCTGATTGGTGCCGAGGCAACCGGCGCGTTGAATGACCTGCCGTCGTGGCTGGCCTTCATGCACCCGGATGCTCACGCTGGCGACGGTATCGCCATGTGGATCGTGCTGACCTGTGCAGTGGTGATGGCGGCCGGTACCGCTTCGGGCGGCTGGAAGATCATCAAGACCCTGGGCCACAAGATGGTCAAGCTGCACCCGATCCACGGCTTTGCCGCGGAGACCAGCTCGGCCACCATCCTGACCCTGGCTGCGCACTTCGGCATGCCGGTCTCGACCACCCACAGCATCTCCACCGCGATCATGGGTGTTGGCTTCGCCAAGAACCCGCGTTCGCTGCGCCTGGGCGTGATCGAGCGCATCCTGTGGGCCTGGATCCTGACGATCCCGGCGGCAGGTGGTTGTGCTTACCTGATCCTGCGTCTGTTCGAAATGGCGGGCTGGAACTGAGTCAGTCGGTTCGTAGTCTGCAGACAAAAACCCGCCAGTGATGGCGGGTTTTTTGTTGGGTCGAGCGGGGTGTTGTTGTGTTGTTTGTAGGAGCGGCGTGAGCCGCGAAGCTCGCACATCATCAGGTGGCAAAAGGCCCCTGTCTTGTCGGCAATG
>NZ_JASCOR010000203.1 GCF_029959445.1 Stenotrophomonas sp. PS02298 | reverse complement strand
GCAGGCAATGCTTGATGGCTGGCAGAGTCTGCAATCTGAACGTCCATCAGCTTCGCGGCTGACGCCGCTCCCACAACATCCCCCGACGGGACCGGTAGAGCCCCTGCCGAGCATGGCTCGGCACTAGCTCCCTCCCTTTTGCGTAGCGAAGGGGAGGGGGTGGCTTTCGCTGCTGCGGTGCCGCCGGTAATGCCCCTGCCGAGCATGGCTCGGCACTACAGCCCCCTCCCTTTCGCGTAGCGAAGGGAGGGTCGGGGAGGGGTTGGTTTTGACGTTGCCAGGAGAGCCCTTGCCGAGCATGGCTCGGCGCTACCGGGGCGTCAGTAGAGGATGCGGGTGCGCAAGGTGCCCTGGATCGTGGCCAGCTCTTCGCGGATGGCGGTGGCCTGTTCTTCGCTGGCGGTGATGTCGATCACCACGTAACCGACCTTGGGGTCGGTGCGCAGGAACTGGCCGTCGATGTTGAGGTTGTGGCGCGAGAAGATCTCGTTGATCTTGGACAGCACGCCCGGCACGTTGCGGTGGATGTGCAGCAGGCGCAGGCTCTGCTCGTGCTCCGGCAGGGTCACTTCCGGGAAGTTGACGGCCGACAGGGTCGAGCCGTTGTCGCTGTAACGCACCAGCTTGGCCGCCACTTCAACGCCGATGTTTTCCTGTGCTTCCAGCGTGGAGCCGCCGACGTGCGGGGTCAGGATTACGTTGTCATGCGCGGTCAATGGGGACTCGAACAGATCGCCATTGCCCTTGGGCTCGACCGGGAACACGTCCACTGCGGCACCGCCGAGATGACCCGAGCCGAGTGCCGCATCCAGCGCGGCAATATCGACCACGGTGCCGCGCGCGGCATTGATCAGGTGTGCGCCCTTCTTCATCTTGCCAAGCTGCTCGGCGCCGATCATCCACTGCGTTGAGCCGTTCTCGGGCACGTGCAGGGTGACCACGTCAGAGCGCGCCAGCAGGTCATCCAGGCTGATGGCCGGATGCGCATTGCCCAGCGACAGCTTGGTTTCGATGTCATGGAAGATCACGTGCATGCCCAGCGCCTCGGCCAGTACGCCGACCTGGGTGCCGATATGGCCGTAGCCGATGATGCCCAGCGTCTTGCCGCGCACTTCATGGCTGCCGGCAGCTGACTTGGACCAACCACCGCGGTGGCATTCGGCATTTTTCTGCGGGATGCCACGGGTCAGCATGATCGCCTCGGCAATCACCAGTTCGGCGACCGAACGGGTGTTGGAGTAGGGCGCGTTGAACACCGGAATGCCCGCCAGCTCGGCCGCTTCCAGGTCGACCTGGTTGGTGCCGATGCAGAAGCAGCCGACCGCGATGAGGCGCTTGGCTTCGGCCAGCACCTCGGCGCTGAGATGGGTGCGTGAGCGGATGCCGACGATGTGGGCTTCGGCGATGCGCGCCTTCAATTCCTCTTCGGGCAGCGACTTGCTGTACAGCTCGATCTGCGAGTAACCGGCCGCCTTGAAGACGTCCACGGCGGTCTGGCTGACCCCCTCAAGCAACAAAACGCGGATGTCCTGCTTCGGGAACGAGGTCTTCTTGGGCGACATGTCGTGTACGGCGGCGAAGGTGGGTAGGCCGCCAACTATGCCAGAACGGCGCGCTGTTTTGTGCGCTGCGCAATGCGGCAAGGCATTGATGGGAAAAGGTTTCATATGAAATCCAGATCCCGTCGCAGCGGGCCATCGCGGCGACTGGACGGCGCGCGGCAGGGCTGTCACGCTTGGCGGCTTTCACGCCGCCGAAACACCGCCATGACCGATCCGCGCCTGGAAACCCTGTTGCAGTCCTGCCCCGAGCTGCGTCTGAAGACCGAGCCGGGCGATCTGGAGCACTACGGGCGCGATTGGACCCGGCGCTGGACACCGGCACCACTGGCCATTGCCTTGCCGGGCAGTGTCGAGGAAGTGCAGGCGGTGGTGCGCTGGGCCAATGAGCACAAAGTGTCCGTGGTGCCTTCGGGTGGCCGTACCGGCCTGTCCGGCGGCGCGGTTGCGGCCAACGGCGAGCTGGTACTGAGTCTGGAGCGGATGAACAAGCCGCTGGGTTTTGATGCGGTGGACCGTACCTTGGTGGTGCAGGCCGGCATGCCGCTGGAAGCGGTGCACAACACCGCCAAGGAACATGGGCTGATCTATCCGGTGGATTTCGCCGCGCGTGGCTCCTGTTCCATCGGTGGCAATATCGCCACCAATGCTGGCGGTATCCGCGTGATCCGTTACGGCAATACCCGTGAGTGGGTCGCCGGGCTCAAGGTGGTTGCCGGCAACGGCGAACTGCTGGAGCTCAACAAGGGCTTGATCAAGAACTCCAGCGGCTACGACTTCCGCCAGTTGATGGTCGGCTCGGAAGGCACGCTCGGCATCGTGGTCGAGGCAACCTTGAAGCTGACCGATCCACCGCCGACCACCAATGTGATGGTGCTGGCGTTGCCGTCGTTCGAAGTGCTGATGCAGGTGTTCTCCGCCTTCCGCGAACGTCTGCAGCTTGAGGCCTTCGAGTTCTTCACCGACCTTGCGGTCAAGCACGTCACCGCGCATGGCGCGCAGTATCCGTTCGAGGAAATTCACCCGTATTACGTGGTGACCGAATACGCCTCTGCTGACGAGGCAGGCGAAGCCGCCGCGTTGGCGGCGTTCGAGCATTGCATGGAGCAGGGCTGGGTGCTGGATGGCGTGATCAGCACCAGCGAAGCACAGGCGCAGCAGCTATGGCGTCTGCGCGAAGGCATCACCGAATCGGTGGCGCGCTACAAGCCGTACAAGAACGACGTGTCGGTGCGGATCTCGGCGATGCCGGCCTTCCTGGCCGAAACCCAGGCGCTGATCAATGGTGCCTACCCGCACTTTGAGGTGGTCTGGTTTGGCCATATCGGCGACGGCAACCTGCACATCAATGTGCTCAAGCCCGACGACACCAGTGACGCCGAATTCCTCAGCCAGTGCGAGCACGTGACCAAGCTGCTGGCGCAGGTGCTGCTGCGGTTTGATGGCAGCATCTCGGCGGAACACGGCATCGGCCTGGTCAAGAAGGCCTATCTTTCCAGCACCCGCAGCGAGGCTGAAGTTGCGCTTATGCGTGGGGTCAAGCGCGCCTTCGATCCGAACTGGTTGTTGAACCCGGGCAAGCTGTTCGATCAGTAATCGCGCAGCTGGCCGCATGTGCGGCGGAGCCGCCGCGCGAACGGGTCGAAGATGTGCGCCGGCAGTCCAGCATGAATGGATCTGGTGGGCAGCATGGCTGGTGGTTCCCACCGGCGGCGACGGTCGGTACTCTTGACGCCCTTGTTCATCCGACGTTGACACGCCAATGATCCGCTCGATCCTGTTCTGCGCTTTGATTGCCCTGCCGATGTCGGCATTCGCCTCCAGTTTTGCAGGCACGTCGGCCGGCTCCGCATCGGGCGCGTCATCCAATTCCTCGGGCAGCTCTTCGGGCGACGACAAGGTGTTGCTGGACGCACGCGAAGACGCGGCGGGTTTTGTGGCCAGCAATGGCGAGATCCGCGGCGCATGGCTGGAAGCGGCCTTGATCCAGCTGCGCGAACGTGATGCTGCCGCGCGCGATGCCAGTGACATGGAATTGGCCCGGAAGATCCTGGCCCTGTGATGAATCTCCGCCGGCTGCCGCCCGCGCGGTGGCTGGCGGTGTTGCTGCTGCTCTGCGCGGCTGCGCCCCTGCAGGCGGCACTGCGCATCGAGCTGCAGGCAGGCGCACCGGCGCTGGATTCGGCGCAGGTAGTGGCCAGCCAGCAACTGATCGACGATGTACTGGCGCGTATTCCCGCCGGTATTGAAGCCAGCGGCGCATTGACGCTGCAGCTGCGCTGGCGTGACGACCTGCCCGGGCATGTGCAGGGCAGGGCGCGCGGGCGTGAGCTTGGTTTGGACAAACGCCTGTTGCCACTGTTGTTGCAGGGCGACTCCGCATCTTCGGACGCCTCTGCCCAGGCGTGGCGACAGGCACGTGCCGCGCTGATCCACGAGCTGGGACATGCGTTGGACCGTTCCGCCATCGGCGGCTGGTCAGCTCAACCGCGCTTTCTGGATCTGGCCGGTTGGCAGCAACGGCCATTGTGGCCGGGGCGTGGGCGCAACCACTTCAGCCTGCGCAGCCCCGATCGCTACGAGCTGGAGAGCCCGACCGAGTTCTTCGCGGTAAACCTCGAACACTATCTGCTGGACCCGGCGTACGCGTGCCGGCGTCCGCTTCTGCATGCCTGGTTCGTTGAGAATCTTGGCGCGCCGCGTCAGTTGGATGTGCTGCAGTGCCCGCAGGCCTTGCCGTTCATGCAGGCCGGCGAGCAGGAAGGCCTGGCCGATCTGCTCGATCTCGACCCGGCGCGGGTCTACGAGATCGACTACCTGCTGGCCGAAGGCAACGAGAAGCTGATGAGCCGCTGGGGCCACAGCATGCTGCGGCTGGTGGTATGTGCGCCTGGGCGGGAGCCTGGCCCTGCTTGTCGAATGGATCTGCAATACCACCTGGTGCTGTCGTTCCGCGCCTTCGTCGGTGATGTGCAGATATCCAGCTGGCGTGGCCTGACCGGGTCCTATCCGTCACGCCTGTTCGTGTTGCCGCTGAGCCGGGTGATCGAGGAATACACCAAGGTCGAGCTGCGCGGCGTCTCATCCACGCCGCTGCGCCTGCAGCGTGATGAGATCAACGCGGTGTTGCAGCAGGCGGCGCGGCTGCACTGGGATTACGACGGCCGCTATTACTTCATCAGCAACAACTGCGCGGTCGAAACCGGCAAGCTGCTCGGTGATGGCGCACCGCGGCTTGGCTCCGCAGATCTGCTGTCGATCACCCCAACCGGTTTGCTGCACAGCCTGCGTGCCGAAGCATTGGCCGATCCACCCCGCGATCGCGCACAGGCGCTGCGCGGCGGCTATTACTTTGAGTCGGCGGCCGCCCACTACGCATTGGTGTTCGATATCGCCCGCAAAGCCCTGCCGTTGCCGGCCAACAACGTGGAGGCATGGTTGGCACTGCCGCCTGCGCAACGCCGGAGGTGGATGCAGCAGGCTGATGATCAGGTGCTGGCGGCCATGCTGTTGCTGGAGCAGGCTGCGTGGCGACGGGGAGAGGTGGCTGCAGCCGATGTGCTCAAGCGAAGCCTGCTTGCCGGCGGCAAGCGGCTTCCGGAAATGGCGGACTTCCAGGCGCTGATGGAGCGGTCTGCGGTGCTGCTGGCGCCGGGCAGCCTGTTGGGGCAGGGGCAGGGTTATGGCATACCCGATGCGGATGAACGAGAGCGCTTGAGCGCCGAGGTTGCCGCCGGGGCTGGGCCCGCCCGGCAACAATGGAAAGCCCTGCGCGAGGCCGCGTTGGCCGCGCTGCCCGGAGCACAGCGCGCGCGGATGGAGCAGATCGAGTCGAACCTGCTGTACCTGCGGCAGCGGCTGCGTTTAGGGTACGGTACGCCATCAGGGGAGGCGGCGACGCTCGATGAGCGGCGTCCGGATCGGTTTTCAGGAGAGCGCGGTTGATTGGTACTGAGCAGCAGACGGTCGATGCGCTGGCCGAGGATGTGTTGAAGCTGCGCTCCTGCGCGATTCTCCAGCTTGACCCTGATGGTCAGGTGCTCAGCTGCAATGCCGGGGTAGCAACGGTGTTTGGCTATCCCTGCGAAGAGATTCGCGGGCTGCCGTTCTCGCGGTTGTTCAGCGCCGCCGATACACAGCGCGGCATAGCCCAGCAGGCCGTGGCGCGCACGCTGCAACAGGGCAGCGATCAGCTCAGCTTGGCGATGGTGCGCAAGGACGGGGGCCGTTTTCGCGCATCGATGATATTGGAGCGGATAGCCGACCAGCGTGGCGTGCGGGTGCTGGTATTGATCCGTGACGTCACCGAGGCATTCCAGACCCAGAAGCGGGTGCGCGAAGCGCAGGAAGTCGCGCTGCGCGCGCAGCGCCTGGATGCGGTGGGCAAGTTGACCTTGGGCTTGTCGCACGACTTCAACAACCTGCTGTCGGTGATCGGTAACAGCTTGGACATGCTGTCGCTGCGCCGCTCCGGCGACGAGAGCGTGCGGCGCATCCTTGACATCGCCCACCGCGCGGTCGGGCGTGGCACCCAGTTGACCCGGCAGATGCTGGCGTTCGGGCGCGGGCAGACCCTGGTGCCGCAGCTGAGCCAGGTGGATGATCTGCTCAATGCGTCGCTGGAGCTCTACCGCCGCGTCTGCGGCGAAACCATCCAGTTGAACGTGAGCATTGCCGAGCAACTGCCGTCGATTTCGGTGGACATCGGTCAGCTCGAGGCGGCCTTGTTGAACCTGCTGGGCAACAGCCGCGATGCCATGCACGGTGTCGGCAAGGTGCTGTTGTCGGCACGGCTTGAGAGCATCATCGTGCCGTCGGGCACGGGTGAGGCCGGGCAGTTTGTCTGCATCTGCGTTGGTGACAGCGGGCCGGGCATCCAGGCCGAGATCCAGGAGAGCGTGTTCGAACCGTTCTTCACCACCAAGAGCGTGGGAGATGGCAGCGGGCTGGGGCTGAGCCAGGTGTATGGCTTTGCGGCGCAGTCGGGGGGCACGGCGACGATTGGTACCTCGACGCTGGGCGGGGCTGCTGTGTCGCTGTATTTCCCGGTAGTGGCGTAGCCGGCTGGTTTTTGTAGGAGCGGCGTAAGCCGCGAAGCTGGCTATCTATGGCGACGCTGGCTTTCAGAGAATCTCTGGATCCGAAGCCCTACCAGCTTCGCGGC
>NZ_JASCOR010000202.1 GCF_029959445.1 Stenotrophomonas sp. PS02298 | reverse complement strand
GCCACGGGTCCCTCAGGTTGCGGACCGGCGGTGATTCCAGCGTTGCCAGCTTCGCGGCTGACGCCGCTCCTACAAAAAAACTGAAGGGCAGAAACAACAAAGCCCGCACGTGGCGGGCCTTGTCGCACAGCCTCGGCAGCCAGGATCAGCCGGCCAGGGCCTGCTTGACCAGCTTGGACACCAGGCCCATGTCGGCCTGTCCAGCCAGCTTGGGCTTGAGTACGCCCATCAGCTTGCCGATGTCGGCAGCGCTGCTGGCGCCGGTTTCGGCCTTGGCGGCGGCGATGGCGGCCTGGATCTCGGCTTCGCCCATCTTGGCCGGCACGTAACGCTCGATGACCACGATCTCGTCGCGCTCGACCGATGCCAGGTCTTCACGGTTGGCGGCTTCGTACTGGGTGACCGAGTCCTTGCGCTGCTTGACCATCTTGTCCAGCACGGCGATCACGTCGGTGTCGGTCAGCTCGATGCGCTCGTCCACTTCGCGCTGCTTGATGGCGGCATTGATCAGGCGGATCACGCCCAGCGAGTGCTTGTCGCCGCTCTTCATGGCGGCCTTCATGTCTTCGGTCAGCTGTTGCTTCAGGCTCATGGAGCACCTCTTTGGGTCGGGAATATGGGGAAGAGACGTCAGCATTGCTGGCGTCTGGAACGCAAAAAGCCGGCTACGCTTGCGCGTGCCGGCTTTCACCCCAGTACGGAAGGCCGGAGCCCCCGTTCAGGAGTTGCGTACGATCAGTACAGGCGCTGACGCTTGGTGACGTCGCGCGAGGAACGACGCAGCTGGCGCTTCACGGCTGCAGCAGCCTTGCGCTTGCGTTCCTGGGTCGGCTTTTCGTAAAACTCGCGCTTGCGGGTTTCGGCCAGCACGCCGGCCTTTTCGCAAGTGCGCTTGAAGCGGCGAAGAGCAAACTCAAAGGGCTCGTTCTCGCGGACTTTAACGCTGGGCATGGAATCTCCGGGGACTCTGTAGAAAAACCGGGACACACCCGGTGAGCCGCGCATTATAGTCCCTTTGCGCGGACGTGCAACCCCCGCGATTTGGCTGGGGCGTCAGAGAGGTCCACAATACGCCTTATGAAAGTCCTTGGCATTGAATCATCCTGCGATGAGACGGGCGTAGCCGTCTACGACACCTCACTCTCCGGGGCGGCCGCGCTGCGTGCGCACGCCGTCTACAGCCAGATCGCGCTGCACGCCGAATACGGTGGCGTGGTGCCGGAGCTGGCCAGCCGCGACCATGTACGCAAGACCCTGCCGCTGATCCGGCAGACCCTCGACGAAGCGGGCATCGCCATCTCCGAGATCGAGGGCGTGGCCTATACCGCCGGCCCTGGGCTGGTCGGGGCGCTGCTGGTCGGGGCCGGTGTGGCCCGTTCGTTGGCCTGGGGCCTGGATGTGCCGGCCATCGGCGTACACCATATGGAAGGCCACCTGCTGGCCCCGCTGATGGAAGACGACCCGCCGGAAGCGCCGTTCGTGGCCTTGCTGGTCTCCGGTGGCCACACCCAGCTGATTGCCGTGGACGCCATCGGCAAGTACCGCTTGCTCGGCGAGACATTGGACGATGCCGCCGGTGAGGCCTTCGACAAGACCGCCAAGATGATGGGCCTGCCGTACCCGGGCGGGCCGCAGCTGGCCAAGCTGGCCGAGATCGGCACCCCGGGGCGCTACAAGTTCACCCGGCCGATGACTGACCGGCCAGGACTGGACTTCAGCTTCTCCGGGCTGAAGACCCAGGTGCTGATGGCCTGGCGCGACAGCGATCAGACCGACCAGACCCGCGCCGACATCGCCCGCGGCTTCGAGGATGCGGTGGTCGACACGCTGGTGATCAAGTGTGGCCGCGCGCTGGATGCGGCCGGTTGCGACGTATTGGTGGTGGCCGGCGGCGTCGGCGCCAACAAGCGCCTGCGCGCCAAGCTGCAGGATGACGCACAGCGCCGCGGTGGTCGGGTCTGCTTCCCGCGCCCCGCACTGTGCACCGACAACGGCGCGATGATCGCCTTTGCTGGCGCCCTGCGCCTGCAGGCCGGCCAGCACGGCCCGGCCGAGATCAAGGTGACGCCGCGCTGGGACATGGCCTTGCTGCCGCCGCTGCAGGGCTGAAATGCAGGCTTGCCGTGCTCGTCCACGGCAGGCTCAGTCTGCTGCCGTTACCATGTCGTATTCATCCAATACGACAGATGCAATGGACAAGGTATTCATCGAAGGGCTCGAAATCGACGCCCTGATCGGCATCTATGACTGGGAGCGGCGCATCCGCCAGACCCTGGTGTTTGATCTTGAAATGGGCTTCGACAACCGCAAGCCCGCCGCCAGCGACGACATCGTCGACACGCTGAACTACAAGGCCGTCAGCAAGCGCCTGATGGAATTCGTGCGTGCTTCTGATTTTGGCCTGGTGGAAACGCTGGCCGAGCGCTGCGCGCAGATCGTTCTGGACGAATTCAACGTGCAATGGCTGCGGTTGAAGCTGAGCAAGCCCGGCGCGGTGCGCGGTGCGCGTGCGGTTGGCGTGATCATCGAACGTAGCCGCACTGACGTCTGAGCCTGTTGTAATCCGGTCGCGCGCACTGCGGTGCGCGGCCTGAGTCATGCCTGTCCGATCAAGCAATGCGCTTGGACAGGTTGTTTCTGCGGTACGAGTAGAAGGAGAAGTGCACGATGGCGGTAATGGGAATTCGTTGGTTGGATCAGCTGGAGAACATGCTGGCGCCGTACCCGATGGCCTACCCGGCGGTGGTGCTGGCGGGATTGCTGCTGGTGGCATGGCTGGCCAACTTCGTCACCAAGCGCATCCTGTTGAGTGGGCTGCGTTCGATGATCGAGCGCTTCTCCGGTCCCAACCACAACGCCAGGCAGCCGCTGCGGGTAATTGCACGGCTGTCCAATATCGTGCCATCGGTGGTGCTTGCTGCGGGTTTGAGCATCGTGCCGGAGCTGCCGCCAGGTCTGGTGAATGGTCTCAAGGCGCTGTGTCATGCGTGGACGGTGCTGACCATCGCGATGGCGGTGTCGCATGCGCTTGATGCCTTTAACGATTTCTACGAGCGGCGCGCCGATGCGCGCAACAAGCCGATCAAGGGTTATCTGCAGGTCGTCAAGATCGTGGTGTTCGTATTTGCCGGCCTGTCGATCGTGGCGATCCTGGTCGGCGTGGAGCTGCTGCATCTGGTCACCGGCCTGGGCGCGGCCACGGCGGTGTTCATGCTGATCTTCCAGGACACCATCCTGTCGCTGGTGGCCAGCGTGCAGATCAGTGGCGATGGCCGCGTGCGCATCGGCGACTGGATCGAGATGCCCAGCCAGAATGCTGATGGCGACGTGATCGACATCGCGCTGCACACCGTCACCGTGCAGAACTGGGACAAGACCGTCACCACCATTCCGACCAAGAAGCTGGTCACCGAGTCGTTCAAGAACTGGCGCGGCATGCAGGAATCAGGTGGACGCCGGATCAAGCGTTCGATCTACCTGGACCAGCACAGCGTGCGTTTCCTCGATGCAGGTGGTTCGGAGCGATTGGGCCAGATCGCGCTGCTGGATGACTATCTGGCGGGCAAGCAGCAGGAGCTGCAGCAGTGGAATGCGGAGGTGGCGCAGGCGCATCCGGAACCGGTCAATGCGCGTCGGCTTACCAACCTCGGCACCTTCCGTGCGTATGTCGAGCTGTATCTTCGAAACAACCCCGGCATCCACCAGGACATGACCCTGCTGGTGCGGCAGATGGCGCCGACTCCGCAGGGCCTGCCGCTGGAGATCTACTGCTTCACTTCCTCGACCGCCTGGGCCAAGTACGAGGCCATCCAGTCGGACATGTTCGACCACCTGCTGGCGATGCTGCCGGAGTTCGGTTTGCATGTGTTCCAGGAATCCAGCGACGCCATGCTGATGACCGCCCGCGAGCAGCGCGCCTGATGCACTGTAGTGCCGAGCCATGCTCGGCAGATGTTGCTCATGTAGTGCCGAGCCATGCTCGGCAAGGGGCTTTACCAGCAAAAAGCAGCCCTCACCCCAACCCTTCTCTCGAAGGCGGGAGAGGGACTGAAGCGGTAGTGCCGAGCCATGCTCGGCAAGGGGGCTTTCCCAGCGAAAGGCTGCCCTCACCCCAACCCCTCTCCCGCAGGCGGGAGAGGGGCTGAAGCGGTGGTGCCGAGCCATGCTCGGCAGGGGGCTTTCCCAGCGAAAAGCAGCCCTCACTCCAACCCCGCCCAGCGCCCCGGCCCTTGCGCCGGCGCAAGGGCGTTCGAGAGGGCAGCGAACCGGTGGTTCGCAAACTGCCCCTCTTACCCCGCAGGCGGGAGAGGGGCTGAAGCGGTAGTGCCGAGCCATGCTCGGCAGGGGGCTTTCCAAGCGAAGAACCACCCCTCCCCAACCCTCCCCTTGGCTTTGCCAAAGGGAGGGGGCGTGATGCCGAGCATGGCTCGGCACTACCGCTGCAGCCATGCGGCAGCCGCTTCACGCTCGTAGCGCTAGAATCACCCGCTTGAAATCGTTTACATGAAGGACTGCCGGTGGCCCCCGACCGCATTGAATCCCTGATTTCCCGCATGACCGTCGACGAGAAAGTCGGCCAGCTGAGCGTGTTTGCCGACATGGTCCGGCCGTTCGCGCCGGACGTGAACCCGGAGGCCAACGTGCGTAACGCCGAGCAGGTGCTGGAGCAGGTGCGCGCCGGCCGGGTCGGCTCCTTGTTCAATGGCGTCGGCGCCGAGCTGGGCCGGCGCATCCAGCAGGTGGCGCTGGAGGAAAGCCGGCTGGGTATTCCGGTGATCCTCGCCTCCGATGTGATCCACGGCATGCGCACCGTGTTCCCGATCCCACTGGGCGAGGCCGCCAGCTTCGAGCCGGACCTGGCCCGTCGCACTGCTCGCGCTACTGCCATCGAAGCGACTGCCGCTGGTATCCACTGGACCTATGCACCAGCGGTGGATATCGCCCGCGACCAGCGCTGGGGACGCGGTGCCGAAGGGGCGGGCGAGGACGTAGTGCTGGGCTGCGAATTCGCAGCCGCGCGCGTGCGCGGCTTCCAGGGCGATGACCTGACTGCCGAAGACTCGTTGCTGGCCACGCCCAAGCATTTCGCTGCATACGGTGCGGTTGCCGCAGGCATGGAATACGCGCAAGTGGATATCTCGCCGCAGACCCTGCGCGATGTGCACCTGCCGCCATTCAAAGCGGCGTTGGATGCCGGCGCGCTGTCGCTGATGAGCGCCTTCAACGACATCAACGGCGTACCGGCCAGCGCCAACCGCGCGCTGTTGACCGATCTGCTGCGCAAGGAATGGAAGTTCGAGGGGGTGGTGGTTTCCGACTACACCGCCGACATGGAACTGATCGCCCACGGCTATGCCGCCGATGAAGTGGATGCTACCCGGAAGGCTTTTCTGGCCGGGCTGGACCTCAGCATGCAGAGCGGTTTCTACGACCAGCATCTGGCAGGTCTGGTGCACGCCGGTGATGTGCCGATGGCGGTGCTCGACGAATCGGTACGCCGCATCCTGCGTTTGAAGGATGCGATCGGCCTGTTCGACAACCCCTACCGTTCGCTGGACCCGGCGCGCGAGGCTGATCAATCGCATATCGCACAACATGATGCATTGGCGCGCGACACCGCGCGTCGTTCGGTGGTGCTGCTGAAGAACGAAGCCGAGTTGCTGCCGCTGAAGAAGCAGGGCCAGAAGATCGCATTGATCGGCCCCTTCGTGCAGGATGGCGACAACATCGAAGGCTGCTGGACCTTGTTCGGCGACAAGTCGCGCTACGTCACCCTGGAGAGCGGCGTACGTGCTGCCCTTGGCGATGCTGCCGCGCTGGAAGTCGTGGCGGGCTGCGGTTTGGAAGAGTCGCTGGAAGGCGGCATCGACGCCGCAGTCGCCGCCGCACAGCGTGTCGACGTAGTGGTACTGGCTGTCGGTGAACCGCAGCGCTATAGCGGTGAAGCGCAGTCGCGGGTGGAGATCACCTTGCCGCCGGCACAGCAGGCGCTTGCAGAGGCTGTTGCCGCCACCGGCACGCCACTGGTGGTGCTGCTGCGCAATGGTCGCGCGCTGGCCTTGCAGGGCGCGGTGCGTGATGCGCAGGCCATTGCGGTTACCTGGTATCTGGGGACGCAGAATGGCCATGCGCTGGCCGACATCCTGTTTGGCGATTACAACCCGTCGGCGCGTCTGCCGGTGAGTTTCCCGCATGCCTCGGGCCAGCAGCCATATTTCTACAACCATCCACGTAGCGGCCGGCCTGAACTGCCGACCATGTCGGAGTTCAAGGCACGCTGGCGCGAGTTCCCGAACACGGCGCTGTATGCATTCGGCCATGGCATTGGCTATGCGCGCTTCGAGTACGAAGCACCGCGTTTGAGTACGCCGCAGTTGGCATGGGATGGTGAGCTGGTGATCCGCACCACACTGCGCAACACCAGTGCGGTGGCGGGTGAGGAAGTGGTGCAGCTATACGTGCATGATCGTGTCGCCAGTCGGGTGCGGCCGGTGCGCGAGTTGAAGGCGTTCCGTAAGGTTGATGTAGCTGCCGGCGACTCGGTGGACGTTGAGTTCCGCCTGGATCGCCAGCAGCTTGCGTTCACTGGTGTGGATGGCGATTACAGCGCGGAGCCGGGTCTGTTCGATGTTTGGGTATGCGCTTCGTCGGTTAGTGGTGAGGCGGTGAGCTTCGAGCTGCTGGGTCCCTGATTCAAGCCGGTGTGCGCGAGGTAAGCTTTGTTTCCTGTAGTGCCGAGCCATGCTCGGCAAGGGCCTCTACCGGTAAGGCTTCTGCCGAGCATGGCTC
>NZ_JASCOR010000201.1 GCF_029959445.1 Stenotrophomonas sp. PS02298 | reverse complement strand
ATGGAGCCCCGGGTGCGCTGCGCTTACCCGGGCTACGGAGTTCGGCGAATTGGGTGGTCAGGAACTCCGGATCTCGGTATTTCCGCAATACGCCGCATGCAATGCCTGCATCACGCCCAGCGCCGGGCTGTCAGCCAGCGTGTAGTAGATGGTCTGGGCTTCACGGCGAGTACTGACCAGCGCCGCTTCTCGCATTACCGCCAAATGCTGTGACAGCGCGGACATCGACAAGCCAACCTGCGCCTGCAATTCACCCACCGAGGCTTCACCCTCCACCAGGCGGCACAGCACGCGCAGGCGGGCTGGGTGGGCCAGCGACTTCAGCAGCTGCGCCGCCTGCTCGGCGTGCATCTGCATCTGCTCCATATCCATGTCTGAAGCGCGCATCATGAGCGTTGAGGTTCGGGCTTGTGCTTTGGAAGGTACTAGCCTAATTTAGAAAAAGCTAAATTAAAAGCGAGGCACCCCATGAGTCAGCCGCAGCCTTCATCGACCTTGATCGAACCGTTCTACGACAGGGACACCGGTACCTTCAGTTACGTGGCCTATGACCAGGTCGGGGGCATGGCCGTCATCATCGATCCGGTGCTGGATTACGAGCCCGCCGGTGCACGCATCAGCACCGCTTCGGCCGATGCGCTGCTGGAGTTCGTGCGCGGCAAGCTGCTGACCGTTGCGTGGATTCTGGAAACCCATGCACACGCCGATCATCTCAGTGCCGCCGGCTATCTTGCTGATCAGCTGCAGGCGCCGGTGGCCATCGGTCGCGGCATCGTGCAGGTGCAGCAGCACTTCAAGACGGTGTTTGGCCTGGGCGATGAGTTTATTGCCGACGGCAGCCAGTTCGACCGGCTGTTCGACGACGGCGATACCTTCAACGTTGGCGCCTTGGGCGCGCGGGTGATCGCGACGCCGGGACATACCGATGACAGCCTGACCTATGTGATCGGTGATGCCGCGTTCGTCGGCGATACGGTTTTTGCAAGCGATACCGGCACTGCGCGCTGTGATTTCCCCGGTGGCGATGCGCATCGCCTGTACGCATCGATCCAGCGCATCCTGTCGTTGCCTGCCGATACCCGCATCTGCCTGTGCCACGACTATCCGGGCAACCGGCGCGAGGCGCAGGCGCAGACCACGATCGATGAGCAACGGCAGAACAACGTGCATCTGAAGGGAGGCACCGACGAGGCAGCGTTCGTGCAGATGCGCCAGCAGCGTGATGCGACCCTGCCGGTGCCAAAACTGATCCTGCCTGCGCTGCAGGTGAATATCCGCGGTGGTCGCCTGCCGGAAGCCGATGCCAACGGTGTGCGCTATCTACGCTTGCCTTTGGATCAGATCGGAAAGCCGCAATGAACAGCTGGATGATGGCGCTGGCCGGTGGCGTGCTGATTGGTATCGCTGCCACCTTGCTGCTGTGGCTGACAGGGCGTATCGCCGGCATCAGCGGCATTGTTGGCGGTGTGCTGATGCCGCGCAGCGGCGAGCTGGCTTGGCGCGTGGCTTTCCTGGTTGGCCTGATCGGCGCCGGCGCCGCGTATCTGTGGCTGGTGCCGGGTGCGTATTCGCCACGACAGGGATTCTCGCCGTTGTTGCTGGTGATGGCCGGTGTGTTGGTAGGTTTCGGTACGCGCATGGGCAACGGCTGTACCAGCGGCCACGGTGTCTGCGGTCTGGGGCGCTTGTCGATGCGTTCGTTTGCCGCGGTGTTGACCTTCTTGGCAACTGCGATAGCGACCACCTATGTCGCGAGGCACTTGGTATGAGTACGTCACGCATCACCTTGGCTGCATTGGTTTCCGGTGCGCTGTTCGGTCTCGGCTTGGCGGTGTCAGGCATGACCGATCCGCAGCGCATCCTGGGTTTTCTGGATGTGTTCGGTGACTTCAATCCGGCGCTGATGTTTGTGCTGGGCGGCGCGGTGACTACGACGATGCTGCTGTTTCGCTTTGTGCTGCGGCGGCCGACACCGGTGTTTGCCGAACGCTTCCAGATATCGGACCTGCGCAGCATTGATCGACGGCTGCTGATCGGTGCGGCGTTGTTTGGTATTGGCTGGGGATTGGCTGGCTATTGCCCGGGCCCGGCGCTGGTCGGCCTGGGTGTGTTGTCACCGGAGACGTTGTGGTTTGTGCCGGCGATGGTGGTGGGAATGTTGCTGCATAAGGTGGTAAGTCGGAACACCAGCTTGTAGGAGCGGCCTAAGCCGCGAAGCTGGCATCGGTTCCGATACCGGAATAAATGCAATCAGGAGTGCGTGGGATTGGTTTGGCTGAAGCTGGGAGGTCTACCAGCTTCGCGGCTTAGGCCGCTCCTACAAGGCCTCAGCCGGGATCACAGCGCCTGCCGTGCAGGGTCGCTCAATTCCAGCTCACGCAACACCACGCTGGCCTGGGTGCGGTTGCGCACCCCCAGCCGCTCGAAGATGGCGGACAGATGGGCCTTGACCGTGCGTTCCTGCACATCAAGGCGGTCGGCGATCTGCTTGTTGAGCAGGCCTTCGGCGACCAGCGCCAATACGCGGAACTGCTGCGGTGACAGGCTTGCCAGCCGCGCTGCCAGTTCGCTGTCATGCGTGGACGATTGCGCGCGCGAAACCGAGGCGCGCAGCGCGGCCGGCAACCATTGCTCGCAGGCCATCACGCAGCGGATCGCCTCGCGCAGCTCGTTCAAGCCGGAACTCTTGGGCAGGTAGCCCGCAGCGCCATGATCAAGCGCACGCCGCACCACGCGCGGGTCGTCATTGGCCGACACCACGATAACCGCCACGCCAGGATGCTGGGCACGGATCGCCGCCAGACCTGCCAGGCCATGATTGCCCGGCATATGCAGGTCGAGCAGGATCAGGTCGGTATCCGGCGCAGCATCCAGTGCGGCCAGCACGCCTTCCAGTGATTCGGCTTCGCGTACCGTTAGATCGCTGACGGCCTCGCTGGCGGCCTGCCGCAGGGCGGCGCGGAACAGGGGATGGTCGTCGGCAATCAACAGGCTGGGCATGGCGGTGCTAACTGGCAGGAAGGAAGCGGGTGCCGGCTGCTCTGCAGCATGCACCCGGGGCAGTATGCCGTGGATTTCAGCCATTGCCCGCTTCCTCCTGCATTTCCAGACTTACTGTGCGGTCCAGCCGCCATCCATCGGCATCGCCGCGCCGGTCAGGTTGTGCGCCTCACGGCGGCACAGCCACACCACCATCGCGCCGATGTCTTCCGGCAGCGACATGCGCAGGCTGGGCTGCTTTTCTTCCAGCAGGGCGCGCACGCCGTCGTCGCGGCTGCCGCCATTGCGGTGGGCCTGGATCTGCGGCTCGATCAACGGGGTTTCCACCCAGCCCGGGCACACGCAGTTGACGGTGACGCCACCGCTGTCACGGCTGCCGGCAGCGGCATATTCCAACGCGGCGACCTTGCTCAGGCCGACGATGCCGAACTTGCTGGCCACATAAGGAGCCTTGTTCTTGGAGGCGACCAGGCCGTGCACCGAGGCGATGTTGACCACCCGGCCATAGCCGCGCTCGGCCATGCCCGGCAGCGCCTGCTGCATGGTGTGGAAGGCCGCGCTGAGGTTGATGGCGATGATGTCGTCCCACTTCTGTGGCGGCTGCTCGGCCAGCGGCGCGGCGTGCTGGATGCCGGCGCAGTTCACCAGGATGTCGATGTCGCCCCATGCCTGCACGGCTTCGAGCATGTGCGCGATCTGGTCGGGCTTGCGCAGGTCGGCATCGAAATGCTGCGATTCGCTGCCTGCATCGGTGACGCTCTTCAGCGCCGCCTCGATCTGCTCGGCGCTGCCGAGGCCATTGATGGCTACGCGCGCGCCGGCGCTGGCCAGGGCCTGGGCGATGGCCAGGCCGATGCCGGAGGTACTGCCGGTCACCAATGCGGTGCGGCCTTGCAGGAAGCGGTCCATGGGGAACTCCGATTGTTGCTTTGGGGGATGGTGGAAACCTAGCAGCCGTGGCGCTAAAAGCGTGTGGTACTTAAGTACGATGAGCCGGGTACTGCGGCTCTGCTAGGGTGCGTCCATGAGCCAATCCCTACTGCGCGCCGCCTGCGGCCTATTCGTCGGACTGAGCCTGGCCTCCTGTGCCAGCGGCCCAGCATCCAAGTCCGTGGAGCCTTCCATGTTCAGCAACGAACTCCGCAGCGAACACCGCGGCAGTGACGACCTGCTTACCGCCGGGCTCGGCCTGGCCGGCCTGCGCAGCATGGCGCCGCCGGCATTCGCCGACGCCAGTGCACCGACCGTCGATGAGCTGCGCCGCCGGGCGATGTGGGGCAGCTGGCGCGGTATTGCCGACCTTGCTCCCGGCGGTGGCTACGGCGAGTTGTTTGGCAGCCTGCAGAGCGTGCCCGGCCGGGAGTATTCGGCGTTCGCGCGCCTGCCCGGTGCCAAGCAGCCGCACCGCGTGCTGGCGCAGGTTCCAGACAATTTCGATACCGGCAAGCGCTGCGTGCTGGTCGCACCGGCGTCGGGCTCGCGTGGCATCTATGGCGCCGTGTCGGTCGCAGCTGCCTGGGGCCTGCCCAAGGGCTGTGCCGTGGTCTATACCGACAAGGGCGCAGGCAGCGATTATTACGATCTGAACGCACAGGTTGGCGTGCGTGCCAATGGCACGGTCGGTGCCTTGGGTGAAGTGAGCGACCTTGCCTTCGTGCCGGATGCGCCGATCAATGCTTCGGGTGTTGCATTCAAGCATGCGCACTCCAAGGACAACCCGGAGGCCGATTGGGGCCGCCACGTAAAGCAGGCCGCCGAGTTCGCGCTGCTGGCGTTGGCAGAAGCCTATCCGCAGGCTGCGCCTTTCACGTTTGAAAACACCCGCATCATCGCCGTCGGCATTTCCAACGGTGGCGGCGCGGTGCTGCGTGCGGCCGAGTTGGAAGGCGATTGGCTGGACGCCGTGGTGGCGGGCGAGCCCAGCATCTACTCCAGCGGCCCGGGCGCACGCGCGCTGTACGACTACACCACCGAAGCGGCGCTGTTGATGCCGTGTGCGCAGCTGCATATGAGCAACCTGCCGCAGCCGCCAATGACGGCTGCGCTGCAGTCCGGTGCCGCAGTGCGCTGCGCGACGCTGGCGGCGGAAGGTGTTATCAGCGGCGCGACTCCGGCTGCGCAGGCCAAATCGGCGTACGACCTGATGCTGAGCAAGGGCTGGACCGACGCATCGCTGCGTGCGGGTGCCTTGTCCACCGGCTTCGATCTGTGGCGTGCGATCGCCGCGACCTATGCCTCGGCTTACGGCCGTTATGGCGTGGGCGAGCACCCCTGCGGTTTCAACTTTGCGGCACAGAACCCGGACTTCTCGCCGCGCGCCGCGACCGCCGTCGAACGTGCGGCGTGGATCTCTGATGGCAGCGGCATTCCGCCGGGCGCAGGTGTTGGCCTGCTCGACAGCAAGGTCGCCTTGCCTGACCTGACCTATGCCGGCCTGAAGTGCCTGCGTGGTCTGTGGGACGGGCAGGGCGAAGACGCCAAGCGTGTGCAGGCCGGTATCCAGGCCACGCATGCTGGTTTGCCGCGCAAGGGCCTGCCGGTGATGGTGGTGCACGGTGCTGACGATGGTCTGATTCCGCCGGCTTTCAGCAGCGCGCCGTATGCGGCTGCAGCGAAGGCTGCCGGGCGCGAGGTGAGCTATTGGAAGGTGCAGAACGTGCAGCACTTCGACGGTTTCCTCGGTCTGCCGGATTACGGCTCGCGCTACCTGCCGCTGTTGCCGTATGTCTATGAGGCGCTGGATCGGGTGCAGGCACGCCTGGACAAGGGCACAGCCTTGCCGGCCGATGCGGTGATTGCGACCACGCCGAGGGCGGGCAAGCCGCTGACGGCGGAGAACCTGGCGATGCCGAAGTAAGCAAGGCTTCTGCCCCCTCCCTTTTGCGCAGCAAAGGGGAGGGTTGGGGAGGGGTTGCTTTGAGCCCCTCCATTTGCCGAAGGCAAGGGGAGGGTTGGGGAGGGGTGCTTTACGCCCCCTCCCTTTTGCGTAGCAAAGGGGAGGGCTGGGGAGGGGTTGTTGTTGCTATGCGCTGTTGGCTCTGTGGCTTCGCGGCTCACGCCGCTCCCACAAAAGAAGCCGCCATCCGTGCGCTGATGGCATCATTGCAGGATGCACACATTGAACTCTCCTTCCCGCGTCATCCCCTCCGCCATCTACCAGCGCGAGCGCTGGCGCAATGGTCTGGGTTGGACGCGCGAGATCCTGCGTCTGCCGGAGCAGGGCGATTGGCAGCTGCGTTTGTCGATCGCCGAGATCGAACAGGACGCGGCCTTCTCCGCCTTCCCCGGTGTCGAACGTGAGCTGGTGCTGCTGCAGGGCGAGGGCCTGCGCCTGCGCTTTGCCGATGGCCGTTGCGAAACCCTGCTGCCGCCGTATCAGCGCCTGCGCTTCGCTGGCGAGGCGGAGTTGATGGGTGAACTGGTCGATGGCGTGACCCAGGATTTCAATCTGATGTGGCGGCGTGAGGCGCTGCAAGCCGAGCTGCTGCACCGGCCGCTGGTCGGCAACATGCTGTTCTTCACCGAGCCGCAAGCGGCGTGGGCGATCCATCTATTGGCTGGGCAGGCCGAATTCGAAGGTGGCGTGCTGCCGGCAATGTCGGCGGGCGACACCGCATGGTTGGCGGCGGGCGAGCGGCAGCGTTACACGCTGAGCGGCGGCGGTGAGTTGCTGGCGATTAAGGTTGCCCCGGCTGTTGTAGGAGCGGCGTAAGCCGCGAAGCCAAAGAACCAGCGGTGCAAAGCTTCACCTGTAGTGCCGAGCCATGCTCGGCATGGGCATTACCGGTAAAGCCTCTGCCGAGCAT
>NZ_JASCOR010000200.1 GCF_029959445.1 Stenotrophomonas sp. PS02298 | reverse complement strand
GCTTCGGCTTTGGCTTTGGCTTTAGCTTCGGCTTCGGCTTTGGCTTTGGCTTTGGCTTCGGCTTCGGCTTCGGCTTCGGCTTATCACTTCTCCCGTTTACGGGAGAAGGTGCCCCGCAGGGGCGGATGAGGGCAGCTTTTCGCTTTTGCGAGAACCGCTGCATGGCCGAGACAAAGCAGAACAGTACGGTGCTGCGCACCGCCCCCTCACCCCAACCCCTCTCCCGCATGCGGGAGAGGGGCTCAGGTCTCAGGGGCGTTGTCACTCCCCGCGCTGGCGTGGTGTACTCAGGTGGTTCGCCTGCAGCAAGGCATTGAGCAGCAACCGCTCGGTGCCATGCCAATACTTGCGATGCGCCGGATCATCGGCAAACAACACCACGTTGCCACTCCCGGTCGGCACCACCTGCAGATAGCTCGAACCCGAGACCCGCGCACGATTGGCATCGGACAGATAGCCATTCACCACCGGCGCGCGGTCAATGTTCACCACATTGAGGAAGACATTCTTCACCGGCTCGAATACCAGCCCGCCTTCCTTGTTGACCCAGATGCGCCGCTGCTGCACACCAAAGCCCAGCGGATGGGTCGGGTCGATATCGGCGCTCAGGATGTTGCCGCTGACCCGGCCGAGCGCGAACACGTCACGCACGGTGCCGAAATCCAACCGCTCAGCCTCATCCTTCTCGTCGCCTTCGCGAAGCTTGGCTTCGGCAAGACCCTTGTCGATTGCCCAGCGCGCGCCGCTGCCATACACCACCAGCGAACCACCGGCAGCAATCCAACGCTTGAGCGCAGCCACACCGGCATCACTGACGTTTGCATAGGTACCGCCGGACAGCACGATCGAGGTGTAGCGCGCCAGATCAACGCTGGCCAGCTGCACAGGATCAAGCTTGGTCGACGGCAAGCCCAACGAAGTATCCAGCGAGAACCAGGTTGAACCAATCTCGGTCGCGGACACGCCCTCGCCCATCACCAGAGCAATGCTCGGCGTGCGCAGTACCCGCACATTGTCGCTGCCCAGATCGATACCGCTGGCAGCGCGACCACTGGCCAAGGCGTAGACCGTAACGCCAGCCTCCTGTGCGCGAGCTAATACCTTGGCCTGCAATGCTTCTGCCTCCAGGCTCTGGCCCGCAACCGGAATCACCACCGCACCATGACCGAACGCCACATCGCCGTTCGCGGTAGCCGCAGTGAACGGCTGGTGCGCGGTGCGCACACGCACGTTGTCGCGCAGGAGCCCCCCCAGCAGGCGGAAGCTGCCAAAGTCACGTGCATCGGCCACATAGGCGAAGCCAGCACGACCGCCGCTGATGCCACCTTGCGCCGCAGGCACCACGTCCACCGTCGCACCGCTCGGCAAGGCACCACGACTCCCCGCATAGCGAAGGCCGTAGGCAGGTGCCACCGCATACGAAGTGCCGCTGTAGAACACATCACCCTTCACCGGCGGCGTGAACTCGAAGATCGAATGGGCGAGGCGGAACTGCGGCTGCCGCGCCGGCACCACATAGGCCGAACCGGCCTGGAAGCGTTTGCCGTCCACGTCCACATCACGCGCCAGCGCATGCACCTCGATGCGATGCTGCAAAAGCACCGCCAGCAGCTTGCGGGTCAGCGTGGCATCAGCGGCATCACCAAACACCCAATCGTGCACCGGATAGGCTGCCGCCTGCTTCAAGGCGCTGCGGAAAAACTCCTTCTGCAGCGCGAACAGGCGATCACGGTCTTCCACCACGCCACGCACGCTGGCCAGGCCGGTAGCCACCTGGTTGCGGACGGTGAAGTTGAAATGCAGCGGGCCATTCACCGACTCCTGTACCAGGCCGCGCGAACTTGCCTGCTCCACGGTCACACCGACCGCACCGTGGAAATCCGGATAGGTCGAACCATAGATCGGCGAGAAGTTGTCGAAGTTCTCGCCGGTGTAATACAGCGAGCCAAGATCATCCAGGGCCTTGGCATGGAAACGTGCCAGCCACTTGTTCGCCTCGTACGAAGACTTGGGCAGCAGCGGGCTTTCCATGCTCTTTGGTGACGGCTCGAAGTAATACGTGCTGTCCTTGCCCATCTCATGGAAGTCGATCTGGATATTCGGATACCAGCGATGGAACTGCGCGACCTTCGGCCAGCTGTCGGCCTGCGCCAACGCCAGCCAATCGCGGTTGAGATCGGTGAAGTAGTGATTGACGCGACCACTGGGGAACGGCTCGACGTGCTCCTTGTCGGCCGGATCCGCCGACGCTGGACGCGAACCCCAGGCGTTATGCCAGTTGGCGGCACGGTCGCGTCCATCCGGGTTCTGTGCCGGATCGATCACCACAACAGCCTGGTCCAGCCAGCGCGCGGTTTCCGCATCCTGGTTGGCGGCCAGGTAGTAAGCGGTGAGCATCGCAGCCTCACCGCTGGAGGTTTCATTGCCGTGCACGCTGTAACCCAGCCAGGCCACTGCCGGTGCATCGGCGCCGGGCAAGGGCTGTGCGGGATCGATCAGCGCCTGCCGTTGTGCGGCGATCTCGGCACTGCGCGCGTGGTTGCGTGCCGAAGTGATGGTCACCAGCAGCAGCGGGCGCTGCTCGTAACTTTGACCGATGACTTCGACCTTGACCTTGTCCGAGACCCGCGCCAGTTCGTTGAAGTAGGCCACCAGCTGATCATGCCGGGTGTAATGACTGCCGATTTCGTAGCCGAGGAACTGCTGCGGTGAAGGCACCTTCGCATCGAACTGCTGCGCGGTGGGGAAGTAGTAGCTGTTCTGGGCATGGGCCGGCGACAGGCTGATGAGTGTTGCCAACAGCAGCGCTGGCAGCAGACGTGAAAAGCGGAACGACATGGGTATAGCACTCCCCTATTGCATGAACGTTGTTGCCAAAGTTCAGAATTAAAAAGCGAAGCATGTAGTGCCGAGCCATGCTCGGCAGGGGCCTTACCGGCGTGGTTCCAGCGCCGAAAAGCTGCCCTCACCCCAACCCCTCTCCCGCAGGCGGGAGAGGGGCTAGAACACTACGAGCTGCCGCGCCATGTAGTGCCGAGCCACGCTCGGCAGGGGCCTCCCCGGCAAGGTTCCAGCGCAGCAAAGCTGCCCTCACCCCAACCCCTCTCCCGGCGGGAGAGGGGCTTTCAATCAGAAGCGATAGTCAAAGCCCAGCGTGTAATAGCGCCCGCGCAGGTCGTACTGGCTGAAGTCGTACGGCGCGCGCACACCCGGGAAGGTGGCGTCGTACGGCGGCTGGCGGTCACCGATGTTCTGCACCTTTGCGTACACAGTCAGCTTGTCGATGCCGGTGTAGCCCAGGTACAGATCGAACTGGCTGTAACTGGCCACCTGCTTCTGCACCGCCTTCGCCGCGGCACTGCCTTGCTGGTCATAGCTGCTGGTGTAGTACCAGGTCAGCGCGGTGCGCCAATCACCCAAGGCCCAGTCCAGCGTGGTGGTGGCCTTGGTATCCGGCAGCGATGGGCCGAGGTTGGAGCCGGCGTAATCCACCAGCGGACCGCCAACGACCTGCGGTCGCTTGTAGTCGATGACATAGGTCAGCGCCGAGGACAGGCCGAAGTCACCCGCAGCGGCCGTCTGCCAGCGCTGGCGCAGCTCGATGTCGATGCCCGAGGTCTCCAGCTCACTCAGGTTCTGGTAGCGGTTGTAGACCGCCAGCAGCTTGCCGCGCGAATCACGCAGCACATTGGCCGGGTCGTTCTCTGCCACCAGCGTTGTGGTGTTGCCGGTGCCGATCAGGTTGTCCAGCTTGATGCGGTAGTAATCGACGCTGAGGTTGGTGTTCTGCCACGGCGAGAGCACGAAGCCGGCATTGAAACTGCGCGTGCGTTCCGGATCCAGATTGGTATTGCCGACGGTGAAGAAAGTCGGGTTCTGCCGCGAGCCGGCAACGTCCGGATCGTGCGGATCGACCACCGAGCCATAGGCGATGCTGGTCGACGCCGAGTTCTCCGACAACGATGGCGCACGGAAACCACGCGAGGCCGCAGCACGCACCAGCAACCAATCCAGCGGCTGCCAGCGCAGGCCGAGCTTGGGCGAGAACGCATTGCCGAAATCACTGTAACGATCGGCGCGTGCTGCCGCCTGCAGTTCCAACGTGCTGTGCAGCGGCACGCTTACTTCCGCGTAGGCAGCGCTGACCTGGCGCTGGCCGTGCACTTCGGCGATCGCCGGGCGCACCTGCAGGCCTGCATCGATCTGCCACGGATTATTTGAATCGAGCTTCTCCTGACGCCATTCGGCACCGGCGGCGAAGCCAATCTCACCCGCCCAGGTTGCACCCAAAGTACCGGACACCTTGGCATCGACACCCTTGAGCACCGATTCGGCCGGGCGCAGCGTGCTCAGGCCAATCGCTGCAAGCACCGCCGGATCCGTCGCTGACGGATTGAGCAGGTTGTAGCTGCCGCTGGCCAGTGCGTCATACAGCGTCCAGCGATTGGCAAAGCCGCCGGAGACGGTCTCGCGCTGCTTGCTGGCCGCCTGGAATGCGCCGACTTCCCAGTCCCACTTCTCGGTCTGCCCGCGCAGGCCAAGCACGCCGCGATAGGAACGCGAACGATTGGTCTTGATGGTGCCGCCGAGGTTGAAGAAGGTGTATTCGATCGGCACGTCCACGCCGTACGGGTTGTACGGATTGCCTGCCGGCAGGGTCGAACGCACCGGCTCGGCCAGGCCGGTATCGGCGTTGAGCGCGAAGCGGCCGCTTTCCAGGGTGAAGAACGGGCTGGAGCCGAACCACGACACACCCTTGATGTCGCTGTAGATCACATCAGCGAAAGCTTCCACCGAATCACTGATGCGCAGCGTGCCGTTGACATAGGCCTGCCAGCGCTTGGTCGAGGGAATCAGCGTGGTATACGGCGCCTGGTTGAAGGCGCAGGTGTCACCGGCCAGACCGTCGATCGGTGCGCTGGCGGTGAGTACCGTGCCTTCCGGGCAGTTGCCGGCGGCGTCGAGCATCGGCACCGACTTGCCGTCTATCAGGTAGCGCGCGCCCTTGGCCGACCAACCGTTCCAGCGGCCACCGGCCTTGTCGGTATAGATGCCCGAGCGGGTCAGGTCGCGCTGGTCCTGGTCCAGGCGGTCGCGGTTATAGCCTTCCAGCGACACCAGGATGTTGTAGCCATCGCGGTCCAGGTCGCCGAGGCCGCCGACGAACTTGAGGTTCTGCTGATCCAGCCCACCGGCTTCTGAGGTGCCGCCGCTGACGCCAACCTCGGCACCTTCAAAGTTCTGCCGGGTGATGATGTTGACCACGCCGGCCACCGCATCGGAACCGTATACCGCCGAGGCGCCATCCTTCAGCACTTCTATGCGTTCCACCGCTACGAGGGGAAGCGCGTTGAGGTCGACGAAGGTGTCCGACAAACCGCCGGACGGGAAGCCGTAATTGGCCAGACGGCGACCATTGAGCAGCACCAGCGTGTTCTTCTGCGACAAGCCGCGCAGGCCGATGCCGGCCGAGCCCGAGGCCCAACCGCTGTTGCTGGTTTCGTTGCTGGCGTTGCCGGTGTTGGCGGAGATCGAACGCAGCAGGTCAGCCACGCTGGCCTTGCCGGTCTGCTCCAGTTGCTGGCGTTCGATCACCTGCACCGGGTTGGCGGTCTCGGTATCGGTGCGCTTGATGTTGGAGCCGGTGACCCGGACCGCATCGAGGGTCTTGCTGCCGTCGGCAGCGGCTTCGGCCAGGGCGAGGGAGGGAGCAGCGATGGCAGCGGCCACCGCGAAGGCGAGCAAGGAACGAGTAGGCATGGAATCCGGGGAGAGGTGAATGACAACGGCGCCAGTACCTCATGAACGGCAAATGTCCGGCCAATCACTTTGTTGCATTCGCACATAACCATCCGTTACATCGCTCCATCCGGATGGATATGAATATATGACTGGCATCACTGGCGCATACGCGCAGCGACGGCGGCACCCTACAATTACGCCCATGGATATTTTCAAGGTTTTCACCCTCGAAGCCGCGCACCGGCTGCCCAACGTCCCGGTCGGCCACAAGTGCTCGCGCCTGCACGGCCACTCGTTCCGCGTGGAACTGCGGGTCAGCGGCGAACCCGGCCCGGAGACTGGCTGGATCATGGACTTCAGCGATCTGAAGGCCGCCTTCCAGCCGCTCTACGACCAGCTCGACCACAACTACCTCAACGACATCCCCGGCCTGGAGAACCCCACCAGCGAACGCCTGGCGATGTGGATCTGGGAGAAGCTGAAGCCGGCACTGCCGCTGCTCAGCGAAGTAGTCGTGCACGAAACCTGCACCTCCGGCTGCAGCTACAAGGGCGACAAAGCCGCCTGACTGCGGTAGTGCCGAGCCATGCTCGGCAGAGGCCTTGCCGGTAATGCTCCAGCCGAGCATGGCTCGGCTCTACAAGGCCTTCCCGACCACGCAACGGCCCTTGTGGGAGCGGCGTAAGCCGCGAAGCTGGCCGTGCATGAAGCCTCACAGCCACCCCCTCCCCAGCCCTCCCCTTGCCTGCGGCAAAGGGAGAGGGCGCCCGTCTGCGGAAAAGGGCGCGCGGTAGTGCCGAGCCATGCTCGGCAGAAGCCTTGCCGGTAATGCTCCAGCCGAGCATGGCTCGGCTCTACAAGGCCTTCCCGACCACGCAACGGCCCTTGTGGGAGCGGCGTAAGCCGCGACGCTGGCCGTGCTTGAAGCCTCAAAGCCAACCCCTCCCCAGCCCTCCCCTTGCCCAGCGGCAAAGGGAGGGGGCGGAAACGTAGTGCCGAGCCATGCTCGGCAGGGGCTTTTCCGGGAACGCTCCAGCCGAGCATGGCTCGGCTCTACAGAGGTTAGTTCTGAAC
>NZ_JASCOR010000001.1 GCF_029959445.1 Stenotrophomonas sp. PS02298 | reverse complement strand
CTCGCCAATACCATCGGCGCGCGCCTTGGCGCGCACCGCATCGGCAGCCTCGATTACCCGCAACAGCTCGGGGCCGGCGATCAGATACGCCGGCGCCAAAGGCTGGGAAGCTACCTGGCTGGCCAGCTGTTCCGGTCGCAGCTCCATTGCTCAGCCCTGATGCGTCTGCTTGACACAAGAACGCAGCAACTCAGCGCACCTCACCCGCTGCGCCCTCCGCAGGCTTTGGCGCTTTCTGGGCCTTCTCCACATCGGCGCGGACCACACTGTCGATGCGACGCAGGATAGAAGCCGACATTTCACGGCGCAGCTCATCGGCGAGGGTCTCGCGCTCGGTGGTGGTGCCGGTGACGTCCTGCGGCGGCGACACATAGTCGCGCGACAGCTCCACCGCCTGTTCCGGCACGATCACGCTGCCGTCCGGACGCAGGAACGAGAACACCACCGCGTAGCGCAGGCTGTATTCCTGGGCACGGCCTTGGCCGTCGATGGCGATGGGCAGGTCACCCCAGCGTTCGGAACGGACCAGCAAACGGGCAACCCCGGGCTTCTTGCCGGCCATGGCGGGCCTGTCGCCAGCTTCCACCACGGTCGCGCCAGAGGAGCGCAGGCCGCGATTGAGGATCTTGACCAGTTCGCTGTAACGCACCGCTGAATCCACCTGCACCGCCGGCATATCGGCAGGCAGCGCGAGCTTGTTACGCAGATGGAAGCCGCACCCGGTGAGGGTGGCAGCGAGAATCAGGGCAGTCAGGTATCGAGTCATGCACACAGTCTGGAGGAGCCGGCCGGGAGCGGCAACAGGCAGCAAGCCTGCCTGATGCCGTGTGAACTGCACTTGAGATACCCGTTGCGGCTTACGCCGCAACGATATTGACAATCTTGCCCGGCACGATGATGACCTTGCGGATCGTCAGCCCGACCAGGAACTTGGCCGTGTTCGGCTCATCCTTGGCCAGGGCTTCGATCTGTTCGCGCGAGGTATCGGCGGCCACGTCGATGGTGCCACGCAGTTTGCCATTGACCTGCACGGCCAGGGTCAGCGAATCCTTGACCAGCGCAGCCGTGTCCACCTGCGGGAACGGCTGGTCTTCGAGCAAGGTCTGCGCGTGGCCCAACAGCTGCCACATCGCATGACAGGCATGCGGGGTGATCGGGTTCAGCAGCAGCACCGCCGCCTGCAGGGCTTCCTGGCGCACCGCACGGCCCTGCGCGCTGGCATCGTCGAACTTGGCCAGGGTATTGAGCAGTTCCATCACCGCAGCGATGGCGGTATTGAAGGCGTGGCGGCGGCCGTAGTCGTCGCTGACCTTGGCGATGGTTTCATGGGTCTTGCGGCGGATCGCCTTCTGCTCGGCACTCAGTGCAGCGACATCCAGCGCCGGCGCAACGCCGTCGGCAACGTGCTTGTGCACCATCGCCCACAGCCGGCGCAGGAAGCGCGCCATGCCGTCGACGCCGGCCTCGTTCCATTCCAGCGACTGTTCCGGCGGCGCAGCGAACATCGAGAACAGTCGCACGGTGTCAGCGCCGTACTTGGCGACCATGGTCTGTGGGTCGACGCCGTTGTTCTTGGACTTGGACATCTTCTCGACGCCACCAATCACCACCGGCTGACCGTCTTCACGCAGGGTCGCGCCGGTGATGCGGCCGCGCTCGTCGCGCACCGTGTCCACGTCGGCCGGGTTGAACCAATCCTTGGAACCGTCGCTGTTCTGGCGATAGAAGGTTTCGGCGATGACCATGCCCTGGCAGAGCAGGTTCTGCGCCGGCTCGTTGCTATCCACCATGCGTGCATCGCGCATCAGCTTGTGGAAGAAACGGAAATACATCAGGTGCAGGATGGCGTGCTCGATGCCACCGATGTACTGGTCGACCGGCAGCCAATAGTTGCCGCGCTTGTCCACCGCTTCGCGGGCACCTGGCGAGGTGTAGCGGGCGTAGTACCAGCTCGACTCCATGAAGGTATCGAAGGTATCGGTCTCGCGCTCGGCCGCGCCGCCGCAGTCCGGGCAGGTGGTCTTGCGCCATTCCAGGTCGGCCTTGATCGGCGAACCCGTACCGTTGAGCGTCACGTCTTCCGGCAGGATCACCGGCAGCTGGTCTTCCGGCACCGGCACCGCGCCACACTTGTCGCAGTAGATCACCGGGATCGGGCAGCCCCAGTAACGCTGGCGGCTCACGCCCCAGTCGCGCAGGCGGTAATTGACCCGGCGCTGGCCCTGGGCCTTGCGCTCGAAACGCTCGGCCAGTGCCTCGAAGGCGCCCTGGAAATCCAGGCCGTCGAATTCGGCGGAATTGACCAGCTCGGTTTCGCGGGTCTTGTCGCCGTACCAGTCCTGCCAGCGGCTGTCGTCGTAGCTGCGTTCGTCGTCATTCTTCGGCGACTTCAGCGCGATGACCTGCAACTTGGGCAGCTTGTACTTGGTGGCGAACTCGAAATCACGCTGGTCGTGGCCCGGAACGGCCATCACCGCGCCGGTGCCGTAGCCCATCAGCACGAAGTTGGCGACCCAGATCGGCACCTGCTCGCCACTGACCGGATGGATGGCCTTCAGGCCGGTGTCCATGCCGCGCTTTTCCTGGGTTTCCAGTTCGGCCTCGGAGACACCGCCCTGCTTCAGCTCGGCCAGCATGGCGGCCAGCTGTGGGTTGTTCTTTGCGGCATGCACGGCCAGCGGGTGTTCACCGGCAATGGAGACGAAGCTCACGCCCATCACCGTGTCCGGGCGGGTGGTGAACACGCGCAGCGGATCCAGCGCGGCACCATCCACGTCACGCACGTCGAACTGGATTTCCAGGCCTTCGGAGCGGCCGATCCAGTTGCGCTGCATGGTCTTGACCGATTCCGGCCAGCCCGGCAATTCATCCAGGCCGTCCAGCAGTTCCTGGGCGTAATCGGTGATGCGCAGGAACCATTGTGGGATCTCGCGCTTCTCGACCAGTGCGCCGGAACGCCAGCCGCGGCCATCGATGACCTGCTCGTTGGCCAGCACGGTGTTGTCGACCGGGTCCCAGTTCACCACCGAGTTGCGGCGGTAGGCCAGGCCTTTGCGCATCAGGCGGGTGAACATGCGCTGCTCGTGGACGTAATAGTCCGGCGTGCAGGTCGCGAACTCACGCGACCAGTCGATCGCATAGCCCAGCGACTTGAGCTGGCTGCGCATGTGGCCGATGTTGGCGTAGGTCCACTTGGCCGGCGCGGTCTTGTTCTTGATCGCGGCGTTTTCGGCCGGAAGACCGAAAGCATCCCAGCCCATCGGCTGCAGCACGTTATGGCCGGTCATGCGCTTGTAGCGGCTGATGACGTCGCCAATGGTGTAGTTGCGCACGTGGCCCATGTGCAGCGCACCGGACGGGTACGGAAGCATCGACAAGCAGTAGTACTTGGGCTTGTCCGAGGTTTCGTTCACCTCGAATGCTTTCTCGGCCTCCCAGAACTTCTGGGCGGCGGCTTCAACCTGCTGGGGATCGTAGATATTCGGTTCGACGCTGGACATGTCAACGCTGGGCAACGGCAAAGCGGCAAAGGGTACCGCAGTGCATCATTGCACTCCAATCCGGCCACAGGCCAGCATCCAGCAAGGCATGCAGGTCATTGAAATATAGGGGTTTTAAAAAACCGCCAATTTCCAGAGCCAGCGTCAGGCGCGTTGACTGCGCGTGCCCTGCCCCGCCAGCGCGGTGATTGTGCCGCGCTGCTCAGCTGCGCGCCGGTGCCAGCCGGGCCGCGCCCACCAGCCATACCAGCCAACCCAGGAACGCCAAGCGCTGTGCCATTGCCACCGGCATGGCAATCTCGAACAGGAAGGCACTGCAGACGGCCCAAAGCACACAGACCACGGTCAGCGTCGACAAGGACCGCCAGCCTTTGGCCTTGCCCGCCCCAAACCGCAGGGCGATGGCGGCGGCAGTGAACGCCAGCAACCACAGCAACCAGGCGCTGGCGTGGAACTGGCTGGCGCGGTTCTCGATGTCATCCACGTCGAGGGGAAACAGGCCCATCGCGGCAAAGGCGATGGCGGCCAGCAACAGCATCTGTCCACCAACCCGCAGCGGACGCGGCGCAGTAGCCGGCATGCGCAGGATCAGGTCCAGTGCCGCCACCGCAGCCAGCAGGCCCGGCACCACGAAGCCCAGCAGGCTGAAGGCGGTGCCGTTGGGGATGCCTCGCGCGCCGAGCAGCGACACCGGGTGGCGCATCTGGTCATAACCGTGCAGCTGCATGCCGAAACCCACGACTGCCGCCACGAAAACCACTGCCGCCAGTGGACCTGCCCAGACCATTGCATTGTTCCGCTTCAACACAGCACACCTTGTCCCGCTCTGGCCGGGGCACAGCTGCCACGACTACCGGCCGCTATTGTGAGGGCTGCGACCGGTAATGACATCGGTCGCCAATCCCGGCAACCTCGGCTCAAGCACCGGCCACCACGATTTCGACCCGGCGGTTCGGCGCCAGGCAATCCAACAGTGCGGCACCAGCAGCCTCATCGCATTGCACCAGCGGCGCACTGTTGCCGCGCCCCTCTGCGTGGATGGCAGCAGCAGGGATGCCTCGCTGCACCAGGTAGTTGCGCACGCTCTGCGCGCGCCGCCGCGACAAGTCCATGTTGTAGGCATCACTGCCGATGCGATCGGTGTAGCCGATGATGTTCAGCGTCTGCGCCGCGTTGCTGGCACGGAGGTCCTGCACGAATTCATCCAGTTTCGCCCGCCCCACCGCTGACAGGTTGGCGCTGTCAAAGGCGAACAAGGCATCGGCCGATAACCGCAGCGGCGCCACCACCGGTGGTGGCGGAGGCGGTGCCGGCGCAACCGGGGCAGGAGCCGGTTCCAGCAGGGCGGCGCAACTGTCCGGCTTCCAGCGTTGACCGCTGGCTACCCCCTTGGAATCGAAGTTGACCTGGAACTGGCACTGGATCGGCTCGGCTCCTACCGAACGGCGGAAGTTGAATACGTAGTTCCAGTTGCGTACACCCCACAAGCCCTCATTGAACTGTGGCGTGCCCAGCAACTCCTGGACCTGGGATTTGTTCATGCCTGGCGCGTACTGGCGCAGGTTGTCCAGATTCACGTAGGTACCGCCTGCGGGATAGGCGCGAGCCGGGTCCGGGAACTCCTCTCGCACGTTGCCCTTGCCGCAGGCGGTCAGCGTTGCCAGCAAGGCAAGTACGGTCCATTTCCTGTTCATAACGTCCTCGATGTGTAGCCAGGGTTGTATGCCTGCGGGTTCCCGTTGCACCGCTTACCACTGGAAACCAGCACCCACGGTCACCCCGCCATCGCCGCGGGTATTGGCCGAGCCACTGAGCTTGTAGATCCAGCGGCCGCCATCGGTGACCCCGGATACGCCCACCGCCATGCTCGACTCGCCGTGGAACGTACTGGCCGCCATCGACGCCATGCGCTTTCCTGCCTCGGTGGGTTGCGGCAAGCCCGCCATCGCCATCGCCGAAGCGACGCCTGCGGAAGCACGGTCATCGATGCGTTTCATGTCACGGCTTACGTCATTGAAGCGTTGATCGGTGTAGTTCTTCGACCAGTCCATGACCTCCCCCATGCCCTTGTTGAGTTGCGCGACATTGACGGCATCGGTAGGCGCCACGCCGGTACCCACGTTGTGGATGACGGTGCTAGTACCTGGGCGCCCCATCGTCACGCTGCCGTAATTGGTGCTGCCGTCGGTGTTCTGGTCATAGCGTACGGTGCCCTGCTGCGAAGCCTGCAGCTGGCGCACATTCACCGCGTCGGTGGCCTCGGTGCCATCACCTACGTTGGTGATCTGACGCTCGGCGCCGGCGGCACCCACCGACACGGTGTTGGCACGGGTGGCCACCGAGCCTGCGCCCAACGCCACGCTGCCGGCAGCAGACGCATTGGCACCGTTGCCGATGGCAATCGCCTGGTTGCCACTGGCCGTGGCTTGCGGGCCGGCAGCCACACTGTCCTGACCGGTAGCCGAAGCAGCTGCCTTGGTGGAGTTGACGGCGAAGTACTGGTTGCCGGCACCACCGTTCTGGATGTTGTCGATGCGGTTGTTGACGTTGACGATGGAGCCATCCAACGCCGCCAAGGCGTCGGTGACATTGCCCAGCGTCTGCTGGGTACCAACACCGCTACTGTTGATCGAAGTAACGTTGAAGCTGGCTGCGCTCCATTGCCCGGTAGTGCTGTTGTACTGCAGCGTGCCACCGATGGCAGACGCAAGTGCCTGGTTGGTTGTGGCCAGTTGCCCACCGTTGATCGCATCCAGGCTGCCAGTGGCGACATTGCCCGCAGCCACGTTGCCCAGGGCCACCGCCGCACCACTGCCATTGCCGGTCAAACGTACTGCGTTGGTCGGATTTCCGGCACCGTCGGCGATGTATTTCACCGCCAATGGATCGCTACTGCCCGGGACATTACCCGGCAACAGGTTGGTCAGGTTTGCCAACGAGTCGCTGATGGAGGTGAACGCGCTGCCGATGTTTGCGTATGACTGCAGTGAAACCGCCCCCAGCACACCGATGCTGTTGATCTGGTAGCTCGGCGCGCCAAGCACGCCACCGTTGAACGTCGCACCGCCACCCAGATAGGTCGCCATCGAGCCGCCCAGCCCGAACAGTTGCCCCCCGTTGACCGCCTCCATGCTGCCCGCTGCAACCGAGCCGGCCGCAAGATTGGCCAGCACCGTGCCACTGACTGCCTGACCACTGCCCAGCGTCACCTTGCCGTAGTTGACGACACCATTGGCGTCTTCGTCATAGACCACGGCGGCCAAGCCCAGGTCGTCAATCTGGTCCAGTGCACCGCGCAGCTGCTTGACGTTCACCGCATCGGTGTCCTGGCTGCCGGCGGCGACATGGGTGATCTGGCGCTCACGCCCCGCCGAACCCACCGCCACTTCGCCGATGGAGGTCTGGGTAGCAGTCAAACCGAACGCGGTGTAATTGTCCTGGCCACCGCGGGCAGCATTGGACTTGAAGCCCAGCGCCACACTGTTGGCCTTGTCCGAGGTTGCACCGGCACCAAGCAGGGTCTGCGCGTTGGCGGTGCCCTTGGCGCTGTCGCCCACCACCACCGAGTGACCCAGCCGCGCATCGTAGTCAGCCGTCGGCACACCGGTCTTGCCACCCGCGGCATCGATGAACACCTGGTCCGCCGTCTGCGTTGCCAGGCGATGCTCGGCGTTGCTGCCGATCACCACTTCCTTGGAGCCGTTTGCAAACGCGCCGTCACCGATCAGCACCTGGTAGTCCTGCGCTGCAGGCACCGCCCAGCACTTTGCAGTCACCGCTCCCAGCACATTGAGGCAGTCGGAGGCCCAGCCCGGGGCGCCGTCCGGCAACACCAGGCCAAGCAGTCCACCCGGGTCGCCATTGTTGATGTTGGTGATGTAGCTGTCGGAGGTAACCCCTCCGATCAGGGTCAAATGCGAGTTGCCGCCGGTGCTCAAACCACCCAGCCCGTCCAGCAGACTGCCTACCGGGCTCAGGTTGACCACCGGCAAACCCAGTACCGAAACCTCGGAATAGGTCTGCATCACGTTGGTGCTGTTGACCTTCAGGCTACCGCTGTTGATATAGCCATTACCGCCCAGGATGGAGGTAAGCGGCGAATCCACCAACTGGTTCACCGATCCAACCAGACCACCATTGCCGACGATCAAGCCCGACGGCCCTGAGGCCGGTGCCGCCGACGGTGCAGCGGGCACCACCGGATTGCCGGTGAGGCCACCAACAACGTTCGACAACCCGCCGGTCACACCACCGATCACGCCACTCAGGGCGCCGGTCACACCACTCACACCCGACCCGGAGCCGGTGATGCCGCCCAGCGTATTGCCGGTCGCACCGAGCAGCGTGGAGGCGGTGTTGTCGACTGTTTCCAACAGATTCTGCACCGTGCCGGTCACGTCGCCGTTGGCCAGCGCGCCGGTCGTGTCCTGCAGCCCGCCGGTCAGTGTGCCAACCGTGTTGGTGACACCTGTGCCCAGCGTATTCGAGCCGGTCACGCCACCCACCACCGCACCAAGAAGATCGCCTACGCCGTCCAGCACCGGCGCAGTGCCATCAACCACGCCATTCACAACACCCCCCAGGCCCGTTCCCTCGACCAGCCCGCCGGTCACGTCTTCGACGGCCCCCACCGTGCCGGTCACGGCGCCAAGCACCGGATTGCCACCTTGCCCTGCACCTGGCAGCAACAGGTCACCCACACCCGCAACGCCACTGCCAAGTTGGCCGGTAACCGAGGTCACCGTGGTACTGACGTGTGAGGTGAGCGTTTCCACCGCTGCCACCGGCTGGCCTGCCAGCACCTCGCCAGCGACTTCCTTGACCGCGCCCACCGTTGAAGCCAGCGTGCCCTGCAACGGGCTTCCGCCCTGCTGGCCCGGCAGCAGTCCACCGACCAAACCTTCAACGCCGCCGCCCAGGTGCTGGCCAATCGGCGTCAACGTCGCCCCCACATGGGAGGTCAGCGTTTCCACCGCTGCCACCGGCTGGCCTGCCAGCACCTCGCCAGTGACTTCTTTGACCGCGCCGACCGTTGAAGCCAGCGTGCCCTGCAACGGGCTTCCACCCTGCTGGCCCGGCAGCAGTCCACCGACCAAACCTTCAACGCCGCCGGCCAGGTGCTGGCCAATCGGCGTCAACGTCGCCCCCACATGGGAGGTCAGCGTTTCCACCGCTGCCACCGGCTCGCCGGTCAGCACTTCGCCGGTGAGTTCCTTGACCGCGCCAGCCGTTGAAAGCAATGTTCCGTGCAACGGGCTTCCGCCCTCCTCCTTGCCAGGCAGCAGCACCGCAGCGATGCCTTGCAATCCCGTACCGGCTCCGGTCAGTGGGCCAACCGATGCAGTAACTGCAGCATTGGCCGAAGCCGCCAGCGGCTTCACTGCGAGCGCGGCATCCGTTACGACTGACAGGGCTGCAGCAGATGAACCTGCCCCACCATGTGGATGCAGCTTCGGCAGCGAGGCGCGCACACCCACCCGTGCGCGCACCGCGCCTGGCGCAGTGGCAACATGCGGCTTGATCGCGGCTGCCGCCGACACGTCCACCTGCAGCAACGCCGGCAACGTCACCGAGGCGCTGAGCGCAGCACCGGCACCGGCTGTCGGCAGGGTGGTGGTGACAATCTGCTGCGCATCGGTGCTGCTGTACTTGGCGACCAGGTCCTGCAGGTCGCTCAGCTTGACGTCGGTTGCCGATGCGGGCCCGGCCATGGCCAGCGCGATGGCGCTGCCCAGGCCCGCCACGCTCCACGACACCGACGGCGACAACCTTGCCGGACCAGAACGTTTCCCCTGTGCACTGGCCAGCTCGGAACCCACGACGAAGGCGTTGAGTGTGCGGTTCCAGACCAAACGATAGATGCGGTTCATGTGGAGCCTCCGGTTCGACCCTTCCAGGAGCGGACAGGTCTTCGTTCGTGAGGCCAGTACAACGCTTTCAAGTCCGATGGTTTGCCCGCATCCGGCACATCCATACGGCAATTTGGCAAAGCGATACCCGTTAGCGGCACGCTAATGCACGTATTCGGCAACCACTGCGGTTAAGTGATGGGCATCACGCAGCTGCCCGACACCGCTCAGGCCGTGGAGTAAGTGCCGCGCATCAAGGTCTCACTCGGCAACTCGCCAAACACTTTTCGGTAGCTGTCGGCAAAGCGCGACAGATCCCACAGGCCGCAGCTCAGCGCGATTGACTTGACCGACTTGCGGCCTGCATCTGCACTGGAAAGGCTGCGGCACGCCTCGCACAGGCGCAGCATCGACAGATAGCGTACCGGGGAGATCCCTACCAGCTCCTCGAATGCATAACGCAGCGCCCGCTCACTGACGCCTGCGGCGTCGCACAGCTCGTGCATGTAGATATGGCGTCGAAGATTGGCATACATCATGTCCTCGGCGCGGCGGAAAATAAGATAGCGGGCACGTCGGCTGCGGTTGCAGCCAGCGCGCTCGGGCAGGCCATTGGTTACTACTTCCTTGACGTGCGCATCGAGCATCGCATCGATCTCATCGCTACCGACTTCACCCTGGTGTATCCGCTCGTGCAAGCCTTGCTAATAAGCCTGCAGCGGCACGTGCGGGCGGTTGCTCAATACCGGCACGCCAGCCGCTTCTTCCAGAAGACCGCCCAGCCGCTGTGCTGCCGCACGCTCCTGGAAACGTTTGAGCGGAACCAACACAAAGGTCATCCGACTACCCGCGCCCAAGGCAAACTCGGTAACTCCCTCAGGCATTACCGATACGATATTTCCTGACGCCAATGGCACGCCATGGCACCAGCTGGCTTCCGGGTCCACCGCCTGCAGGCATCCCAGCAGACACCAATCCAGCGGCAGCATGAAGCGGCCGCGTGTACGTGCACCGATTTCAAACGTGCACAACAAGGCCTGGTCGTGAACAAAGGAGGTGATTGATGCCGTAGGCGGCTGATCATCAAGCAACACCAGTTCAACGTGGCACACGCGAAGCGTGCCACTGAGCGAGGCCAGATCAAATGACCGCAAACCGTTTCCGCCGACTACCGCATCCATGTGAACGCCTTTGCGCCCCCTGAGTCAGGGACGCGCTTCAGAAGCCCGACCATCCATTGCAGGTAAACGCACAAAACCTGCAATCCCCTGCCGCACAGCCTGAAATCCGCATTACGGAACCGCCAGAAGAGGCGTATTCCTCATCCTCTGCGCCTCGGATACTGACAAAAAAAACTAGCCTTCACGCGGGCTCCGCCATTACCTAATCGCGAAGTCCATCACAGATATGAAAAACAATTCGTTCTTGCCGAATTTGCGCATCCGTGGCCGGGACCGATTGCAATGATGTTTCCGGGCATGCCCTGCATGCCGACAGGGGACAACGGAAGCAAAGGTAGGGAACTGCCGGCACTACCCGGCAACCTGAGCGACCGTCGGCACACTCTTGCCGGTGTCATGTGCATCCCAATGACCTCAATCGGGCAGCAATGCCCATCGCCCGGCTTTCTGTCGGTGCAACACCGACACCGGGTCATCAGGGAGAACATCATGAACGCACAGCTGCGCAGGTTTTTCCGGGAAGAAGACGGTGTCACCGCACTTGAGTATGGGCTGCTGGCAGCCGTGGTGGCGGGCCTGATCATATTCTTCGCACGCGATGGCCTGAGAGTCGTATTCCAGACGGTCCTCACCAAACTTACCGAACTGGTTAGCGGCGCCGGCACTGGCACCGGCACCACCTGAGCCGGGGCTGCGGCCATGACCATCGCCTATCTGACGGCGTTGCTGCTCGGCGCCCAGGTCGCGATCAGCGACCTGATGGCCCGGCGCGTTTCCAACCGGGCACTGCTGGCCGTGTTGGTGTGTGTCGTGGCGATGCAGCTGTTGCAGATTGGCAACCCGCCGTCACTTGCCAGCTGCCTGCTCGGTGGTGTGATCGGGCTGGCCGCATTGCTGCCTTTCTACGCCATCGGCTGGATGGGCGCCGGCGATGTGAAGCTGTTTTCGGTGATCGGGTTCCTGCTCGGCGGCAGCGCGCTGCTACCGATCTGGATCATCGCCAGTCTGGCGGCCGGGGTGCACGCACTTGTCGCCATCAGTTGGCCGAGCGCGGCTTGTTGCGCACCACCGCGCCTGCAGCGGATGGTGCAATCCCTGCAGGGTTCCAGCCTGGTGCTGGATTGGCAGATGGATCTGCGCTCAGCGCGTCGCGGACGCCGTGGCATCCCTTATGCCGCGTACCTCGGCCTGGCGATGATCCTCGTCGTGGCGAATGGAGGTAGTCATGTCTAGGCGGAGAGCTCCCTCGCGAAAGCGTGCGCAAGGCGTGGTGACCATCGAGTTCGCATTGATGATGATGTTCGGCGTCCTGCCGTTGCTGTTCATCACTTTCACCGGCGTGATGATTTTTGCCGCCCAGCAATCACTCGCCCTGGCAGCAGGTGAAGGGGCGCGCGCGTCGCTGCGTTACGGCAGCACCGCCGAACGACGCGACAACGCCTGCCAGGCAGCAGCACGTTCGATGCAATGGTTGTTGAACTACTCCAAGACGGCGGCCGGCTGCAGCAGCGCCGATGCGGCACCGATCGCGGTGTCTCAACCTTATGCCTGCGCCGCCGATAGCAGTGTCAAGTGCATCAAGGTAACCACTTCGTACGACCATGACGCGCACCCCTTCATGCCGGGAACCGGCACGTTGATGGGCTGGACCATGGGCAAGTCATTGAGCAGTACCGCCGTTGTTCAACTGGATCTAGGCGACCGCTAAACGCGGACTCCAAGGGGGAGGAGCTTCAAGATGCCCAAGGCAATACGCATAGCTGCAATCCTGCTGTTGGCCGTCGCAGCACTATTGATGGTGCTGGCCTTTGGAATCGGTCGGCGCGCAACGGCGCCCACCGACGTCAGCAGTGCGACGCCACCAACCAATCCATCCAAGCAGATGGTGGTAGTCGCCAGCAAGGATCTGCCTGCCGGCCAACCGATCACCGGTGCCGACCTCACCATTACCGAAATGGCCTTGCCACCGGCCAACGGCTACAGCGCCATCAGTGCAGTGGAAGGACGCACCCCGGCGAGGAACATTGCCGCCGGCGCGATGGTCACAAGCGAACAATTGCTCCAGGGCATCGCCATTGGCATCAAACCCGGCGAGCGCGCCGTGGCGGTGCCAGTTGACGAGCTTGCCGGGGTCAGCAACCGGGTCGCGCCGGGCGATTACGTCGATGTATTCATGAGCTTGCAGGACCCATCCAGCGCCGGCAGCGGCCAGAACAACACCCAGGCACGACTGCTGCTCTCGCGCCTGCAGGTATTGGGCTACGGCAGCGCCGATGTGGGCCAAGCAAGTGCCAACACCGACGAACAGAACAACGAGATCGGTGCTTCACCACCTGAGCCAGGCAGCCGCGCCGAAACCATTGCGTCCCGCGATGGGCGCCGCGATGGTTCTGCAAACGCTGATGCGGCGCAGGCGCGCAGTGCGATCCTGGCGGTTCCGGTACAGGATGCAGGGCGCCTGTTGCTTGCCGCGCATAGCGGCAAGTTATTCCTGGCGCTGCGTAATCCAGGTGATACAGGTTTGGCCGACGAGTCCATCTTTGCAACGCCGGCTGCGGTGCTTGCGCTGCGCGGCAACCTGGATGAATCAGCAGCCGAAGCCGCTGCGCGCCCGGAAAACCGAGCCTACGCTGGCATCGACCTGAATGCACTGGCCGGTGACAACAACCGCTCCCCCTCCGCCAACGCCGTTGCTTCGGCAGCACCGCAACGACGTCGTGGCGCACGTCCGGCCAGCCGCCAAGCCATCGAGATCATCCGCGGCACGACCCCATCCAACCAGCAGTCTTCGCCATGACCGGGGGAATCCTCTTGCACCAGCGTTCTTCCATCACCGCACCTGCGTTGTTCGTCCTGGCGCTGCTGAGCGTGAGTGGTTTCATGCCACCGTTGGCCCAGACCGCGCACGCACAGGCCAGCAGCAACAGCGTTGTGCTCGAACTCAACGAGCAGCGCCCCTGGAACCTGCCGGCAGGAGTCGAGCGGATCGCCATCGCCGACCCTTCCATTGCCGACATCACCCGCATTGGTCGTAACAGCGAGGCCTTGCTGGTTGGAAAATCCGCCGGCAGCACCACCTTGCTGCTGTGGCTGCAGAAACAGGCAGCACCGACGCGCATCCGTGTTGAAGTTCGCAACGCGGTACAGGGCGGACTGCTGGATGGCAGCGCCAATGGGCTCACCGTGCAGGCCGGCCAAGCCCTGCTCTCGGGCAGTGCGGGCTCCCTGCTTGAGCATGAGGCCCGTCGCAAAGCCGCGGCATCGGCTGTTGGCGAAAAAGGCATGATCAGTGACGCAACCACCATCAGTAGCGGCGGTGTGGTGCAGGTCGAAGTAAAAGTGGTGGAGTTCAACAAGAGCGTGCTGCGCCAGGTCGGCATCAGTTTCAAGAACATCAATGGCGGCTTCAGCTACGGCATCACCTCACCAAGCGGCAGCAATGACGGTGGCGCGCTTTCATCGGCATTCAAGCTGGTAGCCAAATCCATCCCGGGCGCCTGGGATGCGAACATCGATCTCCTGCAGGCCAACGGCATGGCGCGGGTGCTGGCGGAGCCCACGCTGGTGGCGTTGTCCGGCCAGAGTGCGAGCTTTCTTGCAGGCGGCGAACTGCCCATCCTTGAGCCACAAGGGCTTGGTACCACCACGGTGAACTTCAAACCTTTCGGCATCGGCCTGACCGTCACCCCGACCGTGTTGTCGGCAGACCGCATCGCGCTGAAGGTCGCACCGGAAGCCAGTGACCTCGACTACACCCGCGGTATCACCCTGGACGGCACCCAGATACCCGCCATCTCTACCCGTCGCGCCGACACCACGGTGGAACTGGGCGACGGCGAGAGCTTCGTCATCGGTGGCCTGGTCAGCAGCCAGCTGTCCTCGAACGTCAACAAGATCCCGCTGCTCGGCGACATCCCGGTGATTGGCTCGTTCTTCCGCAACCTCAGCTACAAGCGCGAGGACAAGGAGCTCGTGATCGTGGTGACACCGCGACTGGTCAAGCCACTGGCACGCGGCACCGAAATTCCGCTGCCTGGCCAACACGAAGCACAACCCAAACTTCCGGTCTGGGGCGCATGGTTGCTGCACCCGGCCAGCCCTGACCAACTCCCTGGCTTCTCACGCTGAAGTGTCCCCATGCCCCCGGTGATGCCCTTGCCCCAGACCCAGAGCCATCCCGAATTGAATCTGCTGCTGTACGCACCGGACAACCGCCACATGGCGCGCCTGGGTGCGGTATTGGCGGGGCAGGCCAATCTGCGCTGGGTCGATAGTCGCGAAACCAATCCGCGCCAGCTGCTGGATGCAGCAGCAGGCTCGGCATTCGTGTTGCTCGATTACTGCGGCGGCAATGCCGCCTACTCCACCGACCTCGCCCGCCAGCTGCACGCGCTGCCCGGCTGCCCTGCGATGATCGGATTGGGTACCACCGGCCCGGAGCAGGCTGCACACCTGTTGGCGGCAATGCGCGCAGGGGTTTGCGATTTTGTCGATATCGACAACAGCACGGCCCAGATGCTCGAGGTTTTCGAACATGTTGGCGCGGCCCCAAGCCCGATGCGTGCTGCGGCGACACCGGAGCTACGCCCGGACGGTCGCCTGATCGTGTTGTTGGGGGTCCGCCCAGGCGTGGGCACCAGCACCTTGGCCACCCATCTCGGCGTGAGCCTGGCCGAACAGAACCCTGTCTCGCCTGATGTCGCCGCCGTGCAGGGTTGGTTGCTGCTGATCGACCTGGGCCAACCCGCTGCCGATGCCGCGCTCTACCTGGGCATGGAAAGCCATTTCAGCTATGAAGAGTCACTACGCAGCGTCGAGCGGATGGACCGTACCTTCGTCGGCACCGCCTTCGCCCACCATGCCAGCGGCATGGCCCTGCTCGGCATTGCCAGCGGCAGCCTGCTGAAAAAGCATGAACCCATTTCCCTGCTCGATCGTCTGCGCAGCGTCTTCCCACTGAGCCTGTGCGATGTCGGTGGCCTACCGGTGCAACTGCTGCCCACCACCCTGCTCAAGAGTGCGTCCGAGGTCTGGCTGGTCACCGACCAGGCAATTGGGTCACTGGTATCGCTGGACCAGACCATGCGCGAGCTCGAAAGCCGCGGCCTGCGCGACGACCGCCTGCAGCTGATCGTCAACCGCTTCGATGCCAACGGCGGGCTGGCCGACACCCAGATCGCACAGCGCTTCAACCTGCCACTGTTGGCCACCCTTCCGGACCGTTCACGGGTACTGCGCTCCAACGCAGGGCTGGGCCGCTTGCTCACCGATGCAGCTCCACGCGACCCCTATCTCAAGGCACTGCAGCCGCTGTTGCAGCGCCTGGACCGGCGTCGACTGGCAACGCCACCAACCACCGCACCGGCATCACCGCTGGCCCGTCTCGCCAATCTGCTGGGTAGATAACAATGGAAGACAAAGTCACCCCCTTGTCCCCGCGCATCGCCGCAGCAGCACTGTCAGTGGAACCAGTTCCGAACGTGCCGTTCGAACAGACTGAGCAGTTCCAGACCGTGCTGTCGGCGGCACACGAATATCTGTTGAACCATGTCGAGGACCAGCGCGTCGACATCGATTCCTGGTCGCCGGAAACCATCGGCAAGTTCGTGCGCACGCAGACCGCCGCGTTCGTCAAGGAGTGGAAGATCCCGGTCAACGCGCACGAGATGGAAGCCGTAGCCAGCGCCCTGCAGAAGGAGCTGACAGGCTTTGGACCGCTCGACGATCTGCTGCATGACCCGGAGATCGAAGACATCCTGATCAACGGTTACAAGGACGTACATGTGTCTGCCGGCGGCATATTGCGCCGCTCTACCCAGCGTTTCGGTGATGACCGCCACCTGCTGCGCATCCTGCGCCGCATCATCGCGCCACTCGGCCGCCGCCTGGACGACTCCAACCCCATGGTCGACGCGCGATTGCCCAATGGCGGCCGCCTCAACGCCATCATTTCGCCGTTGGCCGTTGACGGGCCGATGGTGTCCATCCGCAAGTTCCGCAAGGATCCATTCACCCCTGATGAGTTGCTGGGGCGCGGCGCCTTCGACAAGCCGATGTACGCCCTGCTCAACGCGATGGTGCGTGGCCGCTGCAACATCCTGATCTCCGGCGGCACCAGCTCCGGCAAGACCTCCCTGCTCAATGCGCTGGCGACCTTCATCCCGCACAACGAGCGCGTCATCACCGTCGAGGACACCGCTGAGCTGGCCCTCAATCACCCGCATGTGGTGCGACTGGAATCACGCATGGGCGGGTTTGATGGCAGTGGCGCGGTCAGCATCCGCGAACTGGTACGCAACAGCCTGCGCATGCGTCCGGACCGCATCGTGGTCGGCGAAGTGCGTGGCGCCGAGGTGCTGGAAATGCTGCAGGCGATGAATACCGGCCACGACGGCTCCATGGCTACCGTGCATGCCAACAACGCCCGCGACTGCCTGTATCGACTGGAAATGCTGGCAGGTTTTGCCGGCTTCCAGGGCAGCGAAGACAGCCTGCGTCGGCAGATTGCCGGTGCCATCGACTTCATCGTGCAGATCTCGCGCCTGGGCAGCGGCCGCCGGGTGATCGTCTCCATCACCGAGATCACTGGCGTCAGCGACAACGTCATCACCAGCCAGGAGCTGTTCAAGCATGAGACCTGGATCGACCAGGAAAGCCGCGAACGCGATCGCTGGATAGGCCTGGGTTTCCATCCGCACTGCCACAAGCTCGAACCTTTCCGGCAGGAACTGCGCGAGGCCAACATGGGGAGCTTTCCTTCATGATGCTGCCCCTGCTGCTCGGAAGCTTTGCAGTGCTGTTGGTGGCACTGGCCATGGGCCTGTGGTGGGGCGTCGCTACCCGCGTGCAGCAGCGCGCTGCCGCCAGCCACGCCGACACCCGTCTCTCGCAGCCTGATCCACAACGCGCCGCCGATGACGCCCGCAACAGCCGTCCACCCAGCAGACGCTGGGCCGAGCTGCTGCGTCGGGCAGGGTTGAAAGACTCGGTGCGCACGTTGATCCTGATCGCGTTGCCCGGCATCGTCGTCACCATCGGCGCTGGCCTGCGCCTGGGCAGCGCCTGGTTTGGCCTGTTCGTACTGGCGCTGTATCTGTTGGCCGTGGCGCTGTGGCTGTACCGGCGCATCGACAAGATCCAGCAGCGGCTGGTCGCGCAGATGCCCGACTTCCTGGAAAACATGGTGCGCATCGCCGGCATCGGCAACAGCTTGTCGATGGCCTTCCAGAGCGCCACCCAGAATGTCGATCCGCCACTGCGCCCCATCCTTGACAACGCACTGACCTATACCCGCGCAGGCATGGACCTGGATCGCGCCCTGCAACACGCCGCGCAGGCCTATCGCCTGCGCCCGCTGGAAATGCTGGCGGTGATCCTCGGTACCAGCATCCGCATCGGCGGCCGCAGCGACCAGATCCTGCAACGCATGAGTGACTTCATGCGCGATCTGGAAGAAGTCCAGCGCGAACTGCAGGCAACCACCTCCGAGACCCGCATGTCTGCCTGGGTACTTGCGCTGCTGCCAGTCGGCGCCGCCTTGTCGATGGCCTTGATGAGCCCGGATTTCTTCCAGCCCATGTTCCAGGAACCGCTCGGCAAGAAAATCCTGTTGATCGCGGTGCTGCTTGAACTGTTTGGCGGCTTCCTGCTGTACCGGCTGGCCAAGTCGCTATGACGCCGTCCATCCCCCCTCACCTCCGCCGGAGAGCCGCATGAACCAGCTGTACGCCATCGCCATGATGCTGGTCGTGCTGGCCCTGGTACTGGCTGCGGCCGGCCTGCTCTACCGCGGGCGCCGCAGCCAACAGGCGGGCGCGGCATTACAGACCGCGCTGGACACGGCCCAGCACCTGGAACACGACAAGGCGCCGAAAGCCGGTTGGTGGCGGCAGCGCCTGTGTGACCTTGCCGCCGTCGGCCAGCACTTCGACGGTAGCCGCGTGCAGAAAGCGCTGCTTGCACCCGAGGACAAGCTGCTGTTGGAACAGGTTGGCTGGAACCACAACACAGGCACCGCCGCCTTCCTTGCCACCCGCCTGCTGCTTGCCTTGCTGATGCCATTCATCGCCGTGCTGTTGTTGCGGCCGCATGGCGGCGACATGGTCATCATCGTGCTGGTCGGCTTTGCGCTTGGCATTCTGTTGCCGAAGCTGCTGCTGCGCAGCTGGGCCGCTCGCCTGCGCAGGAAAGTGGATGAAGAATTGCCCTTGCTGATCGACCTGCTGCGCCTGCTGCAAGGTGTTGGCTTCAGCATCGACCAAAGCCTGCAGATGGTAGGCGAGAAGCTGCACATCGCCATCCCGGTACTGGGCCACGAACTGCAGATCGCCAATGCCAGCTACAGCCGCGGACGCAGTCGCGCGCAATCGCTGCGACGGCTATCCGAGTCCTTCGACAACGACGACCTGCGCAGCCTCATGCAGATGATATTGCAGGTGCACCAACACGGCGGCGCCGTGCAGGAACCGCTCAAGCAGTTCGGCATGCGCCTGCGCGAACAGCGTAGGATGAAGATGAAGGAAAAGGTCGGCAAGCTCTCGGTGAAGATGACCGTGGTGATGATGATCACCTTGCTGCCGGCGCTGATGCTGGTGCTTGCCGGGCCGGCCATCATTTCGCTGGCTGCCGCAATCAAGGGAATGTGATGGGAGCCAACCTGATGAAGACCAAAGCGCTGCTGCTGATCGTACTGGCACCTGCCCTGCTCGCAGGCTGCGGCGGTAACCGTGGCGCATACAAGCAACCACCGGTTGAACCGGCGTTGGTGGAAGCCGCACAGGACGATCGCGGCATGTACCTTGGCCTGCTCAAACAGATGCAGCAGCAAGGTGCTTACTACGCCTCGTTGGCGCATATCGACGCCTTCCGGCAGCGCTTCGGCGACAGTCCGGAGCTGCGCATCCTGCAGGCCAACGCGCTGCGCGAAACCGGCGATGATGCAACCGCAACCGCCATTTACCGTGGTTTGACCAAAGGCGCACAAGCCGCGCCGGCCTGGCACGGGCTTGGGCTTATCGCAGCAGCCGCGCGTGACCATGCCGGTGCGCGACTTGCACTCGACAATGCAGTGCGTGCCGACCCACTGAATATCGCCTACCTCGGCGACCTGGGCTTCGCTCTGTTGCAGGCCGGTCAAGTCGAACCGGCACGGGCGCCTCTGGCCAAGGCCGCCGAACTGGGGCCGGACAATATCCGCGCCATCTCCAATCTGGCGCTGTGGGCATTGCTGTCAGGCCAGGCATCTTCCGCGGAAAGCATGATGCAGCGCGCGAATCTTCCGCCTGTAACCCGGAGCGAAATCTATCGCCTGGCGCGGACCCTTCGACAGCCCGTAGCAACGGCCATTCCCGCAGCAGCGGCAACAAGCAGTACGACTGCCTTGGCCGCGCAGCAGCCAGCAATCAGCGCAACGCATGCACCTGTCCCACCCGGTTCGATGCTTGATCGTTTCAGTCCCTCGTCGCCCACTTCGCAGGAGGTAACGCCGTGATCCGAACAGCGTCCATTGCCGCAGCAATGTTGCTGGGCACATTCTGCAGCTGCGCATTGGCCGCGGCCCAGCACGCGCCGTTGATCGAACGCATGGCAGACAACAGTGCTGCCGCAAACACAAACACGGTTACCGCGATTGACGCAGCAGCCGCTTCGACCGCAGCCACCACCGTATCGGCCACCTCCCTTGCCGAGCTGCCACGCTCACAGATCGGCGATACCACCCGCGCCCTGCTGCAACTACAGGCTGACAGCAACCGGCCCGGCACAGCGCTGCCGTTGCTCGGCGAAGCAGCAAGCCGCAGCTACCAGCGCTATCTCAACAGCTTTGATCACCCCATCCCCGAGTACTTCGAAGCAGCGCTTCCCAATCCCAAGCAAGGCGGCGGCAGCCGCTGAGGCCCACCATGGACAGCCCGCGCCCGTCTTCACTTCCACCGTCACGCGCGCTACGCGATCTCCCCAACACCGCGCGCCAACGCGGTGGCGCGGGCCTGCCGATGCTGCTGCTGCTGCTCGGACTGGTGGTGATACTTGGCCTGGTCGAGGTTGGCTACCTGTACTGGAGCAAGCGTGATGTGCAGAAGACCGCCGACCTGGCTGCGTTGGCGGGCGCGCAACGCCTCGAGCTTTGCACTACCGACTACAAGGACAATCTGGCCGCGCGCAACAACGCACTGACCGACAATCAGTTTGCCGGTCAACTGGCCATCAACTGTGGCTACTGGGGCGCAGAACTGGCGCCGGGCGCCCGCTTTGTCGGCGTTGCCAACAACCGTCCGTTGAATGCAGTACAGGTCACCGCCTCACGGCAGGCCGTGCCGCTGCTGGGCCAGCTCACCACCCTGCCGCGCATCAGCGCCACCGCCGTTGCCAAACGCACCTCCCCGCAGGCGGCTTTCAGCGTCGGCTCGCGGCTGCTCAACACCAACAGCAATGCACCGCTGCAGGGAATGCTGCGATTGGTGGGCGTCGATCTGACCCAGACCCAGATCGCCAGCTACCAAGGCCTGGCCAACCTCAAGATCACCCCCCGAGGACTGCTGCAGGCATTGGGCATCCAGGTAGCCACCGACATCAACGTCGGTGAATTGAACAGCCTGCTTGCCGCCAATCAGGTCTCCGTCGGCAGGCTGCTGGAAGTGATGGCCAGCTTGGCCAGCCAGCAGGGACTGGCCGGCGTCGACCTGCGCCTGCTGCAGCAGAAACTGCTTGGCGCCGGTATCAGCAATGCGCTGGTGCAGTTGGGCTCCACCGCCAGCAGCGCGGGCCTGTTCGCCAAGATCGCCGGCGGTAGCGAAGCGGCCAACGGCGCGCTGGATGTGGACCTCAATGCGCTCGACCTGCTCGGCACCAGCATCTCAATCGCCAATTCCAAACATGCCGTCGAAATTCCGCAGCTGGATGTCCTTGGCCTGCTCAAAGCCAAGGCCAGCATTGTCGAGCCTGCCTCGATCGGCATCGGCCCGGTCGGCACCACCGCCTACAACAGCCAGGTGCGGCTGTTCCTGGATATCGACTCGCAACGGATTCCCGCACTCGGCACGGTACTGAACTGGTTGGGCACGCGCATCAAGCTACCCACCTACATCGACGTGATCGACGGCTTCGGCCAGCTCACCGCCATCGATTGTTCAACCCAACCAGCGACGGCCAAGGTCGACGTCACCAGCGCCATCGCCAACGTCTGCATCGGCAAGGCCACCACACCATGGGACTCCACCCGTGAGCTGTGCCGCACCGGGCTGGGCAACGAAACCCTGGTCAGCCTGCTCGGCCGCGATGTACTCAACAAGAAAATTTCGCTGGAAGCACTGTCACAAAGCGATCAACTGACCTTGAGTGCAGGCCAGACCGGCACCGTCAAGCCCAATGACCTGAAGGTGGGCAAGCTGGTATCGGACCTCGTCGATGCCTTGCTCGGCACCGTGCAATCACTGTTCGCACCACAGGGAAACAGCAGCGATGCGGCCAAGGATCTGGCCGTGCAATATCTGGAAGCCACAAAGAAAAACGGCCTGTACCAGCCTGCTGTCGTGGTGCAGGCCCTGACCAACGGCAACAGCGATGCCAATCTCCCGGCACTTGGCAGTTGGACCACCGAAATCCCAACCTGCGACAGCTGGCTGCTGGGCTGCACGCCCAAGAAAGTGCAGGGCGACGTCTGGCAGGGCTTTCTCTACGAGACCACGATCAGCAAGCCCAGCGTGCTCGGCGGCCTGCTCGACGTACTCGGGCTGACATCCTGCCAGGGCCTGATCGCCGGCCTGGCCTTCAATGACTGCGTCAGCAATTCGCTGGCCAAGTACCTGCAGACCAAGCCCGGTGGCCTCAGCGGCAGCGGCGGTTACAACCCGGTGACCGGCAGCGGAAGCTGCGGCAGCGTGCTGTGCCTGTTGCTCAAACCCGTCATCGACAACACCTTGCGGCCGCTGCTCGATGGCGTCGGCAACCTGCTGTCAACGCTGCTGTCGGACGTTCTGGGCCTGCAGCTGGGCCGTACCGACGTGCACATGCAGTCGATCCAATGCGGCCGCAGCCAGCTGGTCGAATGAGCGCCTTCCCGAACAGTGCAGAGGCCCACGCCGCAATGCTTTCCAGCGCCAGATCGCGTGCTATGCTCGGCCACGAACAAGGCGCATTCATGAAATGCGACGGCCATCGCAATTCGGGGGAATTACGGGGACTTATGAGAAGGATCGAAATGCTTCCGAGCCGGTTTGGCTGTGCACTACTCCTGGTCATTGGCGTGCTCACGGCACCGGTCGCGATGGCTGGCCGTTGGCAGCGCGGTGAAGCCGAGGTACCGGCCGCCCCTGCCAACAGCGAAGACAGCGCGGTGGGGAATACCGTGGCCGAGCTGAAACGCTTGATGGGCAACCAGGAACTTACCGAGCTGCGCACCACCTACAACGGTAACTACGGTGCCAGCCTGCTGTTCCATGCCGATTCGCTGAACTACTACGTGGCGCTGTTCCACGAGAAGGAATTCTGGCGGGTTATCCGCACCGACTCCGTCGAGAACGCCGAGACGCTTTATCTCACCTTCGCCGACCAGACCAAGCAGCTGGCCCAGGTCTATCTGGACACGATCCGGTTGCAGGCCGGCAAGGCTTACAGCGAGAAACTGGTCGCCATGAATGAGCGACGCCTGCGCGGCCTGCAGCAGGAAGTGGAACAGCAACGCCAGCAGTCGCTGCAGGTCAGCAATGCCCTGCAGGAGCGCAAGCAGCAGGCGGTGGCGCTGAGCTCGGACCTGCGCGCCACCAACACCCAGCTGGAAGCCCTGAACCAGCAGATCAAGGCCTTGCAGGCGCAGCAGGTCAATCCCGAGTTGACCCTGCCCGCCACTCCCAGCGTCGCCCCGGCTACCGCGGCCACGCCGGTGATCCCCACCACCCAGGAGCCAGCCAGCCACCCCTGACGCCCAGGCTTCAGCGCGAAAAAAGGACGCCGCCTTCCCCAGGAAAGGCGGCGTTTTCGTAGTGCCGCGCCATGCTCGGCAAGGGCTTGCCCAGCAACACTTCAGCCCTGGACCATCCGCAGGAGCGGTGCACGCTGCCCTCGACCCTAAGCCAAGATGCCACCACGGCATCAGCCCGCGAAGAACATCCCCCTCCCCAACCCTCCCCTTCGCTGCGCGAAAGGGAGGAGGCAGAGCATGGTGCCGACCCGTGCGCGGCAAGCGATTGCCCTGCAAAGCCCCTGCCGAGCATGGCTTGCCACTACCTGGCATTGTCGGTAAAGCCTCTGCCGAGCATGGCTCGGCACTACGGCACTATCGGTCAAGCCCGGTGGCTTATGCCCTGCAGCCTGCCTCGCCTGGTATTTGCCGCACCAACCCCCACAGAGGTTGAGATCCCGCCCCGCCGTCGCCATAAAGGAAGCTCCTGACAGCAACGTAGCCAGCCATGAGCGATCTTCCCCACGTATTCGAGGCAACCACCGAAACCTTCGAGGCCGAAGTCCTGCAGAAATCGATGCAGACCCCGGTACTGGTCGATTTCTGGGCCACCTGGTGCGGGCCATGCAAGAGCCTTGGGCCGATCCTGGAGAAGCTCGCCGGCGAGTACAACGGTGCGTTCGAGCTGGCCAAGGTCGACGTCGACAAGGAGCAACAGGTTGCCGCCGCCTTCCAGATCCGCTCGGTGCCCACCGTTTTCCTGATCAAGGATGGGCAGATTGTCGATGGTTTCCCCGGCGCGATGCCGGAGGGCCAGCTGCGTGAATTCCTGACCCAGCACGGTGTAGTGCCCGCTGAAGCGGCTGCGGCCGTCGACGCTGAGATCCAGGCCTTGCCACTGGACCCGCAGGCCGAAGTCGCCGCATTGCGCGAGGCCATCGCCGCCGAGCCGGACAAGGCCGAGCTCAAGCTCGATCTGGCCCTGGCACTGCTCAAGACCGGTGCAACCGCCGAGGCTGGGCAGTTGCTGGACGGCCTGCCGGCCAACCTCGCCACCGACGACCGTGCCATCCGCGCGCGGGCGCGCCTGGACTTTGCCGCCGCCTTGCAGGACGCACCCGCCGCCGATCTACTGGCAACGCGCCTGCAGGCCGACGCGAACGACCTGGAAGCACGCTACCTGCTGGGCATCCAGCAGCTGTTGGCAGGCGAGGATGAAGCTGCGCTGGAGCAGTTCATCGAGATGCTGCGCATCGACCGCAGCTTCCGCGACAACCTGCCAAGGAAAGCACTGATCGACGCCTTCCGGGTGATCGAAGACGAAGACCTGGTGGGGCGCTACCGCCGCAAGATGTCTTCGCTACTGTTTTAACTTGGGGCCAGACAGTTCAATTTGCGTGTCAATTGCACGAAAATTGACACCCCATCGTGGATGATCCGGCCGTGGCCCTCACCACGGCGCCTTGGATCGCATGATGATGAAGTTGCAAGCAACACGATGTCAGCGTAACGGACACGCGTTTTTGGAGCCGAAGTGGCCGTGAGTAACATCGACGTTCGCCCCCCCTTGTCGCAGCTGCTGGTCGCTGCATTGCTGCTGTGTTGGGCAACACTGGCCAGCGCCCAGGACTGGAACTACCGCGCACGCCCCGGCGATACCCTGTGGGACCTGGGCGCACGCTACCTCAAGTCCGATGTGCAGTGGCAGCAGCTGCAGGCACATAACAGGATTGCCGATCCGTACCGGCTGGCACCCGGCCAGACCCTGCGCTTCCCTGTCGCATGGTTGCGCGTACAGCCGGCACCGGCCCGGGTGGTCGCATTGCGCGGACAGGTCCAGGTCAGCGATCCGGTCAACGGCACGCGCGCCTTGCAGGCCAACATGCTGCTGCCGATCGGCAGCCAGCTGCAGACCGGTGACGATGCCAGCGTCACCCTCAGCTTTGCCGACAATTCACGCCTGCAACTTCGCGAGAACTCGCTGCTGCAGCTGGACCAGCTCAGCAGCTATGGCGCCACCGGCATGGTGGATACCCGCATGCGCCTGCAGCGCGGACGCAGCAGCAACCAGGTGACGCCAGCACGCGGGCCGGCATCGCGCTACATCATCACCGCTCCGACCGCGACCAGCAGCGTGCGCGGCACCTTGTTCCGGGTAAACGCCGGCGACGAGGACAGTCCGGCAGCCACCGAGGTCGTCGAGGGTCGTGTGCAGGTGGGTAATCGCGCCGGCCAGCGACTGATTGGTGGTGGCCATGCAACCCTGATCCGCGCAGCGGGTATCGCGCCGGCACAGCCACAGCCGTTGCTGCCTGCCCCGCAGCTGCTTGAATCACAATTGCGGCTGCAGCCACTGCCGTTGCTGGCTGCCTGGCAACCACTGGATGCGGCCAAGGGCTACCGGGTAGAAGTAGTGCTGGCAGCGACACCGGACGTTGTTCTGTTCGCCCGCGAGCTGGCTGAACCGCAGATCCGTATCGACAGTTTGCCGCCAGGCCAGCTGCGTCTGCTGGTCCGCGCCATCGACGCCGACGGCGTCGAAGGCCTGGATGCCGAACATGATTTCTCGGTGCCGGAAGGCCTGCCCGCGCCGTTGACAATCGCGCCACTGCATGGACAGACCGTGCATCAGCTGCAGCCACGCTTCCAATGGGCCAAGGTTGCCGGCGCCACTGGCAGCGTGCTTCAGATCGCCGACAATCCGGACTTCCTGCACCCCTTGGTCGAACAACAGGCCAGCAACCAGCAGTTGCGCATCCGCAGCCCTCTGCCGGCGGGGAACTATTTCTGGCGACTGGCCTCAATCGATGCTGACAACACTCCCGGCCGCTACGGTCAGGCATTGCCGCTGCAACTCAGTGATGTGCCCGTTGCGACGCCATTGGACTCGACCAGGGGCCACAAGGGCCTGCTGACCCTGCGTTGGCCGGCCGACACCGCCGCCCAGTACTATCGCGTGCAGATCTCGCGCAAGGCAGACTTCTCCCGACTGCTGCTGGACGAACAAGTGGACACCCCCGAGATCGCATTCAAGCAACCCTGGCGTGGCGGCACCCTGCATGTGCGCGTGCAGAGCATCGAAGACGATGGCTATGCGAGCACCTTCTCCACGCCACAGCAGATCCAGCTGCCCTGCCGTCTCTGCTACGGCGTTGGCGCAGGCGCCTTGTTGCTGCTCGCCTTATGAGGCCGCTACGGCCGCGCTGGCAGGCAAGACTGCTGTTTGTACTCGGCTGCGCGCTGCTGGTCGGCTGGCTCAGCCATGCGCGGGTGTTCTGGCAACAGGATGTCGCCAGCTACGATCTATTGGTGGGCGACTGGGACTACCCGCCCGACCCCCGCCTGGCGATCATCGCCATCGATGACCGCAGCCTGCAGCAGCTTGGGCAATGGCCGTGGCCACGCAGCACCCATGCGCAGCTGTTGGATCGCCTGCACCAAGCCGGCGTGGAACGTGTTGCGCTGGACCTGATGCTCCCCGACGCCGACCGCAAGGATGCCAGCCAGGACAAGGCCTTGGCCGCCGCGATTCACCGCAACGGGCGGGTCGTGCTGCCGGTACTGGCCGCACCGGCCAGTGACGAAGCGGTACCCGAGGAACTGCTGCCCGTACCCGCCATTGCCAAAGCGGCAGCGACGCTCGCACACACCGATATCGAAGTCGATGGCGACGGTGTTGCACGCGGCGCCTACCTCAAGGCAGGTATCGGTTCGCCACATTGGCCCGCGTTGGGTGCCGCACTTGCCGGGATCAACGAGCCGCTGCCGGGCATGGCCGATCCTTCGCCGCAGACACTTTCCCCCTATCAATGGCATCGCGACCATTACGTGCGTCTGCGCTATGCCGGGCCGCCGGGCAGCTTTCCGCAGATGTCCTATGTCGACGTACTGGACGGCCGGATACCCGCCGACCTGCTGAAGGGCCGGCTGGTCATCGTCGGCATGACTGCCAGCGGCATCGCCCCACGCCTGCTCACCCCGACGTCACGCGACAATTGGATGAGCGGCAGCGAATATCAAGCCAATGTCGCCTCGATGCTGTTGGCCGGCAACGCCATTCGCCCGCTGCCACCGTTGCTGCAGACCGCAATCACCATGGCACTGGTGGCGCTGGGCGCGCTGGGCATCACTTCCGCCATCCGCCAACGCTGGCTGCTGGGCGCACTGGCCATCCCCGCTCCGATACTGCTGAGCCTGGCTCTGCTCCATGGCGCCAACCTGTGGTTCGCCCCCGTTGCGGCGACCGCGGGCTTCATCGGCATGTTGTTGTTCTGGACGCTATGGCAGATGCGTTACTGGCGCCACCAAGCCAACCGTGACCCGCTCACCGGCCTGGCCAACCGCATGCGCTTTGAAGAGACGCTGCGGCGGGAGACCGACGCCGCGCGCCGTAGCGGCCGCCCCTTGACCCTGCTGCTGATCGATGTCGATCACTTCAAGAGCTGCAACGACAGCCACGGGCATTACGTGGGCGATCGCCTGCTGCGTTACCTGGGCCGCACCATCGAGGACATGGCGCGGCGTCCGCGCGACCTTGCCGCGCGCTTCGGAGGTGACGAGTTCGCCCTGATCCTGCCCGACACCCCGCCGGCCGGTGCCGAGCAGCTGGTGCAGAGTTTGATCAACCGTGTACGCCAGCTCAGCATCCCGATCGACAAGGCCCAACACAGCAAGACCAGGGCCACCGTCACCATCGGCGTGTGCAGCGTGCTGCCCGGTCCCGACGATGGCCCTGCACGTCTGTTTGAAGCCGCCGACGCGGCCTTGTACCAGGCCAAGCAGGCTGGACGCGACGGTTACCGGATCGCCCCGCCCTGGCCGAACTGACCCTTTCCATACGCCTGCGAATGCTAGACTCCGATTCCCCTGTCAGTCCGCATCCGCAATGAAAGCCAGCCTGTTCCGTCGCGGCATCAACCTGTGGCCTCCGTTCCTGTTCGCCGGCATCCACGTCACCGCCATCAGCGCCGACTACCGCTACGTGCGGGTCGAGCTGCGGCAGCGGCCGTGGAACGTGAACTACGTGCGCACCCATTTCGGCGGCAGTCTGTTCGCCATGACCGACCCGTTCTGGATGTTGTGCCTGCTGCAGAACATGGGCAGCCGCTACTTCGTCTGGGACAAGGCCGGCACCATCGAGTTCCTCAAGCCCGGCCGTGGCGTGGTGTGGACCGAGTTCCGGCTCGATGACGCTACCCTGGACGAGGTCAAGGCTGCCACCGCCAATGGCGACAAGTACCTGCACTGGTTCGAGAACGACGTGCTCGATGCCAGCGGCGAAGTAGTAGCGCGCGTGCGCAAGCAGGTCTACGTGCGGCTCAAGCCGGAAGCTCGCGGCCAGGTCTGAATCACTGCCGGACGCGCGTTGCCGGCAGCGGCAGGCGCAAAGGTCCTTCACTGCCGGCCTTTGCGTACAGCTCAACCTGCAGGTTCCGGCCGTCATCGCTCAGGTGCAGCGGCCGTTCACCGTCACGCAGGTGTGCCGGCATCGCCGCCAGTGCTTCGGCAGCATCGGCATGTGGATTGGCGCGCAACCATAACAGTGCTTCGGCCAGGCGCAGGCTCGCACCGGCATCCTGCAGGCGCAGCGCGTAAGACCGGTAAGTAGGCGCTGCGATGTCACCCAGGACACAGCCAACCACATTGGCAACGCATTCAAACCGCCACGACGACGGCACCGGCGGCTCGATGAACAAGGCTCGATCAGCAACCAGCACCTGCGAGGCCGCATCGGTACACGCTCCCTGCATCGCCAACGCGGTGCGGGCCTTGCTTTTGTCAGGGTCCCAGACCAGCACGGCCAGCGGCTGCTCCATCCGCGACAGCCCTTCGGTAACAAGGCGGAACTCACCCCGCATGGCCGGACACAGGCTCAGTGCAGAGGTTGGCGGGGTGGTGAAAACGCCATCGCAGGAGGCGGGCAGCGGATGCTCAGCAGGCAGTTCGGCCAGCACCTGCGCCAGCACACCCACATTGCCGCGGACCATGGATGCACCAATAACCGCCGACATCAGCCCATCGCCATGCGTCATCAACATCTTCGCCGTGCGGGTGTCGTTGCACAGGCCTGCCAGCGCATCGGCGCTGCGCCCCTGCACATGCGCCAAGGCGTGTGCGGTCAGCGAGCGCTGCAGCAATGCCCAGTTCGGCATTGGGGCCCGCGCATCAGGCGTGAACGGATTCTGGTAATGGTCGTAAGCCGACAATGCCGCTATCCGCGTCAGCAACGCCTGCTGGCCGGACAACGCTGCTTCGGCCGAGGCAGGATCCGCACGCAACTGGGCAACGCAGTCGTCACTGCTCCAACGGCATGCGGGCTGCAGCGGCGGCGCGCTGACATAGCGCTCCTGCGCCGCGCGCAGCATCGTAGGCTGCACCTGGTCATCGGTCAGTGACTGCTTGGCCAGGGCTGCGACGCGCTGGCGGTCTTCTTCGATCAAGCCCGGCCGCTCTGCCGCCGGAACATCGTCGAAGTCCAGCAACCAGAGGGCCTCGAAGGCATTGCGACCGGCAAAGTGGACGGGTTGCTGCATCAGCACCAGCGCGTCGCGCTCCGCCTTGGGCACCGGCATCAATCGCGAACCACTCCACGCAGCAGCAACCACGAAGATGACCAGCAACATTCCCCCCAACACCCAACGCAGTCCTTTCAACACAGTGTTCCTCCCCCACGCATTCGTCCCTTAACCTCGGGAGGTTAACCGGCTGCGCCATCCCGCTACAATTCACGGATGTCGCCTGAAGCCGTCTCCCCCGCCCCCCGCCCCTCCCTGCAACGTCTTTTCCTCACCGGCCTGCTGACCCTGCTGCCGATCTGGTTGACCTGGGTGGTCGTCAAATTCGTGTTCGTCCTGCTCTCGGGCATCAGCAGCCCGTTGATCGTGCCGCTGTCCGAGCGCATTGCCGCCTTCTTCCCGGACTACCTGGGCTGGATCAAGGTCGAATGGATGCAGGACATCACCGCCCTGCTGGCGACCCTGCTGGTCATCCTGCTGGTCGGCATCCTCAGCCGCCGGGTCATCGGCCAACAGTTGCTGCGCTGGTTTGGCGCGGTGATCCGACGCATCCCCTTGGCCAGCATCATCTATGACAGCGCCAAGAAGCTGCTGGACATCCTGCAGACCAAACCGGGCAGCACCCAGCGCGTGGTGCTGATCGACTTCCCGCACCGCGACATGAAGTCCATCGGTCTGGTCACCCGGGTGCTCAAGGAGCAGGGCACCGGCCGCGAACTGGCCGCTGTGTATGTGCCCACCACCCCCAACCCGACCTCCGGCTACCTGGAAATCGTCCCGGTGGAGTTGCTCACCCCCACCGACTGGACCGTGGACCAGGCCATGAGCTTCATCATTTCCGGCGGTGCGGTCGCCCCGGACAGCGTGCCATTCACCCGCTCCGCCGACCGCTGAGTCCTCTCCCATGCCTTGCGGCAGGCACCGCAAGGCATGGGATATAACCGGACCTGTATCACCGGTGCGTGTTCATCCGCGCCACGGCTGGCCGTCACCGCTGATATCGGGCAAGCTCCCGGGTCGATGTATTTGCGGAACACCTGATGCCTTACAGCCCGTTGCGCCTGCTTGCGCTTGCTATTGCCTCGATCATGACGCTCTCCGTTGCGGCCCCTGCCGACGCGGCCAAGAAGAAAACCCAGCGCCAGTCAGCGCCGCAGAGCCGCGCCGCCAAGCCCCGCACCACGCCGCGCCCGGCCCCGCGCCGACCGGCCGCAGTGCCGCTGCCGATCAAGCAGGACAACGCGGCCAAGCTCAACCGCATCTACGACGAATACTGGGATGCCTCGATGCGGCTGAACCCGCTGCAGGCTACCTTCCAGGGCGATCCCCGCTACAACGACCAACTGCCCAACTTCCTGTCCGCGGCCTCGCGCCAGCAGTCGCACGATTTCATGGTCGAGTGGCTTGGCAAGGTCCAGGCCGTCGGCCCCACCGGCCTGCAGGGCCAGGACCTGTTGAGCTATGAGATCTTCGTGCGCGACGCGCAGGTCTCGCTGGCCGGCGAGCAGTACCCGACCTGGATGCTGCCGATCAACCAGTACTACAACCTGTCCAGCATCATCGCGGTGCTGGGCTCGGGCGCTGGCGCACAGCCGTTCCGCACGGTCAAGGATTATGAAAACTGGTCCAAGCGCTCACTCGGCATTCCGGCCCTGTTCGACCAGGCCATCGCCAACATGCGCGAAGGCAAGGCCGCCGGCGTGGTGCAGCCGCGCGCACTGATGGAGAAAGTGCTGCCGCAGCTGGATGCGGTGATCAAACCCACTGCGGAGGAGAGCCTGTTCTGGGGGCCGATCCGCAACATGCCGGAGGACTTTTCCGCCGAGGACAAGGCCAGGCTTACTGCCGAGTACAAGCGCATGATCGAGAACCGGATCATGCCGGCCTATCGTTCATTGCGCGGCTTCATCGCCACCGACTACATGGCCGCTGCACGCAGCACCGATGGCATGGCAGCCCTGCCCAATGGCAGCGCCTGGTATGCACACAATGTTGCCAGCAGCACCTCGCCGGCACGCACACCGGCCGAGATCCACGCACTGGGCGAACAGGAGGTCAAGGACCTGCAGGCACGCATCGATGCGGTGATGAAGCAGGCCAGGATCCGCGGCTCGCAGCAGAAGGCTTTCAACGCGATGCGCAACGACCGCCAGTTCGTGTTCCGCGATGCCAATGCCCTGCTTGCGCACTATGCCGAGACCGGTGTGCGGGTGAATGCCGCCGTGCCAGCACTGTTCAACGAGCGGCCCAAGGCCAGCCTGGAAATCAAAGCCGTGGAGGCCGAGCGCGCCGCCACCTCCAGCGCCGCCAGCTACCAGCCGGGCAGCGCCGATGGCCAACAACCCGGCGTGCTCTACGTCAATACCAGCGACCTGCCCTCACGCAAACGCTGGGCAGTGACCATGCAATACCTGCACGAAGCCATTCCCGGTCATCACTACCAGTTGGGCGCACAACAGGAACTGGCCGCCTTGCCACGCTTCCGCCGCCTGGGGGGCGATGTTGCCTATGTCGAAGGCTGGGGCCTGTATGCCGAGTCACTGGGCCAGGAACTGGGCCTGTACAACGACCCCTACGACCAGCTCGGCTATCTGCAGACCACCTTGCTGCGCACCGTGCGGCTGGTCGCCGACACTGGCCTGAATGCGGCCGGCTGGAGCCGCCAGCAGGCCACTGAGTACATGGTCAAGAACGCCGATATCCCGGCCGGCGATGCCGCCTCCGAGGTCGAACGCTTCATGGCCTTGCCCGGCCAGACCTTGGCCTACCGCGTAGGCGAGATCAAGATCCGCCTGCTGCGTGACAAGGCCAAAGCCGAACTCGGTGATCGCTTCGACCCGCGCGAGTTCCATCATGAAATCCTCAAGGACGGTTCCATGCCGCTGGAGATCCTTGAAGCCAAGATCGACCGTTGGATCGCCAGCAAGAAAGCCTGATCACCTACCCAGGAGCCACCATGCCACGCTGGAAACCTCGACTCGCCCTGCTCTGCCTGTTCGCGTGCTCCAGCCTGGCCGCTGCTGCCCCCTTGGCTCCGCCTGATGCGGGCATCGATGGCTTGATGCAGCGCTACGACGGCCAGGTGCCCGGCGCTTCGGTACTGGTATTGAAGGATGGCCAGCCCGCGTTCCGCCGTAGCTACGGGCTGGCCGTGGTCGAAGACGGCACTGCGGTTACTCCAGCCAGCAATTTCCGCCTGGCCTCGGTCAGCAAGCAGTTCACCGCCGCGGCAATCCTGCTGCTGGCCGAAGACGGCAAGCTGGGCATCGACGATCCGCTGAAGAAATGGCTGCCCAGCCTGCCCGCCATTGCCGACACGATGACGCTACGGCAGTTGCTCAGCCATACCAGTGGCTTACTTGACTACGAGGAGCTGATGGACCCGGCCGACACCCGCCAGGTCCATGACGCCGACGTGCTGCAGTTGCTGCAGAAAGAGAACCGGACGTACTTCACGCCGGGCAGTGACTACCGCTACAGCAATAGCGGCTATGCCTTGCTGGCGCTGGTGGTGGGCAAGGCCTCGGGCAGCGACTTCGCCAGCTTCCTGCGCCAGCGCATCTTCGTGCCGCTGGGCATGAGCAACACCTACGCGCATCAGGACGGCGTCGATGAGGTACCCAATCGCGCCTATGGCTACAGCCAGATCGATGGCCGCTGGCAGCGTACCGACCAGAGCACCACCAGCGCCGTACTCGGCGATGGCGGCATCTATTCCTCAATCGACGACCTGGCCAAGTGGGATGCGGCGTTGTACGACGAGCGTCTGCTGAAAGCGACGTCGCTGAAGCTGGTCTTCAGCCCGGCAACGAAAACCACTGAACCCGATGTGCCGTTCTATGGCTTCGGTTGGCGCATCAATGGGGATGCCCTGTGGCATAGCGGCGAGAGCATCGGCTTCCGCAATGTCATCGTGCGTTATCCCAGGCAGAAGCTGACGGTGATCGTATTGAGCAACCGCAACGAACCCGAGCCTTATGCACTGGCCATCAACATCGCCCGCCGCTGGCTGGATGCTGCGCGATGAGTCTGCTTGGCATCCATCATGTTGCAGTGATCGCAGCCGACTACGCGCGTTCGCGTGACTTCTATGTGCGCATTCTCGGCCTGGAGGTTATCGCCGAGAACTACCGCAGCGAGCGTGACTCCTGGAAGCTCGACCTGCGCCTGCCCGATGGCAGCCAGCTCGAGTTGTTTTCCTTCCCGAACCCACCCGCACGCCCCAGCCGCCCGGAAGCCCGCGGACTGCGCCACCTCGCCTTCCGGGTTGCAGCCCTGGACGAGGTGGTCACCCATCTGCAAAGCGAAGGCGTGGCCTGCGAGCCGATACGCGTGGACGAGTTCACCGGCAGCCGCTTCACCTTCTTCGCCGACCCCGACGACTTGCCGCTGGAACTCTACGAGACGCCAGCACGGTAGTGCCGAGCGACGCTCGGCAGAGGCTTTCCCGGCGAAAAGCAGCCCCACCCCAACCCCTCTCCCGCCAGCGGGAGAGGGGCAGAAACAAGCGATGCCGTTATCCCGTAGTGCCGAGCCATGCTCGGCAGGAGCTTTCCTGGCAACACATCCGCGCAACGGATTGCAGGAACGGCGTAAGCCACGAAGCCAAAGCAAGATCAACAGCGATAGAGCCAACCCCTCCCCAACCCTCCCCTGCGCCTACGGCGCAAGGGAGGGAGCGTAGAACCAAGCTCGGCGGACGCATTCCCAGCAACACATCAGCGCCTCAGATTGTGGGAGCGGCGTAAGCCGCGAAGCTCGTACATCGCCAGATTGTGGATTGCGATCTCCGCCAGCATCGCCAGCTTCGCTGGCTTACGCCATTCCCACACTTGGTTTGGTCACATTCCGACCGTCACCACGTCCCTGGTCCTAATGACTTCCGGCGCATTGCCGTAATCCCGGCTGTAGCTGAATGTGACAGCCATCATCCAAGGAGAGGTTCGGTCCCCATGCTGCAGATCCGTGGTTTGTCGAAAACCTACGCCAATGGCGTACACGCACTGAAAAATGTCGATCTCGACATCCCCCGCGGCATGTTCGGGCTGCTCGGCCCCAATGGCGCCGGCAAATCCTCCCTGATGCGTACCCTGGCCACGCTTCAGGAAGCCGACACCGGCAGCGCCACCTTGACCACCGCCGATGGCGCCAGCATCGACATCCTGCGCGACAAGGACGCACTGCGTCGCAAGCTTGGCTACCTGCCGCAGGATTTCGGCGTCTACCCGAAGGTCAGCGCACTGGATCTGCTCGACCATTTCGCCGTGCTCAAGGGCCTGACGGCGCGCAAGCAGCGCAAGGAAGTGGTCGAAGCGCTGCTGCAGCAGGTCAACCTGTGGGATGCACGCAAGCGCAAACTCGGCACCTACTCCGGCGGCATGCGCCAGCGTTTCGGCATCGCCCAGGCGCTGCTGGGCAATCCGCAGCTGGTGATCGTCGATGAGCCTACCGCCGGCCTCGACCCGGAGGAACGCAACCGCTTCCTCAACCTGCTGGCCGAGATCGGCGAGAACGTAGCGGTGATCCTGTCCACGCACATCGTCGAGGACGTCACCGACCTGTGCCCGACCATGGCCATCATGAACAAGGGCGAGGTGCTGCTGACCGGGCGCCCTGCTGATGCCATCAATGCCCTGCAGGCGCAGGTCTGGCGCAAGCAGGTAGCGAAGACCGCGCTGCCTGAGTACGAAAGCCGTTTCACCGTGCTGTCGACGCGACTGGTTGGCGGCCACCCGGTGATCCACGTATTCGCCGACAACTGCCCTGAAGCAGGCTTCGAACCGGTAGCGCCGGGTCTCGAGGACGTCTACTTCCAGCGCCTGCGCCTGCAGGCGCAGGCTGCCTGACGGAGACGACCATGACCCTCGCCTTCCTGCGCTTCGAGCTACGCGAGCAGCTGCGTTCTCCCTTGTTGTGGCTGCTTGCGGTGCTGTTCGCCCTGCTCGCCTTCGGTGCCGCCTCCAGCGACGCCGTCCAGATCGGCGGCGGCATCGGCAATGTGCACCGCAATGCACCGTCGGTGATCGCCAGCTTCATGACCTCCTTCACCCTGCTCGGGCTGCTGGTGGTTACCTTGTTCGTCAGCAACGCATTGCTGCGCGACTTCGAACTCGGCACCTCGGAACTGGTGTTCTCCAGCCCGATCAAACGCCGCGACTACCTGCTTGGGCGGCTTGGCGCGGCCCTGCTGGCCAGCCTGCTGATGTACGTGATCATCGGCATCGGGTTGTTCATCGCCCAGTTCATGCCGTGGATCGATGCCGCCCGGTTGGGGCCAGTGTCACTGCGGCCCTACCTATGGTCGTTCGCCTTCATGGTGCTGCCGAACGTGCTGTTCACCACCGCCCTGCTGTCCGTGCTGGCGGTTACCACCCGCAACATCCTGTGGGTCTATATCGGCGTCATCGTGTTCTTCGTGCTGTACGGCGTCAGCCGCGCCCTGCTGGCCGACATCGACAACATGCGCATCGCCTCGCTGCTCGATCCACTGGGCATGCGTGCGATGAGCCATGCAACGCGCTACTGGTCGGCCGAAGAGCGCAACACCGGCCTGCCCGCGTTCACCGGCTACCTGCTGGAGAACCGCATGCTGTGGCTGGCGGTGACCGGCGCCCTGTTCGCTGCGACGTTCGCCCTGTTCCGCACCGAGCGCAGCGGTACCGGCCGCAAGCCGGGCAAGAAGGTGGCCAGCGTCGCTACCACCGACGGCAAACGCAGCAATGTGGTTGCACCCAAGGTCACTCCCAGCTTCAACGCTGCAACCGGTTGGCGACAGCTGCTGCGTCAGGTCGGCTTCGATGCGCTGGGCGTGTTCCGCAGTGCACCGTTCCTGGTGTTGCTGGTACTGGGCATGGCCAACTTCATTCCCAGCGCCCTGCACCGTCAGACCATGTACGGCACACCCAGCTGGCCAGTGACCTCGCAGATGCTGGAAGCGCTGCAGGGTAGCTACAGCTTCCTGTTGATCATCATCGTGTTGTTCTATGCCGGCGAGCTGGTCTGGCGGGAACGCAGCGCGCGCATCGCCGGCATCAGCGATGCCATGCCTGTACCGAACTGGGTGCCGCTGCTGGGCAAGTTCCTCACCCTGATCGCGGTGGTGGTCGCGTTCCAGGCCATCGGCGGCCTTACCGCCATCGCCATCCAGCTGAGCAAGGGCTACACCCAGATCGAACCCTTGCTGTACGTCAAGACGCTGGCCTTGAACTCGGTGGTCTACATCCTGATGGGCGGCATGGCGTTGGTGCTGCAGGTGCTGAGCAACAACAAGTTCATGGGTTACGCGCTGCTGATCCTGCTGCTGATCGGGCAGTCGGTGCTGGGCATGCTCGACTACACCCAGAACCTGTACAACTTCGGCAGCTGGCCGAATGCGCCGTACTCGGACATGAATGGCTACGGTCACTTCCTGACCGGGCAACTGGCCTTCCAAGGCTACTGGGTGCTGTTCCTGCTGGTGTTGCTGCTGCTGTGCGCCGCCCTGTGGGTGCGTGGCGTGGACTCGGGCTGGCGGCAGCGCCTGCGCCTGGCCAGGCAGCGCCTGCGCGGCCCGTTGGGTGCAGGCCTGGCGGCGGCGGTGCTGGCCTCCATCGCCTGCGGCGGCTGGCTGTACTGGAACACCAACATCCGCAATGAATTTTTCTCGCCGGACCAGCAGCTCGACCTCCAGGCCCGCTACGAACGCGACTACCGCAAGTACAAGGACCTGCCGCAGCCGCGCATCATCGCCATCGACAACAACGTCGACCTGCACCCGGAAACCCAGTCCGTGCGCATCGACGGCGTCTACCGCGTGCGCAATACCCATGCGACCGCCATCCCCGACATCCACGTCACGATGGGCGATGACAAGACCCTGGCCAGCATCGAAATGGGCGGCGCCAAGCTCACCACCCACGATGAGGAACTGGGCTACCGCATCTACCACCTGGACGCACCGATGGCGCCGGGCGAGGAACGCGACATCCGCTTCACCGTCGACATCCATCCCAACGGCATCACTTCCGACCAGGCACAGACCCAGATCGTCGACAACGGCAGCTTCTTCAACAGCCGTGTACTGCCGGCCTTTGGTTATGACAGCGGCGCGGAGATCAGCGACCGCAACGAACGCCGCAAGCGTGACCTCGGTGAACCGACGCGCATGCCCAAGCTGGAGGATGAGGCCGCGCGTGCCAATACCTACATCTCCAACGACTCGGACTGGCTGGATTTCCGCAGTACCGTCTGCACCGCACCGGACCAGATCGCCTTGGCACCGGGCTATCTGCAGAAGGAGTTCGAACGTGATGGCCGCCGCTGCTTCAGCTACGCCATGGACCGGCCGATGCTGAACTTCTACGCCTATCTGTCGGCACGCTGGCAGGTGAAGAAGGCCACGTACAAGAACATTCCGATCGAGATCTATTACGACGCCAAGCATCCGTACAACGTGGACCGGATGATCGAAGGTGTGCAGAAGTCACTGACTTATTACGAGGCCAACTTCAGCCCGTACCAGCACAAGCAGGTGCGCATCATCGAATTCCCCGGCTACCAATCCTTCGCGCAGAGCTTTGCCAACACCATCCCGTACTCCGAGTCGATCGGCTTCATCGCCGACCTGCGTGACAAGGATGATGTCGACTACGTGTTCTATGTCACCGCACATGAAGTGGCGCACCAGTGGTGGGCACACCAGGTGATCGGCGCCAACGTGCAAGGCGCCACGGTGCTGTCCGAATCGCTGTCGCAATACTCTGCGTTGATGGTGATGGAGAAGGAATACGGACGCGGCCACATGCGCCAGTTCCTGAAGGATGAGCTGGACAGGTATCTATCTGGCCGCGGTGGCGAAGATGTCGAAGAACTGCCGCTGTACCGGGTGGAGAACCAGCAGTACATCCATTACCAGAAGGGTTCGCTGGTGTTCTATCGCCTGCGTGAGGAAATGGGCGAGGACGCGTTGAACCGCGCCCTGTCCCGCTTCATCCAGGCCAAGGCCTTCCAGCAACCGCCGTATACCACCTCGGCCGAACTGCTGGAGTTCATCCGCGCCGAAGCCAAGCCCGAGCAGCAGGGTCTGATCACCGACCTGTTCGAGAAGATCAGCTTCTACGACAACCGCGTGGTCGAGGCCAACGCCAAGAAGCGGGCGGACGGCCGCTACGACGTGACCCTGCAGCTGCATGCGGACAAGCGCTATGCCGACGGCATGGGCAAGGAGACCGCAGGCACGCTGGACGACTGGATCGAGGTCGGTGTGTTCGCCAAAGGCGCGTCTGGCAAGGAACGCGATGAAAAGGTGCTGTACCTGCAGCGCCACCACATCACCGCCGCTGCCCCGAGCATCACCGTTACCGTCGACCAGAAGCCCGATGAGGCCGGCTTCGACCCGTACAACAAGCTGATCGACCGGGTTTCCGCCGACAACCGCAAGCGAGTGACGGTGCAGTAAGCGAGATGCGAGCGATGCCCGGCTTAAGCCCCTCTCCCGCTGGCGGGGGGAAGGAGGGGCGTTTACGAACCGCTGGTTCGTGCCCATTCTGAACGGCCTTGCGCTGGCGCAAGGACTGGGGCGCGGAGCGGGGGTTGGGGTAAGGGCAGCTTTTGAAGCATTGCCGGGAAAGCCCCTGCCGAGCATGGCTCGGCACTACAAGCCTCGCCTTGCTTGAAGCCCCTCTCCCGCTGGCGGGAGAGGGGTTGGGGTGAGGGCAGCTTTTGAGGCATCGCCGGGAAAGCCCCTGCCGAGCATGGCTCGGCACTACAAGTCTCGCCTTGCTTGAAGCCCCTCTCCCGCTGGCGGGAGAGGGGTTGGGGTGAGGGCAGCTTTTGAGGCATTGCCGGGAAAGCCCCTGCCGAGCATGGCTCGGCACTACAAGCCTCGCCTTGCTTGAAGCCCCTCTCCCGCTGGCGGGAGAGGGGTTGGGGTGAGGGCAGCTTTTGAGGCAATACCGGGAAAGCCCCTGCCGAGCATGGCTCGGCACTACAAGTCTCGCGTTGCTTGAAGCCCCTCTCCCGCTGGCGGGAGAGGGGTTGGGGTGAGGGCAGCTTTTGAGGCATTGCCGGGAAAGCCCCTGCCGAGCATGGCTCGGCACTACATCCTCCAAAATCTGCTGCACTGCGGATTCCGTACGGGACCGAATGCGGTTACATTCGGCCCGTAACAGCGCCGCCGGCAGCTGACCAAACCCACCCTGGGAGGGGACTCATGCGTACGACTTTCAAAACCCTGTTGCTGGCCCTGCCGCTGCTGGCTGCCGGCTTCTCCGCCAGCGCCAGTGACAGCGCAGCCGGCCGCTGGCGCACCATCGATGACGAAACCGGCCGGGTGAAGTCCATCGTCGAGATCAGCCAAGCCGCCAATGGCACCCTCAGCGGCAAGGTACTGCAGGTATTGCAGTCCGAGCAGGGCCCGCATCCGGTCTGCAACAAATGTGAAGGAACCAACAAGGGCAAGCCGATCGAAGGCATGACCATCCTCTGGAACGTCCGCCCGGACGGCGCCAACAAGTGGGCCAACGGCACCATCCTGGACCCGGCCAAGGGCAAGACCTACAGCTCCAAGGTCGCCTTGGTGGACAACGGCCGCAAGCTGGACGTGTCCGGCTGCATCGCCTTCATCTGCCGCACCCAGACCTGGCTGCGCGACCAGTAAGCCGCTCAAAGCCCCTCTCCCTCCGGGAGAGGGGTTGGGGTGAGGGCAAGCTTCTAGCTGAGCAAAGTCAAAGCCCCCCTCATCCGCCCCTTCGGGGCACCTTCTCCCGTAGACGGGAGATGGGAAGGCCCAGGTTTCGCTCCCTGTCTGGCGAGCCCCCAGCCCCGGTCCCCCGGGGCTGCTTCTTTCCGGCCATGCGATAATCCCCGGTCCCCTGCCGCAAATCATCGCCATGACCCGCAACGCCCTAGTCACCAATGCCCTGCCCTACGCCAACGGCCCGCTGCACCTCGGCCACCTGGTGGGTTACATCCAAGCCGACATCTGGGTGCGTGCGCGGCGAATGATGGGCGAGAAGGTCTGGTACGTCTGTGCCGATGACACCCACGGCACGCCGATCATGCTGGCCGCGGAGAAGGCCGGGGTGACCCCGGAAACCTTCATCGCCAACATCCAGGCAGGCCATGAGCGCGATTTCGCAGCCTTTGGCGTGGATTTCGACCACTACGACTCGACCAACTCGGCCACCAACCGCGAGCTGACCGAGGCGCTGTACGCCAAACTCGACGCCGCTGGCCATATCAGCCGCCGTTCGGTGGCGCAGTTCTACGACCCGGCCAAGGGCATGTTCCTGCCCGACCGCTACATCAAGGGCACCTGCCCGAACTGCAAGTCGCCCGACCAATACGGCGACAACTGCGAAGTCTGTGGCGCCACCTACGGCCCGACCGACCTGATCGAGCCGAAGTCGGTGGTGTCCGGCGCCACCCCGGAAATGCGCGATTCGGAGCATTACTTCTTCGAAGTCGGCCGTTTCCAGGAGTTCCTGCGCGAATGGCTGGCCGGCGATGTGGCCCTGCCGGGCGTGAAGGCCAAGCTCGCCGAGTGGCTGGATGCCGAGGGCGGCCTGCGCGCGTGGGACATCTCGCGTGATGCGCCCTACTTCGGTTTCGAGATCCCCGGCGCACCGGGCAAGTATTTCTACGTGTGGCTGGATGCGCCGATCGGCTACCTGTCCAGTTTCAAGAACCTGTGCGCCAAGACCGGCGACGACTTCGACGCCGTGCTCGCCGCCGACAGCAACACCGAGCTGCACCACTTCCTCGGCAAGGACATCGTCAACTTCCACGGCCTGTTCTGGCCGGCGGTGCTGAAGGGCAGCGGCCTGCGCACGCCGACCAAGCTGCACGTCAACGGCTACCTGACCGTGGACGGCGCCAAGATGAGCAAGTCGCGCGGCACCTTCATCATGGCCCGCACCTATCTGGATGCCGGTTTGGCGCCGGAAGCGCTGCGCTATTACTTCGCCGCCAAGTCCTCCGGCGGCGTCGACGATCTCGATCTGAACCTGAGCGACTTCACCGCCCGCGTGAACGCCGATCTGGTCGGCAAATTCGTCAACCTGGCCAGCCGCTGCGCCGGTTTCATCGCCAAGCGCTTCGACGGCAAGCTGGCCGACGCGCTGCCGGACCAGGCCCAGTACGACCGTTTCATCGCTGCGCTGGCACCGATTCGTGACGCCTACGAGCGCAACGACGCGGCCGCCGCCATCCGCCTGACCATGGCGCTGGCCGATGAAGCCAACAAGTACATCGACGACACCAAACCGTGGGTGATTGCCAAGCAGGAAGGCGCCGACGCCGAACTGCAGGCGGTCTGCACCCAGGGCCTGAACCTGTTCCGCGTGCTGGTCACCGCGCTCAAGCCGGTGCTACCGGCCACGGCGCTGCAGGCCGAGAGCTTCCTCAACGCCCCGGTCCACGGCTGGGACGACATCACCACCCCGCTGACCGCACACAGCATTGCCGCCTACGTGGCGCTGTTCACCCGTATCGACCCCAAGATGATTGACGCAATGACCGACGCCTCCAAGGACACCCTCACCGCCCAGCCTGCAGCAGAAGCCAAGCCGGCCAAGGCTGAAAAGCCCGCCAAGGTTGAAGTGAAGACCGAAGCCAAGGCCGACGGTGAAGCTTCCGCGTACATCGGCATCGACGATTTCGCCAAGCTCGACCTGCGCATCGGCAAGGTGCTGGAGTGCGGCTTCGTCGAAGGCTCGGACAAGCTGCTGCGCTTCCTGCTGGATGCCGGCGACCTTGGCCAGCGGCAGATCTTCTCTGGCATCCGCGGCAGCTATGCCGACCCGGAAGCGCTGGTCGGCCGCAACGTGGTGTTCATCGCCAACCTGGCCCCGCGCAAGATGCGCTTCGGCCTGAGCGAAGGCATGATCCTGTCGGCCGGTTTCGACGGCGGCGCGCTGGCGCTGCTGGATGCCGACGGCGGTGCATTGCCGGGCATGCCGGTACGTTGATGGCAACGGGTGCGCCCCTGGGCGCACCCTTCCCGAACGGAGTGGACCATGCAGCTAGCCCTCTTCGACTTCGACCACACCATCACCGTCTGTGACACCTACAGCCGGTTCCTGCGCCGCGTGGCAACGCCGGAGCAGCGCGCGCAGGGATGGTGGCGGGTTGGGCCGTGGGTGCTGGCCTACCGGCTGAAATTGATCTCGGCCGAACGCGTCCGCCGCCGTGTCACCGCGCAGGTGTTTACTGGCCGCCATGCCGGTGAGATCACCCAGATGGCACGCGACTATGCACGCGAGCAGCTGCCGGAGATGGTGCGGCCGGAAATGCTGGAGCAGATCCAGTGGCACAAGACGCAGGGCCATACCGTGGTGGTCGTGTCCGGCTCGCTCGACCTGTACCTGCAGCACTGGTGCGAACGGCAGGACCTACACATGATCTGCAATCGGCTCGAGGTGCAGGACAACCGCTTCACCGGCCGCTACGCCGAGGGCGACTGCGGCGCGCGCAAGGTCGCCTTGATACGCAAGCGTTTCGATCTGGGCAGCTACCAACGTATCCACGCCTACGGCGACAGCAGCGAAGACAAAGCCATGCTGGCGCTGGCGCACGAGCGTTGGTATCGCGGCAAATGCCTTTCCTGAGCCCTGCTCCTTCCGGGACAGGGCTTGGGGTGAGGGCGAACAGCAGGACTCCCCAATGATTACCCAACCCACATCCGACGCTGCGCGCCACCTTCTCTTGCAGGGAGAAGGAAGGGCTGCGCTGGTCGAACGCCTCGACCGGCTGCTGCCGCAGACCCAATGCGGTCAATGCGGCTATGACGGCTGCCGCCCTTATGCCGAAGCCATGGCCGCTGGCAATGCCGGAATTGATCACTGCCCGCCGGGTGGCGACGCTGGCGCGCGCGCACTGGCTCATCTGCTGGGTGTTCCGGCCCTTCCCTACGACCGCAGCCGTGGCGAGCACAAACTGGCGCAGGTCGCGGTGATCGTCGAAGCCGACTGCATCGGCTGCACCAAGTGCATCCAGGCCTGCCCGGTCGACGCCATCGTCGGCGGTGCCAAATACATGCATACCGTGCTGACCGACCTGTGCACCGGATGCGAGCTGTGCATCCCGCCCTGCCCGGTGGATTGCATCGAGCTGCAGGCTGTCGCGCCCCCTGCTGTTGTAGGAGCGGCGTAAGCCGCGAAACTCGTACAGACCCAGCAGATAGCAATTCCGATATCTGGCATCAAACCGAACAAGCGCAACTGTTCCGGATCATGTTGAACGCTGCGACTCAAGCATTGCCAGCTTCGCGGCTTACGCCGCTCCCACAAATCGATTGAGGGTTGTGGCCTCAATACTCATCATCTTCGCCTTTCGGCGCCAGCGGCGGCACGGTGTACTGCCGTCCATACGCCTGGCAATCCGCAATCACGGCCTCCGCATCGGCTCGCACTATCGCGCGCGTGCCCAGCGGATACCGGTTGTCCTCGACCAGATCCGTGCGCAGGTCGGTAACCGGTGAGAACGAGGCCGATACCGCGTAGCGCTCCTCCGAAGTAGCCAGCGCATCACCGCCCCACCAGCGGATCAACCAGTGCGCGTTGTCCCAGATCAGCACCGTTTCCACCGTGCCGCGGTCGAGCAGGTAACCAACCGCGCAGAAGCGGTTGGGGACGCTGCGGTCACCATGGCGCCGTACCGTGTTGCGCAGCTCCGCCTCGATCAGCTTGAACTGCGGGTACTCCAAGGGCTCGATGCGCTGCACCGGCGCTTGCGCGTAGATCAGCTTCGACAGCGGCGCCTGTGCTGCCACCGACACACTGGCGGCCATGCCTGCCAGAACACAACACAGCGCGGACAACAGACGGCTTTTCATCCTTTCCCTTGCCTCCCTGCAAAGACATCACCAGCCTCAAGGCTGGATCTGCCCGGATGCGATCACACCCAGGGCAGACCAGCGGTAGATGCAGTCCGCTTACGGCACAGCCGCAGTGATCACGATCTCGATCTTCCATTCCGGATTGGCCAACTTGGCGTGCACGGTGGCGCGCGACGGCGTTGCGCCCTGCGGCACCCACTTGTCCCAGGCTTCATTCATGCCCGCGAAGTCAGCCAGGTCCGCCAGGAAGATCTCGGCGCGCAGGATCTTGGTCTTGTCGGTCGGGGCCAGGCGCAGCAGATCGTCGATGGCCTTCAGCACCTGCTCGGTCTGGCCAACGATATCGGCGCTGGTGTCTTCCGGCACCTGCCCGGCCAGATAGGCCACACCGTTGTGGATGGTCATTTCCGACATGCGTGGGCCGGTATCGAAGCGCTGGATCATGGGGGTGACTCCGTGTTGTGGATGTAGCCGCCATTGTGACGGCAAGTGGAAGTTTCAGGCGTTTCTTTGCGTGAACGACGCCACGATGCGAGCGCCACCAACAGCAGCCAGCCCACCACGACCGCAATCACCAGCTTCTGCCCCAGTCCGCGCGGGCTGCCACGCCACAGCACATGCAGCCAAAGCCCCGCGAAGGCCAGCCATGCCCAGCCCCAGGTCAACCAATACAGTCGACGCCAATGCGCATCACGACCGAAGCACCAGGCCTGCAGCAGCATCGCCACGGTCACGCACAGGAAGGCGGTCTGGGCCGCCAAACCATGAATCAGCGGCGCCAGCAATGGTGCGAACTGCGGCAGCCAGCTGTCGCCTATCGCCACCGTAGCCAAACCAAGCCCGGCCACGGCGAACAGACTGGGCGGCAGGCCGCGTCGTGCGCTGCCATGCGCTTGCCGGTACAGCACCAGGCCAAGCACGGCGATGGCCAGCGCCAGCAGGCAATAGACGCTGCGCAGTACAAGCCCATAGGGGCCATGCAGATACAGACTGAGGGTGGCGCGCGCCCAGTCCAGATCATCACGCGCGAATTGCAGCCAGATGGCGACAATCGAAAACACCAGCAGTGCCAGCACAACGGCCAACGCCAGCGTTGCCGATTGCCAAACTCCCCTGCTCGAATCACCGCCCATGCCCACTCCCCAGCGTTTGAGCCGCCAAGTCTAGTCCGCCCCAGTCTCTGTGCCGACTGAAGGCGGTGACAACGCCGTAGCGCGTACATGCCGCCATCATCAACGCGCGCCAAGCGCAAGCCAGCTGTCAAAACCACTACAGCCGCCCAGGGAAGCGATGGCTGGTGTCGATATCAACCACCATCGCGCCGTCATCGCACAACGCCTGCAACCGCGCCTGCAACCGCGCCTGATATCCCGCGGAGGCCGCAGCATCACAGAACCACACGACCACGTGCTGTACAGGCACACCAGGCAGCAACACCGGCACCTGCTCGAACCGACCATCGCTGATCTTCTCCGTCGCGCTTGCCGGTACCGCCAACAAGCCAAATGCCAGAACACACATCCGCCACATCGCAGGTGCCATTACAGGCTGCGACAACGGTGCCGCAAAGCCTACGCCCATGGCAGGTGAAAGGGGCCGGAAGCGCCGCCTCAGGCCTGCGCTTCAGGGTGACGCGCCAACCACTCGGCCAACTTCTGCCGGTAGAGCAGCAGCTCATCGGTATACAGATCCAGCACGCACAGTGGACAACCGCTGCCACAGCACTCGTTCGGGCCGGGGGCTTCCGGCGGCTGCGGGCGCGGATCGGGATCGGGGCTTGCGGGGACTTGGACAGGCAGTTCGTTCATTGCAGCGGCCGGCGCGGTCCTATCGACATCGGGACAAACCGCATTTTAGCCAAAGCGCACGCTCAGGCCGTGACCCGGCGCAGGTTGGCGCGTGCCGCAGCGTCATAACGCTCATGGAAGAAATCGCTGAAGAAGATACGCGGCTGCGCCAGCACCTTTTTCAGGAAACGCCGCCGGTTGAGCCGGAACAGGAAGCCCGGCACCTTGCCCCGGTACTCCTCGGCAATGCCAAGGTCATAGGCATCAAACACCGCATCCGGCGCCCCCAGGATCGCCATGTCGCTGTCCAGGAACAGTGCGGCATCCGCATCCAGCCCGTCCCCGCTCAGGCTGCCATGACGCGCTGTCAGTTCGATCAGCTCGATCACCCGTGCCACATCCACTTCGGCATCCGGCAGCCAACGTTCAATACCGGACGCGGCAAGCTGCGCCGAACGTGCTTCGTTGTCGCCACGCCCTGCCTCGTAGATCGCGTCGTGATAGAGCGCCGCGAGCAATACTTCCAGCGGCTGCCGCCAGCCCGGGCCAGCGGCGACATCGCGGTAGTGCTGCAGCACCGCCTGCACATGACCGAAGTTGTGATACGCACGAGGCGGCTGCGCGTAGGCGGTTTTCAGCTCGGCCAACAGCGGCGGCGGCAGGGTCTGCAGCAGGTCGTTCATGCCTGCATCTTGTCACGAAGTGGCGGAACACGCGTGGCGGCAATCCAACGCAGGATTCCGCCGAAAGGCGTTTGCGCTACTCATGCCACGCCGCGCTCAGCCCAGTTGCCAGCGGCCTTCGATCTGGTAACGGCCCTGGCCGAGGAAACTGCGTACCAGCACGAATTCGCGCACAAACCAGCGCAGCGGCTGTACCGGCTGGATCGGCAGACGACGGCGGTCGTACAACAGGGTCATATGCGGGGTGAAACGCGGGTCCAGCTTGCCACCCACGCCCTGCAGGCAACGCGCCAGCTCCTCGTGCAGGCCGTTCAACAACTCGGCACCGTACTCGCTGCGCAGCACGAAGGGGTTCTTCACGCTGCCGGCAAAGCTGCCCACCTGATCAAAGCAGACCTCGAACTCGGGCATGCGCACCCGCGCTGCCGCTTGCCGCACCTTGGGCAGCAGGCTCGGAGGCAGGCCTGCGTAGTCACCCAGGTGATGCAGGGTGACGTGCAAGCGCTCCGGCGCCAACGGATGCCCGAGCAGGCCATGTTCCTCGCGCAGGCCACCGGCCAACTCGGCAACCCGCTCCGCCGTGAGCGCATCAGGCATCACCGCGAAGAAAAGGCGCTCGGTTGGAATGTCGCTGCCCAGGCCCAGGGTCATCTGGGCCTCGGTGGAGGAAAGCTGCTTCGTCATGGTCTGGTATCGAAAGCCGGCTGCCGTACCCGCTCCGTTGCGGCGGCCACTACTGTCTTGGGCCGCGGATACTAGCAGACCGCGCCGGTCGCGGCCCGGCCATGGCGAAAATTTCACCACCACCCGCCGAGCCAAGCCACACAAGGGCTGCCAATGGTTATCCACATGTTTGCACAGGGCTGGTCCACACCCGCTGTGGATTTGTCCCCTGCCTGCTTCCATCCCCCCGCAACAGGCCTACACTGGGCAGGCCGCAGCAAACTCCGGGTGATCGCCATGATCGGTTGGAATGCATTGGTCCTGCTCGCCGCCAGCAGTGTGGCCTTGGCCGCGCCGCCGCCCTCCCCGCCCCCCACACCGGAACAGGTGATGGCGATCCCGCCGGAAGTGCGGACACTGCTACAGGAACGGGTACTCGGGGCAGCCAACTCCCCGGAGCAGCGCTTGCAACGACTGGTTGAGCTGGTGTTCCGCCCTGAAGGGCTGGGTCTGGCTTACGACACCGGGGCCACCCTCACTGTGGCCCAGACCTGGCAGCAACGGCGTGCCAATTGCCTGTCCTTCACCCTGCTGTTCGTCGCCCTGGCCCGCGAGATTGGCCTGGAAGCGCGCATGCAGGAGGTTGGCCAAGTGGTGTCCTGGTATGAAGACCAGGGCCTGATCTTCAACGCCGGCCACGTCAATGTCGGAATGCGCGTTGATGGTCGCCAGGCCACCCTGGATCTGGACAGCAACGTGCTGTACGACCGCCGCGGCCCGCAACCGATCAGCGACAGCCGCGCGCTTGCCCATTTCTACAACAACCGTGGTGCGGAGCAGCTGGCTGCGCACGATTACGTCGGTGCACGGGCCTATTTCGACGCGGCATTGCGGATGGATCCGCGTTTTGTACCGGCGTGGAGCAACCTTGGTGTACTTGAGTCGCGCGAGGACGACCTCGACGCCGCCGCCAAAGACCTGGATACAGCGCTGTCCATCAACCGTTTCCACGCCCCGGCCCTGCACAATGCCACCAAGCTCTACCAGCGCATGGGCGACAGCCGCCGCGTGGCCCAGATGCAGTCGCGCCTGGAACAGATACGCAAGCGTGATCCGTTCTACCAGTTCATGCAGGGCACCAGCGCCGAGCGGGACGGCGACTACGCCTTGGCCGCGCACTACTACCGTGAAGCAGTACGGCTATATGGCAAAGCCCATCAATTCCACTTCGGCCTGGCCCGCGCCTACTTTCTGGGCGGCAACAACCGGTTGGCGATGAAGGAAATGAAACGCGCCCGCGACCTCGGCGGCGAACCGATGCGGGCGGTCTACCAGAGCAAGCTGGACGGAATCCGCAGGCTGGAAGCGCGCCACGCGGCGCGCTGAACGCACACCGCGGGCGGCTGGGACGCGAGCCGGCTCAGGCCTTGCGCAGGAAACAGGTCTTCAACACCAGACCCTTGATTTTTTCCGAGTTGCCCTCGATGTGCTCGGCATCGTCCTCGACCAGACGGATATTGCGGATAACCGTGCCCTGCTTGAGTGGGATGGACGATCCCTTGACCTTCAGGTCCTTGATCACGGTGACGGTGTCGCCAGCCGCCAGCACATTGCCATTGCTGTCGCGTACCACCAACGTGGATTCGGCCGCTTCACCGGCGGTCCATTCATGGCCGCAATCGGCGCAGATCCACAGCGCGCCGTCGGCATAGACGTTCTCCAGCGAACATTGCGGGCAGGAAGTAACAGACATGGGGGACTCCCGTACATTGATTAACCATCCATTGTAGCCGTTCAGCTCACAGCCGCTCCCGGCAGCACCGGGCGCGTACCAGGAACCCGACCGCGCGCATGCCCATCCCCGCAGGCGGCAAGCCACGATTCGCCACCCGCTGGGCTGGATCGACCATCCTGGCAGCGCGGTGAGCATCTTCATTCAGGTGGCGCGCACGCCGGAAAATCGTGACGCGATTCGTGGTAATGCAGCCCTCGCACCTGCGAACAGCCATTCACAAGCCGCATGTGAAGCCAGTCGCGCGGCGGCGTAGTAAAGTGCGCGGCCGATTCAGCAGCAAGACGCGCAGCCATCATGAAACTCGGCATCGATTTTGGCACCAGCAACTCGGCCGCCGCCGCCCATATCGACGGCAAGGTGGTCCCGGTCAGCTTTGGTGAGGCCCAGCAGTTCCGCACCACGGTGTACTTCCCCGAGGTGATGCGCGACCCCAACGACTTTGAACTGACCCCGGCACTGGAAGCGCAGGTCGATGACCTGATCGAGTCCGGCCGCCGTGATGCCCGCGCGGTCGGCAACACCCGCAGCCATGAGCAGCTGCGCAGCGACGCCATCCGCGTCGTGCGCCGGCAGTGGATGGAAGAACGCATCCGCGAACCGCGCAGCTCCACCACCCTGCTGCAGAACGCGGTCTATGGCGACGAGGCACTGGAAGCCTATTTCGAGGAGAACGAAGGCAACCTGGTGCAGAGCCCCAAGTCGATGCTGGGCTACAACCTGCATCCGCGCGCCAAGCAGACCATCACCGGCATCGCCACGCACATCCTCGAGCACATCCGCCTGACCGCCTCGCGCCAGCTGCAAAGCAACGTGCGCAGCGCCCTGCTCGGCCGGCCGGTGCAGTTCCGCAGTTCGATCGGCGCAGCCGGCAATGACCAGGCCCTGGATATCCTGCGCAGCGCTGCAATGGCCGCAGGCTTCGACGAAGTGGATTTCCTCGAAGAACCCGCTGCTGCGGCCATGCACTACCACGCAGTCAGCACTGACCGCCACGAAGCAGTGATCGTCGACGTCGGCGGCGGTACCACCGATATCGCCCATGCCAGCGTTGGTGGCAACGCGGCGCCGCAGATCCATCGCGCCTGGGGTATCGCCCGTGGCGGTACCGATATCGATCTGGCGCTGAGCTTGGCCGGCTACATGCCGCTGTTCGGCCGCGGCATCACCCGCGTGCCCGCACACCACTATGTGGAGGCCGCGATGGTGCAGGACATGACCCGCCAGCGTGATTTCCGCCAGCACAACTACGACGCGGTGGAACTTCCATTTGGCCCGCGCCTGCAAGCGCTGCAGGACACCGGCAATACCGCACGTCTGTACCGCGCGGTGGAACACTGCAAGATCGCCTTGAGCAGCCAGCCCAGCCACCACAGCATGCTGGACTTCATCGAGGCAGGACTGTCGGTGGACATCGATGCACCACATCTGACCACGGCTGCCGGCGGCTATCTTGGCGAGCTGGAAGTGCTGTTGCAGCAGGTACGTGCCGATATCGGCCACGACCCGGCGGCGGTGTTCCTGACCGGCGGCATGTCGCGCGCCGGTTACATCCAGCAGGCCGCAGCCGCCGCCTTCCCGACTGCCAAGCTGGTGCACGGCGACCCGTCGTTTGGTGTGGTGCAGGGCTTGGCGTTGGCAGCAACAACGAGTGGCGCTGCTGCAGGTCTGTAGGAGCGGCGTAAGCCGTGAGGCTGGGGATCCAGAAGCCCTAAAGTACTACCCCTCCCCAACCCTCCCCTTTGCTGTGAAAAAGGGAGGGGGCAGAAGCATTACCCCTCCCCAGCACTCCCCTTTGCTGCGCAAAAGGGAGGGAGTAGAAGCCTTACCTCCCCAGCCCTCCCCCTGCCCATGACACAGGGAGGGAGTGAATCAACGATCCAGACTCACCCGCACGCCGCCGGAATGCGACTGGATGGAGATATCGCCATCGCCACCGCCAATCCGTGCATCCAGGTTCTTGCCCGGCCCATAGCGCGGGGTCTGCACCTGGCCGACGTCGGAGCGGATGCTGCCGCTGAAGGTGCTGACCTTCAGCTGCGCCGACGTGCTGGCCGGCAGGCTCAGTGAAACCGAGCCACTCACCGTCTCCAGATTGACCCGGCCACCCGGCTGCAGGCCCGCACTGCGGACGCCAAGGCTGCCGGATACCGACTCGGCGCTGAGCCGCTGCACCTTGGCCAGGTCCAGGGTGATGCCGCCAGACACGCTGTTGGCCGAGACCTCACCGCCACTGCCACCGGCCGCATTGATGCCACCGCTGACCGTCCGGGTCTCCAGCCGCGAGGTCTGCAACTGCGAGCGGATCGCGCCGCTGACCGTGGTCAATTCCGCCTCACCAGCGCGTCCATTGGCAGTGATGCTGCCGCTGACGGTACTGCTCTGCAGGCGACGCAGGTCAACATCAGCCACATCCACGCCCGCACTGACGGTACTGGTCTGCAACTGCGCAGCGCGCGGCACCCGCAGCTCCAGCACCGCACCACGACTGCTGCGGCTGTTCTGCGGGTAGACCACCTTCAACGCCACGCGATTGGCGCTGCTTTCGACGTCAAGCCGCTGGCCCTCGCCGAGCGAGCCGGTCAGCTGTACTTCGTTGCGGTCCCAGCCACGCACGGTGACCGAGCCGGCCACATTGCTCAGTTCCACGCGGCCGCCGCTGGACAAGGGCAGGTTGCGATTGACCGCGGTCTGCGCGAATGCGCTGGTCAATGGGGCCAACAGCAGTGCGGTGGCGATCAGATGGCGCATGCAAGCTTTCATCGGGTGCTCCTTCAAGTCGAAAGTCCGGTCGGGTTGACGCCCTTGCGGGTGAGTTCAAGCCGCAGCGCGTAGGTGCGCTGCAACTGTCCAAGTAGAAAATCGGCGTCGGGGCTCTGCGCGATGGCGCTGCGGATGCTGCCCGCGCTTTCATCCAGTTCACGCAGCGCCGGCTGCAGCTCGGCGGCAACCTCGTCCTGCGGAATCGTCGCCATCGCCTGCCGGTACTGGTAGGTGATGGTGTTGGCCTGATGCTGCAATGACGATTCCTCGACGGCGACGGATGCCGCAGGCTGCTGCGGCAACAACAGCATGCTGGCCACGCCAACCAGCGCAACAACCACCGCAGCAGCGGCATAACGTGGCCAGTGACGATGTGCTCTGCGCCGCACCGGCACCGCGTTCACTGATATGGCGGGAGCGGCAACTGTCGGCTCGGCACGCGGGCCCTGCTCCAGTTCCGCGGCGATGCGCTGCCACACCGCGGCAGGCGGCACCCGCTCGCCTGGCAGTCCACGCAAGCGCTGCGCCAATGCATCATCGTGATCGTTTTCGTAGTGACTCATCATGCGTCTCCAAGCCGCGTGCGCAACAAACTGCGTGCACGATGCAACTGGGCCTTGGAACTGCCGACAGCCATCTGCAGTTCCACGGCGATTTCCTGGTGTTTCCAGCCTTCAATGTCATGCAGCACCAGCACCGCGCGGGCGCGTGGCGGCAAGGTCAACAACGCACGTTCCAGGTCCATGCCGGTGGCGTGGCAACGGGGGGTGTCAGCCATTTCGGCCAATAGATCCATCCCGGATTCGCCTATATCCAGCGATTCGAACGTTGTCGCGCGCAGCTCCATCAGCGCCGTGTTCACGGCCAGGCGATGCAACCACGTGGCCAAGGCGCTCTCGAAGCGGAACTGCGGCAGCTTGCGCCAAGCCTGGATGAAGGTCTCCTGCAGCACATCCTCGGCACGCGCCGCGTTGCCGCCGCACAAGCGCCACAGCAAGGCATACAGCCGCGGCGCGTGGCGCCGGTAGATCCGTTCATAGGCGCGGGTGTCGCCATCCGCGGCGGCACGGGCCAGCACGGCGTCGTCGACGACGGGCGATGAGGGGGCGGTGGCGGTCACGGTGGCGTTGAGCATACCCATTGGATGCGGCGGGCAGCAAAAAGGTTTAAAGCCGACGCGATTCTTTGCCGAAGCGGCCCACAGCAGCGCAGCGACTGGCAGCAATGGCCGCCCTGGCCGACAATCGGCGCTCGTCAAACCGTTGCGATCCCATGTTGCGTATCCCCGCTATCCTGCTTTGCGCCGCCCTCGCCTTGGCCGGTTGCACCAGCGCTCCCGCCCCCATCGATACCCCGTCAGCCGCGGCCCGCATGCCGGAGCAGGCGCTGGCCCCGGTGATCCTGATTTCCATCGATGGCTTCCGCAATGACTATCTGGAGCGTGGCCTGACCCCGACGCTGAGCACGATGGTGGCCACTGGCGCACGCGCCGAATACATGCGCCCGTCGTATCCCTCGATCACCTTCCCCAATCACTACACACTGATCACCGGCCTGCGCCCGGACCACCATGGCGTCATCGCCAACTTCATGACCGACCCGGCCATTCCCGACGTGCGCTTCAGCATGTTCGACCCGGCCACGGTCCGCGACGAGCGCTGGTGGGACGACGGCAAGCCGCTGTGGACCAGCGTGCGCGAACAGGGTGGACGCGCCGCGGCGATGTTCTGGGTCGGCTCGGAAGCGCCGGTGCATGGCGCACGTCCCGAGTTCTGGCGGCCGTTCGACATCAAGGTGAGCTCGCAGCAGCGCGTGCAGCAGGTACTGGAATGGTTGGCACTGCCTGCCGCGCAACGCCCCCATTTCATCACCCTGTACTTCGACAAGGTCGACACGCAAGGCCATCGCTACGGCCCGGATTCCGCCGAACTGAACAATTCCTTGGGCGAAGTGGACAGCGCGATTGGCGAGCTGTTGGCGGGTATCCGTGCGCAGGGCCTGCAGCAGCAGGTCAACATCGTGGTCACCTCCGACCACGGCATGACCGCTACCAGCCCAGCCAAGCAGATCTTCCTGGATGACATCGTCGATGTAAGCAAGCTGGATTTTGGCTGGACCGGCGCCTACGCCTCGTTCAACGTCCTGCCCGGCGGCGAGATGGCCGCTAGGCAACTGCTGGCCGGCAGCCACCCGCATATCCAGTGCATGACCCGTGAGCAGATCCCGGCGCGCTTCGAGTATGGCCACCACCGCCGCGTGCCCGCCTACATCTGCACCGCCGAGCTTGGATGGCAGGTCACCACTCGCCAGGCCGAAAAGCGCAAAGGCCACGAGCTACTGGGTGAGCATGGCTACGACAATGCCCTGCCGGACATGTATTCCCCATTCATCGGTTATGGGCCAGCCTTCGCGCCAGGCGTGACCATCGCCCCCATCGACAATGTCGACGTCTATCCATTGCTGGCCCGCCTGTTGAACATCACCCCGGCCCGCAATGACGGCAATCCCCGCCATACCGACGCCGCGCTGAAGCACTGACGCACCGCAAGGAATCCGCATGAAGCACTACCTCCCCGCCTCGATGCAGCAATGGATTGAACCCATCAACACCGGCCTGAGCATCCTGCTGATCCTGGTCGTGGCCTGGCTGCTGCGCCTGCTGACCCGGCGCCTGCTGGCCCGGCTTGGGCGCCATTACACGCTGCCGGCGCAGATCGAGATGGCGATCCGGCGGCTGTCCAATTTCGTCATCGGCACGGTGGCCCTGGTCGCCATCCTGCAGGCCCTGCACGTACAGGCCAGCGTGCTGTGGACGGCCTTCACAGGTTTTGCCGCGGTCGGCGCGGTGGCGTTCTTCGCCGCCTGGAGCGTGCTGTCCAACATCTTCTGCACCTTCCTGATCTTCACCACCCGGCCGTTCCGCCTGGGTGACCAGATCGAGTTGCTGGAGAACGGCGAAAAACCCGGCCTGAAGGGCGTGGTCACCGATATCAACCTGATCTACACCACCTTGCATGAGGTCGGTGGCCCGGTCGATGGCACCTTGATGCAGATTCCCAACAGCCTGTTCTTCCAGCGCGGCCTGCGCCGTTGGCGTGGTGGCGACGCCGGCACGATCAGCGTGCAGGGAGACGGCTGAGGAAGCCCGAACAGCAGCAAACAACACCCGAACATTGGGTCCGTGATCCCCGCCAAAGCGGGGATTGCCTGGCTCCGGCCCACAGCGTTCCGCTCGCGTCCATGTCAGCCGTGCGAAAATTGCCGTCATTGAGCGACCGGCCCGGTCGCAAGCCCGCACGCAATGTCCGCCTCTCCCGATACCTCATGCCCTGCCCCGCAGGCAGGCGACGCTTTTGCCGTTGCCGAACGCCACGACCAGCGTTCCGACCGCCAACGCTGGCTCAACGTCATCGCCTTGGCCCTGGCAGCCTTCATCTTCAATACCAGCGAGTTCGTTCCGGTCGGCCTGCTCAGCGACATCGGTGCCGACTTCGGCAAGCCGATCGAGCATGTCGGGCTGATGCTGACCATCTACGCCTGGGTAGTCGCACTGACCTCGCTGCCATGCATGCTGCTGACCCGCAGCATGGACCGCCGCAAGCTGCTGCTGGGCGTGTTCGCATTGTTCATCGCCAGCCATGTGCTGTCCGGCGTGGCCTGGAGCTACCCGGTGCTGATGGTCAGCCGCGTTGGCATTGCGCTGGCGCATGCGGTGTTCTGGTCGATCACTGCCTCGCTGGCGGTGCGCGTGGCGCCGCAGGACAAGCGCCCGCAGGCCCTCGGCCTGCTCGCAACCGGCACTTCGGTGGCGATGGTGCTGGGCATTCCGCTGGGTCGCATCGTCGGTGAGTTGCTGGGCTGGCGCATCACCTTCATGGCCATCGGTGGCGTCGCATTGCTGGTGATGCTGGTGCTGGCACGGCTGCTGCCGGTCCTGCCCAGCCAGAACAGCGGCTCGGCCAGCAGCATCCCGCTGCTATTGCGTAGGCCTGCCCTGATGGCCTTGTACCTGCTGGTGATGGTGGTGGTGTCCGCCCAGTTCACCGGTTACAGCTACATCGAACCGTTCGTGCAGAAGATCGGCGGCTTCGATGCACACGTGACCACGCTGGTGCTGCTGCTGTTCGGCGGCATGGGTTTCATCGGCAGCGTGCTGTTCTCGCGCTATGGCCTGCGCTGGCCGCGTGGTTTCCTGCTGGGCGCGATCGGCACCCTGGCTGCCAGCCTGTTGCTGCTGCGCACCGGCCTGCACAGCAGCTGGCTGCTGTATGCGCTGGCTTCGGTGTGGGGTGTGGCGATGATCAGCTTCGCGCTGTCGATGCAGTCCAAGGTGTTGAACCTGGCCTCCGACGCCACCGATGTGGCGATGGCCTTGTTCTCCGGCATCTTCAACATCGGCATTGGCGCAGGCGCATTGATCGGCAGCCAGGTCAGCCTGCAGCTGGGCATGCAGCACATTGGTCTTGTCGGCGGCCTGATCGCCACGGCGGGCTGGCTGTGGTGCCTGTTCGCGATGCTGCGCTGGAGCGGCAGCTTCCGGCTCGGCGGCGCGAACCACTGAGCTACTGAGCTGCGGCACCGCACCCGTTTACGAGCTGTGGACTGCAGGTATGCTTCCGCCCACGCCCCTGCTCCAGGGGGCGTGCAAGGGGAAGGATTTGGAACAAGACATCACTCTGCGCGACGCGGATGTCGCCGATGCAGAGGCGCTTAGCGCGCTTGTAACTCCGCTGGCTCGCCATCTGCTTGATGCCGACAGCGGCGCCAGTGCACATGCCTTCCTGGCCTCGCTGACTCCTGCCAGCTTCGCTGATCGGCTGGTCGACAAGGAGTTCGCGCACTACGTGATTGAAGATACAGGTGCACTTGTCGGCATGATCGCGATGCGCGGCGACAGCCACATCCATCATCTGTTCGTGAGCCGCAGCAGCCGCCAGCGCGGCATCGCGCGGCGGCTATGGGAGCATGCACTGCGCGTACACGGCCGCCGCGAGTACACAGTCAACTCGTCCGAGATCGCAGTGCCGGTGTACGAGCGCTTTGGCTTTGCCAGCAAGGCCGCGCCGCAGACGGTGAAGGGTGTGCGCTTTGTGCTGATGGAGCGGCCGCGATTGGTAGCGCGCGTGGTGCAGAAGCAGTACTTGAATGATGTGCTGCCGGGACCCGGAAAAAGCTGAGGCTGTGGGCCCTGCTTGGGATCCCGGCTGTTCAATGCCGTCATTCCCGCGCAGGCCGAGGTGACGAGCGGGTACAGATCCAAGCCAGGCTCCAATGCCAGAACGCCCCCGCATTCGCGAGGATGACAAGCAAGCGCGAAGCCACCGCGCCGGCCAATGCCCCCGCCCCTCAACGCAGCTGACTGTCCTTGCTGCCGCGCCGGTTATAGCCGGCAAACGCCTCGTCTTCGTCCTGCGCCTGCTGGCAGGCGATGCACAGCCTCACCCCGGGCACGGCCTTGCGCCGCGCCTCGGGAATCGGCGCATCGCATTCTTCGCAATGTTCCAGCCCCGGGCCGCTGGGCATGCGGCTGCGCGCACGCTTGATCGCGTCCTCGACGGTGGCATCAATCTGATCCTGAACGGCGGTATCACCCGCCCAACCGGTAGCCATGTCCTGCCTCCACGTACAGCAACACAGGCAAATTGCCGCCTCCGTGGACACAATTCAAGGGCTGGCGGCCAGACGTACAGCTGCCTGAACAGGATCCGCCAGCGGATGGCTACCCGCTCACTGCAGGCGCCGGCCCGCGCCAAACCGCGCGAGCACAGCGTTCACCACATCAGGTCGTCAGGCACCTGGAACTGGGCGTAGTAGGCGTCGTCCTCGGCATTGCCGGTGAAAATCGGCGTGTCCGCACTCTGGCCGTGGTCAAGCACGATCAGGCTGGCGTCACGCTCGCGTACTTTCTCCGCCGCCATGCGCGGCAGCAACTCGAAACTGTCACCGTGACGGGCGATCACCAGCGCGCCATTGGCCAGCTGGGTACGCAGCGCCTCGGTGACCAGCATCGTGCGGATCACTGCGCCGTCGTTGAAACGGTATTCCAGCTCACCGGCACGCGGCAGCTTGCGGTCGGCGATGATCTGCCGGGCCTGCGCGCGCAGCTCGTCGGCCCGGCGCTGGGCATTGCGCTCGGCGGCCAGTTGACGATCTTTCTCGGCCTTCTCGGCGCGGGCACGGTCGGCCTCGCGCTGGCTTTCGGTGGCGTTGACCGGACCTTTGCCGTGGCGCGCCTTGACCTGCTCACGCGCCACCTGCGAGACCTGCGATTTCTTCACCAGGCCAGCCTTGAGCAGCTGTTCCTGCAGTGGATTACCCTTTGCCATCGTCGTTGTTCATGGTTCTGTTGCCGAGGCTGCCATCATAGCGGCCTGCCCGGTCCCGCCCAAATGCCCATGCTTCCGCTGAAATACCTGAATGGCTATCCCGAACACCTGCAGCAGCGCGCCCGCGAGCTGCTGGACGCGGGCAAGCTGGGCGAAGCCGTCCGCAAGCGCTACGCCGAGCCCAATCCGGTGCGCAATGACCGCCAGCTCTACGACTACGTGCAGGCCATCAAGGAGCGGCACCTGCGCCAATCGGTGCCGCTGGGCAAGGTGCTGTATGACGGCAAGCTGCAGGTGGTGAAACACACGCTGGGCACGCACACCGCCATTTCGCGCAACCATGGCGGCAAGCTCAAGGCCAGCCGCGAGATCCGCATTGCCAGCGTGTTCCGCGAGGCACCGGCCGAGTTCCTGCGGATGATCGTGGTGCACGAGCTGGCGCATATCAAAGAGGCGGACCACAACAAGGCCTTCTACCAGCTGTGCCTGCACATGGAGCCGGATTACCACCAGCTGGAGTTCGACCTGCGCCTTTACCTGACCGCCTTGGAACATGAACCCGGCTGAGCCTGGCATCGCCGCCGTCCGCCCACAGCGCTACACTCCCCGCCCTTCGTAGAACCCATAGCCGCCATGACCACCCCGATCCGTCTCGACAAGCGCGTTGCCGCGCAGCTGCAGTGCTCGCGCTCGCAGGCCCAGCAGTACATCGAAGGCGGCTGGATCAGCGTCAACGGCGTGGTCGTGGAAACCCCGCAGACCATGGTCAGCGAGGAAGTGATCACCCTGGCCGCCGAAGGCAGTACCGAAGCCGCTGAAGCCGCCACCTTCCTGATCAACAAGCCGGCTGGCTGTACCGCCGAGCAGCTGTTCGCGCTGCTGGCCGACGACAACCGCTTTGCCGACGACGCCTCCGGCATCCGTTCGCTGCGCCGTCACTTCCAGCGCCTGGACTACCTGATGCCGCTGGACGATGCCGCCAGCGGCCTGGTCGTGCTGACCCAGGATTGGCGTGTGCGCCGCCACCTGCAGGAATCCGGCGGCAGCCTGGAACAGGAGTTCGTGGTCGAGGTCAGTGGCGAACCGACCCCGTGGGCGATGCCCAGGCTCACCCATGGGCTGGTCCATGAAGGCCGCAGCCTGCCGCAGGCCAAGATCAGCTGGCAAAGCGAACAGCGCCTGCGTTTTGCCATCAAGGACGTGCGCCCGGGCCAATTGCAGTTCATGTGCAGCCAGGTTGGCCTCGAGGCCGAACAGATTCGTCGCCTGCGCATCGGCCGCATCGGCCTGAGCAAGATGCCCGAAGGCCAGTGGCGCTACCTGTCAGCCGAGCAGAAGTTCTAGGCCAAGCCCAACCTTGGTTTTGTAGGAGCGGCGTAAGCCGCGAAGCTGGCAATGGCTCCGGTCAACACCAAACAAGGCATGCGGCGATCTGCAGTCGCAGGTAAACAGTGCACGGATGATGTATCGGCTTCGCGGCTTACGCCGCTCCTACAAACGCAAACCGCGCTCATAGCAGTCGGATCACCGCCGCTGCCGTCGCCCCCACAATCACCACCAGCAGAAACGGCAGCCGCAACATCAGGGCGACCGCCGCGGCCAGCAACGCGCCAATGCGCGCATCGAAGGCCAGCCCCTGCCCGGCCGACACGGTGTTCATCGCGGTCAACGAGGCCAGCAGACCTATCGTCAGGCAGCCTGCAACGCGGTTCATACGCGGCGATTCCAGCCAGCGCAGTGGCACCAGGTAGCCAGCGAACTTGATCGCCCACGCGGCAGCGCAGCCCAAGACGATCCACGCCCACAGCGTCATGGCGCCGACCCCTGCTCAACCTTGGTTGCGACGTCGACCTTGGGCGCGACATCAGGCTCCAGCCCCTCATCCGCCGGACCACGCCCAAACCAGCCCCAAACCGCGGCCACCGCCGCAGCCAGGAGAATCGGCACCCCGGGCGGCACCCACGGCAGCGCCAGCACCGTCACCAAGGCACAGACCACGGCAATCGCCACCGGCTCGCGTGAACGCAGTCGCGGCCACAGCAATCCCAGGAAGGCCGCCACAGCCGCACCATCCAAGCCCCACTGGCGCGGGTCACCCAATGCATCGCCAAGCAATGCGCCGAGCAGGGTGAACAGGTTCCAGCACAGGTAAACGCCCAGCCCCGCCACCCAGAAGCCGCGACGCTGTTCCTGCGGCTCCGTCTGGCTTGCGGCGGTAGCCGCTGATTCATCAATGGTGACCTGCGCCGCCAGCGGCCTCAGCCAGCCCCGCGGGCGCAACATGCGGTTGATCTGGGCGCCATACACCGCGTTGCGGATACCCAGCAAGGTGGCGGCACCGAACGCCGCCGCGCCTGCGCCGCCAGCACCAATCACGCCGATGAAGGCGAACTGCGAGCCACCGGTGAACATCAACAGGCTCAGCGCGGCGGTCTGCGCCACGCTGAAACCCGACGCCACCGCCAACGCACCAAACGAGATGCCATACAGACCGGTCGCAACCGCTATCGAAACGCCGATGCGTACCGCTGGCGTGATGCGCCCGGCCATGGCCATCAGGCGCGCCCGCGCGCCTGCTCGGCCGCCGCGACAAACACCACGTCGGTGGACGAGTTCAAGGCGGTTTCAGCCGAATCCTGCACCACGCCGACAACGAAACCGACGCCGACCACCTGCATGGCAACTTCATTGGAGATGCCGAACAGGCCACAGGCCAGCGGAATCAGCAGCAACGAACCGCCGGGCACGCCGGAGGCGCCGCAGGCGCCGATAGCCGCAACCACGCTGAGCAGCAGCGCGGTCGGCACATCCACCGCGTAGCCCAAGGTATTTACTGCGGCCAGGGTCAACACGGAAATAGTGATCGCCGCACCGGCCATGTTGATGGTCGCGCCTAGCGGCACCGCTACCGAATAAGTGTCCTCATGCAGGCCGAGCTTGCGGCACAGCTCCATGTTGACCGGAATATTGGCCGCCGACGAACGGGTGAAGAACGCGGTGATACCGCTCTCGCGCAGGCAGCGCAGCACCAGCGGATAGGGGTTGCGGCGGGTCACCACGGCCACTATCAGCGGATTGCCGACGAAGGCCATGAACAACATCGCGCCGATCAGCACCGCCAGCAGATGCAGGTAGTCCTTCAACGCGCCCAGACCGGACTCGGCCAACAACGAGGCAACGATGCCGAACACGCCCAACGGCGCCAGCTTGATCACCAACCGCACCACCCAGGTGATGGCATCGGAGAAGTCACTGACCAGGTTGCGCGTGGTCTGGCTGGCGTGGCGCAGGGCCAGGCCCAGACCCACCGCCCAAGCCAGCAAACCGATGTAGTTCGCGTTGAGCAGGGCGTGCACCGGGTTGTCGACGATCTGCATCAGCAAGGTCTTGAGCACCTCGCCTATGCCGCTCGGTGCGCTCATGGCACTTTCGACCGTCTTCAACGTCAACGTGCTGGGGAACAGGAAGCTGGCTGCCACGCCAACCATGGCCGCGGCCAGGGTGCCGATCATGTACAGCACCAGGATCATCCGGATATGGGTCTTCTGCCCTTGCTGATGGTTGGCGATGGAGGCCGTGACCAGCACCAGCACCAGGATCGGTGCAACCGCCTTCAGCGCGGAAATGAATACCGTCCCGAGCAGGCCAACGGCGGTGGCACCGGCAGGCCAGACCATCGCCAGCACGATGCCGGCGATCAGGCCGATGACAATCTGCAGCACCAGACTGGGCGCTCGGAAGGAGGAAGAACGTTCGATCATCACAGGGCTCGCGGCAAACGCAAACCCCGATTCTCGCCCAACGGGGGCGCTCCCCGCACCCCCGGAACGTCATGGAATCAGGACAAACTGCCGCCTGATCACGAACACCGCTAGGATGCGCCCATGGAAAACAAGCATCGCCCCAGACGCCTGCTGCGGTTCCTGGCCTATCTGCTGGCCTTTGTGCTGCTGTTGATAGGCAGCGGCCTGCTGCTGGGTGACCACCTCACCCCGAAGGCGGTCGGCGCGCCTTCGCAGACCCTGCCGCTGCAGCCACAACAAACCTTGATCGACCGCCAACTGCAACCGCTGCTGGCCGAACATCCGGGCAAAAGCGGCGCGGTTTACCTCTCCGACGGGCTCGAAGCCTACGCCGCACGCTCCATCATCACCCGCCAGGCCGGACGCAGCCTGGACCTGCAGTACTACATGTGGCACGACGACATGCTCGGCCACCTGCTTGCACATGACGTCTACCAGGCCGCCGACCGCGGCGTGCGCGTGCGTCTGTTGCTGGATGACATGAACGCCGCCGGCCTGGACCCACAGATGCTGGCGCTGGACAACCACCCCAACATCGAGATCCGCCTGTACAACCCCTTCCGCAACCGCGATGGCCTGTGGCGCCTGGTCGAAATGGTGCAGCGGGTTTTCAGCATCAACCACCGCATGCACAACAAGGCGTGGATCGCCGATGGCCGCGTCGCCATCGTCGGCGGCCGCAATATCGGCGCGGAATACTTCGATGCACGCCCGGACGTGAATTTCCGCGACCTCGACCTGCTGCTCGCCGGTCCGGTCGCCAGCGAAGCCAGCACGGTATTCGATGACTTCTGGAACAGCGACGCCGTGGTGCCGATTGCAGCCCTGCATTACAGCACCGACCAGCAGATGGCCAACTTCATCAGCCAGGCCGAGCTGGACGCCCGCCAACAGGAAGCCGAACCTTATCTGCAGCGCGTGCGAGCGCATTTCACCGATGCCTATCTAAGCAAGCAGCTGGACCTGCATTGGACCGATGGCGTGAGCATCCACTCCGATCCCCCTCGCAAGCCCGTTGGCGGCGACAGCAGCCAATGGCTGTTCACCCGGCTGGTCGAGGTACTGGGCAGCGCTGAACACAAATCACTGCTGATCTCGCCTTACTTCGTGCCCGGTGCGGTCGGCACCAAGGGCTTGATACAGCAGGCCGAGAACGGCGTGCAGGTCGGCATCATCACCAACTCGCTGGCGGCCAACGACGTAGCCGCCGTGCACAGCGGCTACATGCATTACCGCCGCCCGTTGCTGGCCGGCGGCGTGCAGCTGTACGAACTCAAGGCCCGTGGGCACATCGAGAAGGCATCCACCTTCGGCAGCAGTGGCGCCAGCCTGCACACCAAAGCCTTCGTGGTGGATGACCGCCGCGGCTTCGTCGGCTCGTTCAACCTCGACCCGCGCTCGGCCTACCTCAATACCGAAATGGGCGCGCTGTTCGATGACCCGGTGCTGGCCGCGCGGCTGCGCGAGGAATACCTGCGCCTGTCCAGTGCCGAGTTGAGTTACTGGGTGTACTTGAACAGGGACCACGAATTGCGTTGGCTGGATCGGGCCAGCACACCGCCGATCAGCCTGCGCACCGAACCGGACACCGGACTGATGCTACGCGCCAGCACCCAGATGATCAGCTGGCTGCCATTGGAGTCACAGCTCTAGCCTGCGCAGCCGGCATTTCGGGGCGGTATTTCATTGCCCCTCCGGATACAGACTCTGACCGCGCCGCATCCAGGCGCGGACAACCTCACTCCAATGCGCCGTCTGCCTGCGTCATCCGCTTCCACAACCACGCCGCCACATGTTCGGGCATCTGGCTGGCGAGCGCCGCATTGGCCTCCGCCTCGCTCATCAGACCCTGCGCATGCAGCATCGCCGCGCTGGCGGCCAGTTGCCCAACCTGCAACGAACGCGCCAAACCACCAGCAGCCGGCACATCCACCTGTTCCAGTGCCTGCACGATCGGCGCCGACAACTTCCAATGTCCGGCAATCCGCACCGCGGTCGGCGCGCTGCAGCGCTCCAGCACCTCCAACAAGGTACCCGGCTCACGCACCCGCAGCGGCGGCCGGGCCAGGACATCGGCGGCGGCCTGCATCGCCATCGCAGCGCTCAGGCCCAGCAGCAGGCCAGCCAACTGCGCAGCAAAGCCATCCTCGCGTTCCACGCTGCGCGCATGGTCGGCAGCGGCCAGCGATACCCGCAATGTGTAATCCCAGAGCAAGCGCGAAAACTCGGCATCAACGCCGCTGGCCGACTCCATGACCGGCTGCACCAACGCGGCGGAAATGATCTGACGGATGCCATCATTGCCTATCAGCGTCACCGCCCGCTCGATGCTTTGGATGTCCTGCCGCTGCAGGCGATACAGGGAACTGTTGGCGATACGCAGCAGCGTTGCCGCCAGTACCGCATCACTGCCGATGATGCGGGCGATGGAGCGAGACGAAGCAGCACTGTCATTCACGCTCTGGATCAGCTGCGGCAGCAGGTTTGGTCGGCGCGGCGTGTAGCGCGAGGACAGGTCCGCGCGGCTCAGCGCTGTAACCACATCATCCAGCACCGCACGCTGTACGCGCAGCGCATCGGCCGGCGTATCAGCGGCGCCCAGCGCGCTGAGCAGGAAGCGCCGCTGCAGATCATCCACGCTGACGGCGACCGCAGCGTCCTCGTCGGTTGTCGCGCTCAGCGTCGGCGACACACGAAACTGGCGTTGTGGGCGTGTCGCATCGCCACTGCTCCGCTGCCAGAGCCAGACCAGACCCCCGGCAAGCACTGCCGCAAAAACCGCCGAGATGATCACCATGACAAATACAGAAAGGTCCAAGCGGAGAGCTGCCAATCATATCGGCAGACACAGGGATTCCTTTAATTTTGTTCCGCAAGATCAGCACACACCTGGACCAAATCCCCCCGCCCCGGGAATGCCCCTGGGGAAACATGACGAAACCCAATGATTTCCAGATGGCATACAAACCGAGCATTCATTCAAACCAGAAAGCTCTCATGCAGCACACAAGCCCACATGGCATTCGACATCGAAATACTACGCACCTGCTACAGGCAATTCATCACCGCCTTCCACGGGCACAGGCAGGCGAATAAACCCCCAAAAGTTTCACCAACTAAACGATTTCGAATCTCGGCAAGCAATCAGCATGCGAGCACGCCATTTCACTCAATCAACAAGTCGCTCCGAATGCCGGATCTGTGAATAACAGCACACGCGAATGGCAGCTTTCCTGATTGCCAGCCCCTTTGACGCTGCTATGTTTGGTTGCAACTTCAAAAAATACTTTTAGTTTCAAACATAAAACCCCAACCTCACCAACCTTGAACGCAAAGGCGTCCATCAGAAAGCCATCTGCATAACCGAAGATACGTAACGAATGCATCTACACGGCCAAGGCGCCCGAAAAGGAGATCAGAAACTCTGCGATCGGTGCCACGTGCACTGAGCGCCAACGACCTCCGCGCAACACCAATCACACCGAGGCTGGCCCGGCAGCAAACCCCGAATCCGTCCCTGACGGCCGCCATGCTCCATATGACAACGCATGCCCTGTGCGGCGGGTGCAATCCCCTGCCGACATCGACGGCATCCGATATACCAGCGGTCAGCCCTTTCGTATCCCGCAGCGGGCGCACCTGTCCGCCATCGACGGCCTTGCCTACAACCCAAGGGAGGACACATATGTCGACACCCCAAGCAACAACAGCAAAAGAACCCAATCGCTACATGGTGCCGGCATTGGAGAGGGGCCTGAACATGTTGCTGCTGTTTGGACGGCAACGTGGCGAACTGAGCTTCACCCAGGTCTGCCAGCGCACCGGCATGCCCAAGGCATCGGTCTACCGCGCCGTACAGACGCTGGAACAGATGCGCTTCCTGGATCGCAACAGCGCAAGCGGTGGCTACAACCTCGGCATCAGCATTCTGCGACTGGGCTTTGACTACCTGTCATCGATGGACATCGTGCAGATCGGGCAACCCATCATTCAGCGGTTACGTGACATCACCAGCCACTCAGCCCAGCTGAGCGTGCTGGATGGACGCGAGGTCATCTATGTGGCCCACGCCAGCGCCATCGGCGAACTCCCTTCAGGCGTCAGCGTCGGCACACGTCGACCCGCACATTGCACTGCGACAGGCCGCGTGCTGTTGATGACGATGCCCGAGCAGGAACTGGGTGCGCTGTATCCGGAATCGGCATTTGCGCTCACCTCCGAACAGGGGCCAAAAACACCAAAGGAGCTGGTCGAGCTGCTGGGCAACGACAATGCACGCGGTCACGCCATCAGCGAATCGTTCTACCAACCCGGCGTCTCGACGGTGGCCTACCCGTTGCGTGACGGTGGCGGCAAGGTGCTGGCCTCGATCAGCATCATGGTCCCGCGCTCGGTATTGCCAGCAGATATGAAAGCGTCGCTGAGCGCACAGGTAGGAAAAGCCGCGCGCGAGATCGAAGGCTTCCTGCAGGCCTCATGAGCACGTTTCAGTACATTCCCGGGGCATCCGCTGATGCCGGGAACGTCGGCCGCCGCGACCCTGAGGGCCCGATGTTTCCAGCTCAGCCACAGGCGCGCTGCTGAGCTGGGAACATCAGCACAGACCAATCCGCCGGGGATGCCTCACTTCTTCTGCTTGTGCAGACGCACGCCCATCGGGCCTTGCAGCGAGCCATCCTCGTTGATGGTGAACTCCACCGACTGCGCTTCGCTGCCGGGCACTGCAACCTTCAAGGCATTGCCGTCACGGGTATAGCGGCTTTGCTGTGCCTTGCCCAGCGTTTCAACCGTGACCTTGCCGTCGGAGTCGAATGTGTAACTGACCATCCCCATGCCATCGTCCCAGGTGCCACTCAGGCCCTGGCTGCAGGCAGCCAGCAAGGTTGCCAACGCAACGATCAGCAACTTCTTCATCCACAACCCCCAATAAAAGCACAGACCGCCACGGCGGTGTATCCACAAGCATTCTGACACACGCGAAATCAGGCTAGTCTGTGGGCTTCCGCCATGGAGCCGATTGCAATGGGCCGCATCCTGATGTCGCTATGTCTGCTGGGTATGCTCATGGGCTGCAACAGCCTGCCTTCAACCACCAGCACGGCGCCGGCCAAGGGGCAGTTCGTCGCGCGGCAGCTCGATTTCGAGGGTCGTCAGTTCCACTACCAGGTGTTTGTGCCTGCCACTAGCGCCACACCACCCGGCCCGCGACCACTGGTGCTGTTCCTGCATGGCTCCGGTGAGCGTGGCGACGACGGACTCAAGCCTACCTTGGCCGGGATTGGCCCCTGGCTCACCCAGAACATGGACACCTTCCCGGCCCTGGTGGTGTTCCCCCAGGTGCCGGAGGACGAAGAATGGCGCGGACGCAACGCGCGCATGGCGCTGGCGGTCCTGGAGGCGGCCAGCAAGGAGTTCACTGCCGATCCACAGCGTATCTATCTGACGGGTATCTCGATGGGCGGCTATGGCAGCTGGGAACTGGCCCTGACCCGGCCGGACCAATTCGCCGCACTGGTGCCGATCTGCGGCGCGCTGCGAGCACCGCGTGCCGACCGACCCGGACTGGTGGTGGACCAGGTAGCCAATGTCGCCGCCCCCTATCAAAGCGTCGTCAGCCGCCTGCGCCATGTACCCACCTGGATATTCCATGGCGCCCTCGATGGACTGGTGCCGACCACCGATGATCGCGCGATCGTTGCCGCCAGCCGGCAGATGGATGCAGGCTTCCGTTACACCGAGTACCCGGACGTCCAGCACAACGCCTGGGATGCCACCTATCGCAACCCCGCGATGTGGGAATGGATGTGGAGCCAGAAGCGCCCCTGACAGCGGCGCCAATACCGCATGCAACTGGAACCGGGAACGACCCCGCCCGCATCGTTTGCAGCCTCGGCGGACGATGCGACAGCCTTCGGCTGCAAGAGCGATGCGATAGCGTGATCACAATCACGCATCCATCCCTGATGCCTACACCTGCCCTGCACGGCGGGAATTGGACAGTGGGGGGCCACTGCACAGCCCCCGCCTTGGGTTCCACGCGTACTTTCCAACCTTACCGGGTTCGTGCCATAACAGCGCCACGCCGCCCACGGCCGCCATTCGGGCTTGGCTGCCCTCTGCACAACGCCACAACGGAAACCGGAGACTGAGGCTTGGCAACTACTGCATCGGCGGCGCAGCACACCTTGGCGCGTACCCGTGGCCTGCATTCCCGCCTGCACCTGCTGATCCTTGCGACCCTGCTGCCATTGCTGGTGATCGGCGCCTTCGCCGTCTGGAACGCCGCCCGCGATTACCGCCACAGCTCCGAACAACGCCTGCAGGAAACCGCCATCGCCCTTGCCCGTGGTGTTGACCAGGGTATCGAGGACAACATCAACCAGCTGCGTCTGCTGTCCTCGCTCGCACCACAGCTGCAGGAAACAGCCCCTGAGCTGCAGGCATGGGCACGCGCCAACCCGGATATCCGCTTGATCCAGGATGACAGCGAGCAGGCCCGCACGTTGCCATCAGGCCTGCTGTACGACGCACGCCGCGAAGGCAGGGCGCAGGTCTCGGATCTGTTCACCAACGCCATCACCAACACCCCGGAAGTCACCATTGCCCTGCCCTTCGGTGATACCGGTGGCACCCGTGTCCTGACCATGGTGCAGCCCTCCAATCGCCTGATCGCCAGCATCATGGGCAGCGGCAACGACCAGCAGCTGCTGGCTGCGGTCGTCGATAACAATGGCGTCATTGCCGCTCGGTCGCTTTCGCCGGAACGTTACATCGGCAAGCAAGTGCCTGACTGGCAGACGCTGCAGCGCAGCAGCGGTCAACACGGGCTGATCGATGCCAGCAGCAAGGAAGGCACGCCGGTGATCTTCGCCTTCCACAGATTGCAGGCTGCACCGGGATGGACGCTGGTGGTGGGAGAACCACAACAGAGCTTCCAGGCCCGCTGGCTACAACCGCTGCTCGGGATCATTCTCGGTGGCATCGTCGCAGCCGTGATCGCCCTGCTTTGGGCCAACGCCATCGCCCGCAGCATCCTGCTGCCGATCCGCGCCCTGGTCCAGCGCAGTCATGGCGTCGTCGACAATCTCGCCCCCCTGCCCGATCCACACCCGTCCAACATCCGCGAAGTGCGCAGCCTGCAGAGCAGCCTCAACGGCACTGTCGATGCATTGAAGAAGAGCGCCGATGAAGCGCGCGCCCTGGCCCGTGACCTCAAGGCCAGCGAGCAGCGTTACCGCGCCGTTGCCGAGGCCGGCGCTCTGGTGCTGTGGCAATCCGATCGCAATGGAACGGTGCTTTCGGCCACCGGTTGGCGCGAGCTGACCGGCCAACCTGATGACCATGCGCTCGGCAAGGGCTGGCTGCGCCGTGTCAACGAAGACGACCTGCCACAGATAGAAATCGCATTGGAGCAGAGTTTCACCGCCACCAAAGCGGCCTCGCTGGACGTGGAGTTCCGGGTACTGGATCTGTACGGGAAGTGGCGCTGGTTACGCGCGCGCGGTGCCCGCATCGGCCACAGCCTGAGCAGTTGGGCCGGCGTGCTGGAGGACGTGGACGCGCGACGGCAGGCGCAGGCTCGCATTGCCTACCTTGCCCAGCACGATCCGCTGACCGCATTGCCAAATCGCACCATGCTGTTCGAGAAGCTCGACCAGGCCTTGATCGCCGCCCGTCGTGGACACAACAGCGCCTTGTTGCTGCTCGACCTGGACCGCTTCAAGGACGTCAACGACAGCCTCGGCCACCCCACCGGCGACCGCCTGCTGCAGGAAGTCGCCCAGCGCATCCTCGGCTGCGTACGCGGCAATGACCTGGTCGCGCGACTGGGGGGCGACGAGTTTGCCATCCTGATGGCATCGGAAAGCCGCATGCCTGAAGCCGCCGCCACGCTGGCTGCGCGGTTGGTGGAAGAACTGGGCCGCAGTGTCGAACTGGAGAACCACCAGTTCGCCATCAGCACCAGCATCGGCATCGTCCTGATCGACAACCAGGCCAACGCTGCCGACACCTTGATGCGCAACGCCGATCTGGCCCTGTACCGGGCCAAGGACGAGGGCCGCAGCTGCTACCGTTTCTTCGAGGCGGAAATGGATACGCGCATGCAGCGTCGCCGGCAGCTGGAGACCGAACTGCGCGCGGCCCTGCAGCAACAGCAGTTTGAGCTGCACTACCAGCCGCTGGTGGACCTGCGCCTGCGCCAGGTCGCCGGTTTTGAAGCGCTGCTGCGCTGGAATCACCCGCAACGTGGCCTGCTTGAACCCAGTGAGTTCCTCGCCTTGGCTGAAGACATCGGCATGATGCTGCCGCTGGGCGCGTGGGTGCTGCGCCAGGCCGCCCGGGATGCCAGCCAGTGGCCGGAGCAGATGAAGATCGCGGTGAACCTGTCGGTATCGCAGCTGGCCCAGCCCGATCTGGCGGAAGGCGTCGAGCAGGTATTGGCAGAAACCGGGCTGGCGCCGGCACGGCTGGAACTGGAGATCACCGAGAACGCACTGATCACCAACATCGAGGCCGCGTCTGCACAGCTACTGCAACTGAAGAAGGCCGGCGTATCGATCGTGATGGACGACTTCGGCACCGGCTACTCCTCGCTCGGCTACCTGCGCGCGTTCCCGTTCGACAAGGTCAAGATCGACAAGTCCTTCGTCCGCGACCTGGGTGAACAAAGCCAGGGCAGCGCCATCATCGGCGCTGTATCGCACCTGTGCGAAAAGCTGGGCATCAGCACCACCATCGAAGGTGTCGAAACCCAGGCGCAACTGGACCAGCTGAAGGAAGAGCACTGTGCCGAGGGCCAGGGCTATGTGTTTGGACGACCAATGCCGTTGGCAAAGGTGGAGGACTTCATTCTCCAGTGGCCGGCACGCTGGAACCCGGCCACCTAGCCGCCAACGCTTGCAAGGCCGCAGCCCGGGTATGCACAACGTACCCGGACCTGTTGCCGGTCAGTCTGGAAAAACGGCAGGTTTCTGCTGCCGGGTGTGTTTCACTTGCCCGGGCAATATTGACGCGACTACCAAAGCGTCGATCCGGCCGGGTCCGGGTATGACCCGGCCGCACCCAAACCGGCCGGACGACGCCTGACCTCAGTTGACCCCGCGGATTGCCAGGGTCAAGGCCAGCACGCTGAGGATCACGGCGATGGTGCCGTCCAGAATGCGCCAGGTGGAGGGCTTGGTGAACAACGGCGCCAGCATCCGCGCACCCAGGCCCTGCACCGTCAGCCACACACCGCTGGCGGTCACCACGCCGATGGCGAACGCCATGCGCGACTCGCCGAAGTTGTCGGCAATCGAACCAATGACCATCATGTCCAGCCAGAAATGCGGGTTGATGATCGAGAAACCAGCCGCCGCCATCAAGGCTGCACGCAACGACTGCTCGCCGTTGTCATCCAGCTTCATGCCACCGCCACCGGCCACCGCACGCCGCGCCGACTGCGCCGCATACCAGGTCAGGAAGGCAACACCGCCCCACAGCAGGACGGTGGTCAGCCACGGCAGCTGAGCGGTCAGCTGCCGCAGGCCGGCCACGCTGGCCATGATGAACACCGCATCGATGGCGAAACAGGTGGCAATGATCGGAATCACGTGCTGGCGCATGATCCCCTGGCGCAGGATGAACGCACTCTGCGCGCCGACGATGGCGAACAGACCGATACCGATACCGGCACCACTGAGCCAGGCACTGCCGGCAGCTTGGGCGGAAATAACCGAAAACATGAGGAAAAACCTTGCTACTTGGGGGAAGGACGCAGCGGGAGAACCCACCGGTACGTCCGGACGCGGTAATTGTCGCAATGCAGCAAGGAAAAGTAGAACTAAACTTCGTTAACCATCATTAGCAGAACTTAATATGCGCATCGATCATGCCCAGTTGCGGGCACTGGCCGCCGTCATCCGCGAAGGCAGCTTCGAACGCGCGGCGCTGTCGCTGAACGTCACCGCCTCGGCGGTATCGCAGCGGATCAAGGCGCTGGAGGACAGGGTCGGCAAACTGCTGATCAAGCGCACCATTCCCACCGAGGCAACAGCGGAGGGCCAGGTGCTGGTACAGCTGGCCGAACAGACCGCGCTGCTCGAGCGCGACGCCTTCGAGCGCATCGGCCTCAGCGACGCCGAGCTGCCACGCGCCAGCATCCCGGTGGCGGTCAACCACGACAGCATGGAAACCTGGTTCCCGGAGGCGGTGCAGAACTTCTCCCATAGCACCTCCACCACCCTGGACCTGCATACCGAAGACCAGGACCACACCGTTGCCCTGCTGCGCCAGGGTGCGGTGATGGGGGCGGTCACCACCTTGTCCGAGCCGGTGCAGGGCTGCCAGATCCATGCGCTGGGCAGCATGCGCTACGCCGCCACCTGCACCCCCGAATTCCATGCCAGGCATTTCGCCAAGGGCGTGACCGCACAGGCGCTGGCGCAGGCACCGGTGTTGGTATTCAACCGCAAGGACGACATGCAGGCCCGCTATGCACGCCGTCTGGCCGGGGTCGAACAGCCGCACAATGCGCCGACCTGGTGGATCCCCTCCACCCGCGCCTTCGTCCACGCCAACCTCGGCGGACTGGGCTGGACCATGAACCCGCTGCCACTGGTGCGCCGGCACCTGGAGAGCGGGCGCTTGGTCTACGTCAAGGCGCGCGCCTGGGAAGACGTGCCGTTGTACTGGCAGCACTGGAAGGGCGAGGTCAAAACCATGGCCTTGCTGACCCGCGCCATCCTGCAGGCCTCGGCCATGCTGATACGCAAGCGCAGATAACGCGGGGCCTGTGCTGCACTGCAAGTTTCCCTAAAGGACACTGCCTGCCCCGGCGGCCCGGGCGGATCCTGCATGGATCAACCCGCACACCTACCGGAGCCGCCAGATGTCGAGCAAGCGATCTGTCCCCGTCATTTCCTCGTGGCTGCTCAGCGCCTTGGCCGCGCCGTTGGCGGGCGCCATGCTGATGCTGGCACCCACCAGCGCCAAGGCCCTGGAGTGCGGCAGCAACAACGGTTACACCTGCACCGGCACGGCGAACCAATACGCTGGCGGGTTCAATCCCGGTGTCGGCCAGGGCGGCTTTGGCGGCGGCAGCTGTACCGCCAGCAAGACTCCGGTGGTGTTCATTCACGGCAATGGCGACAGCGCCATCAGTTTCGACATGCCAGCCGGCGCAGTCGCCGGCTACAGCACCCCGCCGCGCTCGATCTACGCCGAACTGAAGGCTGCCGGCTACAACGACTGCGAACTGTTCGGCATCACCTACCTCAGCGCCAGCGAGCGCGCGGCGCCACAGTACAACTACCACGCACCGGCCACCTATCAGACGATCAAGACCTTCATCGACAAGGTCAAGGCCTATACCGGCAAGAGCCAGGTCGACATCGTGACCCACTCGTTGGGCGCGACCATGGCCCTGGCCTCGATCAAGTACAACGCCAACCAAGGCAGCGTGCGCCGCTTCATCAACATCGCTGGCGGGTTGCGCGGCCTGCAGACCTGCCGCAGCACCGGTTATCAGTCGACCCTGGCGCCCACCTGCAACGCCGAGGCCTATGTCTTCCCGTACAACTACTACACCTTCGGCCTGTACCCGAGCACCGGCGTTGCCTATTACGGTTACAACCGCTGGACCGCCAGCGGCAGCGGCAGCCTGCGCACGTTCCCGGCCACGTACACCGGCATCCGTTTCTACACCATCACCGCCGGCTCGCGTGACCAGGTGCATTGCTTCACCACCAGCTACAGCGGCGGCTGCGCCGATGGCGCACTGTTCAACAGCGCCACCAATGTCTACGCGCAGGTCGACATCGGCGCAGGCAGCAGCGCCTACAGCTTCGACTGGGATTGGAGCGACGGCAGCCCGTACAACTTCGGTGGCGGCGACACCAGCAGCGGCGTCGGCCATTTCCGCTCGAAGAACAATGCCGGCCTGATCGTGCGCAACATGCTCACCAGCGACTGCACTAGCACTTGCGCAGCCGGCTACAGCGGCGTGTACGGCCCTGCAGTCAATCGCTGAACCACGCTCTCAATCGAAGGACATCGATACGCCGACGCCGCCTTGCCAATCGGTGGTGTCGGCATCCAGCCCGCGCAGGAACGATGCATCCAGTTGCACGTGCGGGCCCACCATCCACGTCACACCGGCACCGGCCGCACGCATGTACTGCGCGCCGGTGCCATAGCCGGCTTCGACATAGGCCGACAACTGCGGCCGCAAGGCGAAACCATAGCTGGGCGAGAACAACCAGCCATTGCCACCATCGCCCCATTGCCGGTCGATGTAGAACGCCAGGCTGCTGTCGCGCGGCAGCGCCCATGCCACCGTCACGCCCAGGTCGTAGGCGTGCCCCGCATCACCCAGCGGCGCCCTGCCCCAAGGCAGGCTGGCCCCTGCTTTGAAAGCCATTGATAGCTGTTCGTTGGCCAGCGCTGGTGCCCACTTGAGTGCCGCGCTGCCGTCGCCGCCACCGCTGTCCTGCACACGAATACCGGGGCCGCGCTGCCGCAGCCCGCTCCAGCTATCTGCGCCGAGCTGCAACTCCAGCGTATCGGCAAGCCCGACGCGCAACAGCGTGTCTGCGGTCCATGTGGTGGTGGTCAGGTCATCACTGCGATCGCGGCTGGCATCGGGCAAGCCCTGCTCCCAGACAACGACGCGCTTGCCGACCGTACTGGTGGAAAAGCCGATGCCAGGACGGTCGAATTCCGGCGCGTCTTCGGCCAGGGCCTGGGCGCTGGCCAGGGCGAGCACTGCAAGCAGCAGGGGCGAGGTTCTCATGCCCGCCATGTTCCATACGTGGCTGGGTGGCGATGTGAAAGATCATGGGCGCTACCGGCATGCGCAGAAGGTGCAACGGTGCGCGATGGCCCGGGAAGCTCTTGCAGCGCGTGCCTCCCGGGTGCACTTCGCTTGCCCGGGCTACGGATGTTCCGGGGACGCCACTTTGGCTGGTGGTGAGGCCACAAATGAAAAGCCCACCCGCTTGCGTCGGGTGGGCTTTCAGCAAATCTGCCGAGCCAAGACCTCAGCGATGCGCGAGCGCGTAATCCACGGCGCCAATCACCGCCGCCACCTGGGCGTCATTGCACTGCTGCGGGGTCGCCTTGGCACTGTCCGGATAGACTTCGGTGGTGGTCGTGTAGCGCGCACCGCTGACGCTGGCGCACAGGCCGAGGGCCTTGAGCGGGTACTCGATCACGCCTTCGGCCACCACCTTGGAACCGATGATCTCACCGCGCTCGTCGGCCGGGGCAAGATGGGTCACCTTGGCCACTTCGGCATTCACCGCCTGCTGGAACTGCGGCTGGCGGTTCTCGGTGTCATCCACCAGATAGAAGCCGTCAGGAATCTCGCCCGGCTCGAACGGCTTGCCGTCGCGCGCGGCCAGCGCCGGACGGAACTCGGTTTCGTCGGTGTCGGTGGTTTCGTGCAGGTCGATATGCATCAGCACACGCCCCTGCACGGGGGCGACCAAGGCAATCAGCGCCGCCGATTCCTGTGCCGGGCTGTTATCCACGAAAGAGCGATTCGGGTCCAGCGCCAAGGCATTCCAGCGCTGGATACGCTCATACCCCCACGGACTGACGCAGGGGGCGACCAGCAGGTTGCAGCGGCCTGCATAGCTGTCCGCATGCTGGTCGACGAACTGCAGCGCGCCCTGCACACCACTGGTCTCATAGCCGTGTACGCCACCGGTGACCAACATCACCGGCAAGGCCTCGTCCCAGTTCTGGCTGCGGATCGCGAACAGCGGGTAGCGGCCCGACGGGTAATCCAGCTCGCCGTATTGCGTCACCTCAAACCGATCACGCAGCGCGTCGATCTTGACCAGCACTTCTTCGGCATAGCAGCGCTGCACTTTCTGCTGGGCCAGCCACTGTGCGCGCTCCGGTGCGCCCCAGGCCTGGCCAGGGGTACCAATGGGATAGAAAGCGGCATCAATGCTCATGCGCAGGTCTCTTCAATACGGATGTTGGCGCGCACTTTACACCGTAGGAGCGGCGTAAGCCGCGAAGCTGGAACAAGCTCAGGTTGCATGAATGTCCTGCATCCCAGCAATGTCAGCTTCGCGGCATACGCCGCTCCCACAACAGAAACCGAGAGTTTGCTGCAAAACCGATCGGTATCAATCAGGCCTTGTTCTCGAGCAGACGGGCGATGTCCTCATCCTTCTGCAACCACAAGCCGTTCATCCATTGCTGGAACTGGGCTCGGAAGTTGCGGTCTTCCTGGTAGTTGCGGCCGATGAACTCGGCGGGGATCGGCAGCTTGCGCACCAGCACCTTCACCTCCGGCAGGCGGTTGGCCATCAGGTCCATCATCGAAGGAATGCCCTTCGGATAGACAATGGTCACGTCCAGCAAGGCATGCAGGCCCTTGCCCATCGCGTCCAGCACGAAGGCCACACCGCCGGACTTTGGCTTGAGCAGGTGCTTGAACGGCGAGGTCTGCGCGGCGTGCTTGGCAGCCGTGAAGCGGGTGCCTTCGACGAAGTTCATCACCGACACCGGAATGCTGGCGAACTTCTCGCAGGCCTTGCGCGTCACTTCCATGTCGCGCCGCCCCAGCTCCGGGTTCTTGGCGATCTGCTTGCGGCTGTAGCGGCCCATGAAGGGGAAATCCAGCGCCCACCAAGCCAGGCCCAGCACCGGCACCCAGAACAGTGAGCGCTTCAGGAAGAAGCGCAGCAGCGGGATGCGACGGTTGAATACTTTCTGTAGCACCAGGATGTCGACCCAGCTCTGGTGGTTGGCCAGCACCAGGTAATGCCCATCGCGCTCCAGGCCCTCGGTACCACTGACCGTAAACCGGGTCGCGGTGAACGCATGGATCATTGCACTGTTCACCGCGATCCAGCTTTCAGCCAGCCCGGTCAGCAGCGGATTGCAGGCGCGGCGCACCGACTTCAGCGGCAGTACCGCCTTGAACAACGCCACCACGAACAACGGCAGGCAATGGGCCAGCGTATTGACCACGATCAACGGAAAAATCAGAGCTACACGCAACCACACCATGGAGTAACCGCGGGGAGCAACCCCAGAACCCAAAGAAGCACAGGGTAGCAAAACCGTCGCGTCAGGTTTCATCTCGAACGGCTGGCAGGACCCGGCAACATCGCGCAATGCCCGGCAATCACCGCCATTTCCGGCCGCTGGAAGTTGCCGGTCCCGCACCGCTCGATGCCTTGGAGTCCGCCTCCAGCAACGGCATCCGGTGGACTGCCACGGTTGGAAATGCCCCAGACCCAGATGCCTGCAACGGCCGGCGGCGGATCGGCTGCCCCCTGCCGAAGCCGCATGCGCTTGCGGAAGTGCGGATCGATGGCGGTCCCGTCCCAAGCGCCGTCAACGCCGTGGCGAGTGCCTGACAGGAGGGCTTGGCAGCTGCCAGGCTTGGCCGCCCGGCGCATCGGTCAGCACGCCAGCGAATCGGACGGGGCAGGCAGCCGTGCCATTTGCTCCGCGCATTCAGGATTTATCCGTCATCAACGGTCAGTCGCCTCCCCTGTCCTTGGAGTAGCTGCGTGCCGATCAGAGTGGGTCGCGCCCCGACATACGCAGTAATCTGGACGCGGCATAATCCCAGCCTTCGTATTTGTCGTATTGCCCATGCCCTTCAAGTTGCCGCCGCTCGGCGAAGTCCTGGATCTGCTACCCGACGCAGTGTGCATGGTTGCCCCCGATGGCGAGCTGCTGATGGTCAATGCTGCTTTCGAGACTATCTTCGGTTACACCCCTGCAGAGGCCAAAGGCCGACAGATCATGGATCTGGTACATCCGGAAGACCGCGCCGCCACCGAGCAGTCGGCACTGGACGTGATGGAAGGCCGGCCACGCTCCAACTTCCGCAACCGCTACATCCGCAAGGACGGCAGCGTGGTCGACATCCAATGGTCGGCCAAATGGCTGCCGGAATACGGCATCCGCATCGGCGTCGGCCATGAGGTAACCGCCCTGCGTGGGATCGAACGACAGCTGGAGCACCTGGCCAGCCATGACACATTGACCGGCCTGCCCAACCGCTACCACCTGCGGCGCGAGCTGGAAGCGGCACTGGAGCGTGCGGGGCGTGATGGCAGCGGGCTGGCACTGCTCTACATCGACCTGGATGGCTTCAAGGCCGCCAACGACCGCTACGGGCATGAGGCCGGTGATCGTCTGCTGCGTGATGCCGCCCGCCAGCTGCGCGACGGCCTGCGGCAGAACGACCTGATCGCCCGCGTCGGCGGCGACGAATTCGTTGCCGTGCTGCCGGCCTGCGCCAGCCCCAGCGACGCCCTGAATATCGCCACAGCCCTGCGTGCGCGGCTGGCCTTGCTGCAGAGCCTGGGCAGCGACACGCCACAGATAGACGCCAGCGTGGGCGTGGCCTGCTTCCCCGCCGACGGCAATGACGCCGATGCCCTGCTGCGCCATGCCGATGCCGCCATGTATGCCGCCAAGGCGAAGAAACGCCTTGCCAACTCTGCCGCGGATCGCGCCTCCAACCCGATTTCCTGATCCAGGCCGTTCTTCCAGGACCGACGCAGTGTGCGTGGAGCAGCGATGACATCGGCATCCCAACGGCCATCCGGCGGGGGATGACGAACCGGCTTGCAGCATGAACGCAACGTTCCCGGAACCCAAACTGTGCATGGAATGGGTTCCAGCTGCATACGTGACTGGACGCTACTCGACTGACTGGATCCGGACCCCGCCGCTGGAGGCCCGACCTCCCAACGCAATGATCTCATCAGCATCCAGCCCGGCGACCCTGTCCTTCACCCTGGCAATACCAAAGCGTTGCAATTCCGGATCGCCCACCACCTCGTGGGCAGAATTCACACCCTCCAGATTGATCTGAAGCATGGCGACCAGGAGCTTCTGCTTTTTCGCAGCACTGACTGACTCGACCATCCGTTCCCAACTGGACTCCGCCGCCGCATCGGAAGACGCGTCCAATCGAATGGCTTCCTTGGCCACGCCGCTACCTGCAACCAGGACGCCGGTGATGAGAACAGCAAAAAATCGACTTTTCAAAATGATCTTCCATGAAGTTGATATCGCTCCGATTCTGCATCACGCCGTTACTTCCAGGGCATTTCGCCCTTGGCCACCTTGGCACTGAGTTCCAACGATGCTTCACCTGGCAGGCCCGGATAGCGCTGCTTCATCGCCGCAATCAGCGCGCCCGAATCCTTGGCTTTTGCCGCTTCCTCATCGAAGGCGCGGATGTAGTTGGCGGTGAACTCAACCGCTGCCAGGTCCTGTGGCGCACCTTCGGCATAGTGACCGGGAATCACCCGCGCCGGCGCCAGGTCCTTGATCTGCTGCAGCGCGGCCAGCCAATCCTGACGCGACTGCGGCGTCTGCGTGTCGGCCATGAACACGTGCGAACCGGCATCCACCAGCACACCGCCCATCACCGTACTGATCGATGGCACCCACAAGGCCGTGCGCTGCGGGCTGGCGCCGTCCAGGCCGATCACCTTCAACTCCTGCCCCTCCAACTGCAGGCTGTTGCCCTGCAGGGGGGAAGGCACCAGCAACTGTTTGGGCGCATTGGCGCCCAGCTGTGGCCCCCAGATCTTCAGCTTCTCATCCTTGCTGGCCTGGATATGCGCGATGGTTTGCGGAGTAGCCAGGATCTGCGCATCGGGGAATGCAGCATGCAAGGTCTCCAGGCCGAAGTAGTAGTCCGGATCACCGTGGCTGATGTAGATCGTGGTCAGCTTCTTGCCTGACGCCTTGATCTTCTCCACCAGCTTGGCCGCATCGCCGGTGGAGAACTGCGCATCGACCAGCACCGCATCGCTGGCACCGGTCAGCAGCTCCGAGGACACCGCAAAGATGGCGTCCGCGCCGGGATTGAACACTTCCACCTTCAAGGGTTGCTGGGTGCCTTGCGATGACGGGTCCGTGGCCGGCGTCGTCGCCGGGGGGGCTGCGGTGGTCGCGCCACCTGGCGTTGCTGGCTTCCCGCAGCCAGTCGTTGCCAGCGCGATCGCCACCACCAATGTCATGTACTTCAAACCTTTGTCGTTCATTGCGCTGCTCCAGCAAGCCATGGATGAAAACCGCCACGCACGATACCGCCAACACTCAAAGCACGAACGCGCATTGCGGACGATGCTGGCAATACCGCTGTTATCCGCACGTTAAAGCGCGCAACTGCCGGTCGCATCCCGTACCCGCCTGCGCAGCATATGGCACGCATGCGATCATCCATCCTCCCAATACCACTGCCCGCAATGACTTCCGAACAGCCTGATCTAGAAAGCATCCACAACCGGGCCTACCTCGCCGTCGATGATGGCGAACTGCAGAGCGCCACCCGGGATTTCGACCTGTTGTTGCAGCACCATCCGGACAACCCGTTCTATCACTACATGCGCGGGCTGGTATTGAAGTACCAGATGGAATGGGCCGGTTCCTTGCGTGACAACCTGCAGGCAATCGCGTTGGCGGAAGAGTTCAGCCAGGCCCAGCACTGGAACGCGGCCATCGCGGCGACCGGCCTTGGCCAATGGACGACAGTGCGCGAACTATGGGCCGCCTGCGATATCACCCTGCCCGAAGGGGATGGCCCCATCGACGGCAACTTCGGCGTCGCCGTGGTGCGTTTGAATCCCTGGAGCACCGGCGAAACGGTGTTCATGCGCCGCATCGACCCGGTGCGCGCACGCATCCTCAACGTGCCACTGCCGGAAAGCGGCCACCGCTTCGGTGACATCGTGCTGCACGACGGCGCCCCCACCGGCGCACGCTTCGATGGCGAGCGCGAGGTGCATGTATTCAACGAACTGGAGCGACTGGAACCGTCAGGGTTCCAGACCTTCGTGGTGTTCGTGCGCGCGGACAGCGTCGACGACATCGACGCGTTGCTGCGCGCCAGCGCCCCCGGCATTGGCTATGCCGAGGATTGGACCCGCAGCATCCGCCATTACTGCCTGCGTTGCAGTTACAGCGCGCCGCACAGCCATGCCGCGAAGCCGGATGAAGACACGGCATGGCAGCGTGAGCGCAACCTCGGCGTTGCGGCACAGAGCCGGCTATCCGTCGAGAAGCTGTTGAAGGATTGGGTTGCCGGCGGCAGCGGCCGTCATCTGGACGCAATCGAAACCCGCGAGTGTCCGCAGCCGGTGCGCGAGGACGGCCATGCCTGGTGGTTGTCGCCCGAGGATGAGGATGACGACGAGGACGCGCAGGGCGACGAAGAAGAGTAAGGCCGGTGCAAGGACGACGTGCGCGCACCGCGCCACGTCGTCGTGCGCATCACGCCCCGCTCAGCACGGGCGCCAGCAGACGGAAGGTCCCGGCGTCGGCGTCCATCTCGACCTTGCCGCCGACCGGCACGATGAACTGCTCCTTGATGTGGCCGATCATCGCGCCGCGGTAGGCCGAAATCTTCAAAGGCAGGATGTAGTCATCGAAGATCTGGTCCAGGGTCAAGGACCCATAGCCGTCACCCGGCGAACAATCGGTGCACTCACCGAAGATGAAGCCGTTGATCTTGTCCAGCGCGCCCATCAGCTTCAAGGTGCTGAACATGCGGTCGATGCGATACGGCGCTTCGGCCACGTCCTCCAGGAACAGGATCTTGCCCGTGAAATCCGGCAGATAAGGCGAGCCGGCCAGTGCAGTGAGCACGGTCAGGTTGCCGCCGATCAACTCTCCTTCCGCCTTGCCACCGCGGATGGTCAGCGTACGGTTGTCGCGCGGCACCAGTTCGTCATCGCTCTCGCTGCGGTTCTGGTACTGCATCAGCTCGCGCTTGAAGAACAGCCGATCGAACTGATCGACGTTGAAGCGATTCCAGCTGCCTGCGCCGATCTGGCCGTGGAAGGTCACGAGCCCGGTCTTGGCCTGGATCGCGCAATGCAGCGCGGTAATGTCCGAATAGCCGAGCAACACCTTGGGATTGGCGCGGATCCGGTCGTAGTCGAGCAGCGGTAACAGCCGTGCGGCGCCAGAACCACCGCGCACACAGATGATGGCCTTGACCTGCTTGTCGCCGAACATGGCATTGAGATCGCCGGCGCGTTCGGCATCGGTGCCAGCCAGATGGCCATGACGCGCGGCGTAATGCGCGCCGGTCTTGACCACAAAGCCCAGTGCTTCCATCGCCTCGCGCGCCAACTGCAGGCTCAGCCGCTCGCTGCTGGCCGAGGACGGGCTGACCAGCCCCACCGTGTCGCCTTTGTTGAGCCCGGCTGCCAGCAGCTGCCCGCGCGCGGCCGCCAATGCGCCCTGCATGCCGATCAGCGGCAAGGCCGCCGCCAATGCCGTACCGCCAATGAAACGACGTCGATCCATGTTGCTACCTGTTACCGGGATGTCGCCCCAAGAGTAGCAGCGCGCCGCAGCGCCTGTAGAGCCGAGCCATGCTCGGCTGGGGCTCTACCGGTAAGGCCCCGGC
>NZ_JASCOR010000019.1 GCF_029959445.1 Stenotrophomonas sp. PS02298 | reverse complement strand
GCGCGAAAGGGAGGGGGTAGAAGCGGCTCCGTCGCCATCTTGCAGATCGCCAAGAACGGCCCCCTCCCTTTCGCGCAGCGAAGGGGAGGGTTGGGGAGGGGTGCTTTGGCTTTGGCTTTGGCGTTGACCCTGCCACAACGAAAAGAAGCGAAGATCAGTACCCCGCCGCCTGACCGTCCTTGCGGCTCTCCGAAGCGCCGTAGTAAACGCCGCTTTCCGGGTCACGCATGATCGCCTGGTAGCCGCCATAGGGGCCGTCGGCAAACACCACGCGATGGCCCTTGCGCATCAGGCTACGTACCGTCTCGTAGGAAAACCCGGTTTCCAGATTGACCTCGCCACCATCACGCATCGCCGTGGCCTGCCCGGTGGGCTCGGTGGAGCCCTCGTGCTGGATGCGCGGTGCATCGCCGGCTTCCTGCAGGTTCATGCCGAAGTCGACGAGGTTCATCACGATCTGTGCATGCCCCTGTGGCTGCATCGCACCGCCCATCACCCCGAAGCTGGCGAACGGCTTGCCATCCTTGGTGATGAATGCCGGAATGATGGTCTGGAACGGGCGCTTGCCCGGTGCATAACCGTTGGGATGATCCTTCTGCAGCACGAACATCTCGCCACGATCCTGCAGAATGAAACCCAGCCCCGGCGGCGCCATGCCGCTGCCCATGCCGCGATAGTTTGACTGGATCAGCGACACCATCATGCCGTCAGCATCGGCCACGGTCATGTAGATGGTGTCGCCCTCCTCCAGCTGCCTGGGCGTTCCCGGCTGAACTTCCTTCAAGGCCTTGTCCATCGAGATCAGGCTGCGGCGCTGTGCAGCGTAGTCCTTGGAAACAAGCCGTTGCACCGGCGCCGGCGAGAACGCCGGGTCCGCGTAGAACCGGGCGCGATCGGCGAAGGCCAGTTTCTTGGCTTCAACGAACAGATGGATGTGCTCGGCCGAGCCGAATGGAATCTTCGAGAAATCGTAGCCTTCCAGCACGTTGAGGATCTGCAGCGCAGCGATGCCCTGGCTGTTCGGTGGCAGTTCCCACACGTCATAACCACGGTAGTTGCTGCTGACCGGCTCGACCCACTCGCCGTGATGCGCGGCCATGTCCTCGTAGCTCAGATAACCGCCATTGGCCTTGAAGTAGTCGCCAATGCCGCGCGCGATGTCACCTTTGTAGAACGCATCGCGGCCACCATCGGCAATCTGCTGCAAGGTGTTTGCCAGGTTTGGATTGCGCCACATCTGCCCCTTGCGTGGCGCGTGTCCATCAATGGTGAACTGCTCCTTGAAACCCGGATACTGCGACAGCTTGGGCACCGAGCGATCCCAGTAGTAGGCAATGACCTCGGATACCGGATGCCCTTCGCGCGCATAGGCGATTGCCGGCGCCAGGTTTTCAGCCATGGGCTTGCGCCCGAAGCGTTCATGCAATGCGAACCAGCCATCCACCGCGCCAGGCACCGATACCGGCAGCGGCCCGGTCGCCGGAATCTCCTTCAAGCCACGCCGCTGCAACTCCGCCAGCGTCAACGAACGCGGTGAACGACCCGAGCCGTTGTAGCCATGGAGCTTCTGCGTCTTCGGGTCCCAGACGATCGCGAACAGGTCGCCGCCAATGCCATTGCCGGTCGGCTCCATCAATCCCAGCGCGGCATTGGCAGCGATGGCCGCATCCATCGCCGAGCCGCCGCCCTTCATCACGTCCAGCGCGATCTGGGTGGCCAACGGCTGCGAGGTGGCTGCCATTGCATGCGGCGCGATGACTTCCGAGCGGGTGGCAAATTCATGGCCGGTGATGCGGTCTGCGGCAAACGCCGTTACCGACACAGTAGACAGGGCAAGCAACAACGCGCTACGCAGCATGGCAGACAACCAGCAAGGGAATGGCGGGACGATAGCCCAGCCACCGCGCTGACGCACGCCTTGTGCAGGCGCCCGGCAATGCACTCCCCGTCCCCCCTGCGTTCAAGCCAGCCAAGCCAAGCCCCGGGCATCACGCTGTCTTGTAGGAGAAGCATCCGCAGCCCAAACAGGGACGTCACCAGATGAAGCGGATTGAGCAACCCCAGCTTCGCGGCTGATGCCGCTCCCACAGCAAGACCGCCAGCTCGCAGTCCGCCGCGGGCAACCCCGCCCTACATCCGTGCAGACGCCATTCCGATCAAGCCGGCTGCCTCGTGTCCGCTACTGATCTGCTCCAGCAAGCCACGCGTCTCCTGGTCTGGATCCAGCCCCAACTCCTGCCGCAATACCGATTCGAATCGCTGATAGACCTTCAGCGCCGCGCCCCGCATGCCGGTGCCGGCGTGGGCGCGCATCACCCGCCGGGTATGCGCTTCATTCCATGGATCGCGCTTACTCAAGGCATTGGCCAGCTGCATCGCCGACTCCCAACGCGATGCTTCCAGCATTTCATCGCAGCAGCGTGCCGCCGCGTCGATCAGCTGTGCGTCCAGCGATTGGCGGGTACTCGCCAACCAGCTCTGGAAGTTGGAATCGGCAATGTCCTCCATTCCATCCAGGAACACCCGCTGCTCGGCCATCAGATGAACCGATTCGCACGGCGCCTGCTCCAGCAGATCGATATCGAACATGGGCTCACCGCCACGCATCAGGCCAACCGCCGAGCGCTCGATGCGCAGCATGCCCTCCTCCATCACCAGATTGCAGAAGCGATTGAGGTTGCTCAACACCTGGCGCAGGTTGGTCAAGGCACTGGTCTCCCCCAGGCTGGGCCACAACAGGGCCGCCAGCGCTGCCCGCGAATGCATGCGATTGGACTCGACCGACAGGTAGCCAAGCAGGGCCCAGCCCTTCCGGTAGATCAGCGGAGTCGGCAGAACACCCCCCTGGCCCATCAGCTGCAGCAGACCGGGAGACCGCCCCTCGCCGGGTACGTCACACCGGTGTGCGCCTGCACACGTGATGTCCTGTCCTGTTTTCTGCGTCATGGTTCCCTACCTCCGGCCGGCCCAGAAAAGAGCCTGTTACTTGCTAAACCGGCAAAAGCGACGCAATCCAATCACGACAGGACAAATATTCCCTCCGGCCCAATCAACTCGTGGCATTGACCGGAATCCGCGCAAACCGGCTGCGGCTGGCGCTTGAGCCTGCAGGTTTCAGTCGCAACCATGCAGCTGCGACGGGCCTTCCGCGCCAGATACGGGAAATCACACCGGCAAGCGTTGACATGATGACGACGCGATGGTTATCTCGACCCATGCTGCAACGCCACAACGCCACCGCTGACCTGACTTCGACCCCGGCCCACGCCGCGGCGTCGATTCTTGTACTCGTACTTGTTACCGAGCCAACAGGTGCGGGGCAGACTGGCGCGTAACGTAAAGACAGCCAGATTCGACTAAAGACCCCGCGCCGACCCCGGTGCGGGGTTTTTCGTTTCCAGCTTCTATTTCATCTGAAACCATGTACCCAACCACTGACACCTCCAGGAAACACACCGCCAACGCCGCCAGCCGCAGCGCTGCGACCTGCATGGTGCCTCCCCCGCCCGCCCCGGCCGCTGCGTCCTGACGCAACGGCCGTTTTTATTTCTGCCTGACTCTCTTCATTGCAAGGAAACCAAGCACCATGAGCACCAACGAACTGCCCCAGATCAAAATCGCCGTCGTCGGTTACGGCAGCCAGGGCCGCGCCCATGCCATGAACCTGCGTGAATCCGGCTTCGACGTGGTTGTCGGCCTGCGCGCTGGCGGCCCCACCGAGGTCAAGGCGCAGGCCGATGGCTTCACCGTCAAGAGCCCGGCCGAAGCGGTCAAGGACGCCGACCTGGTCGCCGTGCTGACCCCGGACATGGTGCAGAAGAAGCTGTACAACGAGGTGCTGGCGCCGAACATGAAGCAGGGCGCCTGCCTGCTGTTCGCGCACGGCCTGAACGTGCATTTCGGCATGATCGAGCCGCGCGCCGACCTGGACGTGGTGCTGGTCGCGCCGAAGGGCCCGGGCGCACTGGTGCGTCGCGAGTATGAAATCGGCCGCGGCGTGCCGTGCATCTACGCGGTCTACCAGGACAAGAGCGGCAAGGCCGAGCAGTTCGCGCTGGCCTATGCGGCTGGTCTGGGCGGCGCCCGCGCCAACATCATCAAGACCACCTTCAAGGAAGAGACCGAAACCGATCTGTTCGGTGAGCAGGCCGTGCTGTGCGGCGGTGCCTCCTCGCTGGTCCAGGCCGGCTTCGAAACGCTGGTGGAAGCCGGCTACCAGCCGGAAATCGCTTACTACGAAGTGCTGCACGAACTGAAGCTGATCGTCGACCTGTTCTACGAAGGCGGCATCACCCGCATGCTGGAGTTCATCTCCGAGACCGCGCAGTACGGCGACTTCGTCAGCGGTCCGCGCGTCATCGATGCCTCGGTGAAGGCCCGCATGAAGGACGTGCTGACCGATATCCAGAACGGCACCTTCACCAGGAACTGGGAAGCCGAGTACGAAGCCGGCCTGCCGAACTACAAGAAGTTCCAGCAGGCCGACATGGAACACCCGATCGAGAAAGTGGGCAAAGAGCTCCGCGCCAAGATGGTTTGGCTGCAAGCACAGACTGCGTAATCCGCGGTCCCCCACCCGCAACTGGCAAAGGTCGCTGCATGAACACTTCCACCCCCGGTGCGCCCCGTAACGGCGCACGCTGGCTGACGCAGGCCCTGGAAGCCGAAGGCGTGCAAACGCTGTTCGGCTACCCGGGCGGCACCATCATGCCGTTCTACGACGCATTGGTGGACTCCAGCCTCAAGCACATCCTGGTACGACACGAGCAGGGCGCGGCGCTTGCCGCCAATGGTTATGCCCGCGCAAGCGGCAAGGTAGGCGTATGCGTGGCCACCTCCGGCCCGGGCGCGTCCAACCTGGTCACCGGCATCGCCGACGCCATGCTCGACTCGGTACCGATGGTGTGCCTGACCGGTCAGGTCGCTACCCCGTTGCTGGGTACCGATGCGTTCCAGGAACTGGATGTGTTCGGCATGACCATGCCGATCGTCAAGCACAGTTGGCTGGTGCGTAGCGTTGATGAGCTGCCGCAGGTGGTTGCCGAAGCCTTCCGCGTCGCCCGTGAAGGGCGGCCCGGTCCGGTGCTGATCGACCTGCCCAAGGACGTGCAGTTGGGCGATGCCTCGCACCTGCCCGATCACGTGCCGGCCTCGATCGATCCAGTGCCGGCACCGTCGGCCGAGCGTCTGGCTGCTGCGGTCGAGATGATTGCCGCTGCCGAAAAGCCCGTGATCTACGGCGGTGGCGGTATCGGCTTGGCCGATGCGGTTGGTGAGTTCCGTCACTTCGTCGAAAGCTCGGGCATCCCGACCGTGTTGACCCTGCGCGGGCTGGGCGCTTTGCCGGCCAATCATCCGCAGTATCTGGGCATGCTGGGCATGCATGGCACCCGCGCCGCCAACATGGCGGTGCAGGAGTCGGACCTGTTGATCGTGGTCGGTGCCCGCTTCGATGACCGCGCCACCGGCAAGCTGGCCGAGTTCGCCCCGTTCGCCCGCGTCATCCACCTGGATGCCGATGCCTACGAGATCTCCAAGCTGCGCGCGGTCGACATCGCCATCCCAGGCAACGTCAAGACCGGCCTGCAGGCGTTGACCAGCATCCGCAGCAGCTGCAACAACTGGCGTGCACGTTGCGCCGCCAACCGTGAGAAGTTCGCCGCACGCTACGACGCACCCGGCCATGACATCTACGCCCCCGCGCTGCTGAAGCGGCTGAGCGAAGTGGCACCGCCGGATACCGTCATCGCCTGCGATGTCGGCCAGCACCAGATGTGGGTGGCGCAGCACTGCCGCTTCAACCACCCGCGCAATCACCTGACTTCCGGCGCGCTGGGCACGATGGGCTTCGGCCTGCCAGCGGCGATGGGTGCGCAGTTCGCCTGCCCCGATCGCACCGTGGTGCTGGTTTCCGGTGATGGCAGCTTCATGATGAACGTGCAGGAGCTGGCCACCATCGCCCGCTGTCGTCTGCCGGTGAAGATCGTGCTGCTGGACAACTCCTCGCTGGGCATGGTCCGGCAGTGGCAGGAGCTGTTCTTCGCCGAGCGTTACAGCGAGATCGACCTGTCCGACAACCCGGATTTCGCCGCGCTGGTACAAGTGTTCGGCATCCCCGCCACCCGCATCACCCAGCGTGCGCAGGTTGAAGATGCACTGGCCGCCATGCTGGATACCCCCGGCCCGGCACTGCTGCACGTGTCCATCGATGCACGCGCCAACGTGTGGCCGCTGGTGCCACCCAACAACGCCAACAGCACCATGCTGGACAGCAACCCAGCCCATGCCAAGGCAGCGCAGGAGAGTTCCAATGCAATACCGGCTTGACCTGGTGCTGAAGCCTGCCGAAGGCGCGCTGGTGCGCGTGATCGGCATGGTCGAACGGCGCGGCTTCGCCCCCAGCAACATCGCCGGCGCCCGCAATGCCGACGATGCCGGCCGCTGGCACGTGCAGATGGATATCCATGGCACGCGCCCGCCGGAAACCCTGTGCCACCAGTTGCAGAAAGTCTATGACTGCGAATCCGTGCAACTGGTTGCCGTAGCAGGTGCCAGCGTATGAGCAGCGATGTAAGTGGCGTACCGGTAGTACGCCGCCGCAAACCACGGAGGCGTCTTCTTCGACGCGAACAGCCGACAGCTGGTTCGCTTGTATCCGGTGACGGCCACGTACATGCCTGACCGTGGCCGCGCCAACGCAGTTGCAACACCCGCTGACGCCCTGAACGTCAGCGTTGCCGACGTATTGGCCGCGCAGGCACGCCTGCGCCGTTTTCTGCCGCCTACCCCGCTGCATTACGCCGAACGTTTCGGCACCTGGTTGAAGCTGGAGAACCTGCAGCGCACCGGTTCCTACAAGGTGCGTGGTGCCTTGAACGCAATGCTGGCGGCACTGGAGCGCGGCGACGAACGCCCGGTTATCTGCGCCTCGGCCGGCAATCACGCCCAAGGCGTGGCTTGGGCTTCGCATCGGTTGGGAGTGCAGGCCATCACGGTGATGCCGCATGGCGCACCGGCCACCAAGATCGCCGGCGTCCAGCATTGGGGCGCCACCGTGCGCCAGCACGGCAACAGCTACGACGAAGCCTTCGCCTTCGCCCGCGAGCTGGCCGAGCAGAACGGCTACCGTTTTCTGTCCGCCTTCGACGACCCCGACGTGATCGCCGGCCAGGGCACGCTGGGCATCGAGTTGGCCCCGCATGCACCGGACGTGGTGATCGTGCCGATCGGCGGCGGCGGCCTGGCCTCGGGCGTCGCCCTGGCCCTGAAATCGCAGGGCGTCCGCATCATCGGCGCGCAGGTTGAAGGCGTGGACTCGATGGCACGCGCGATCAAGGGCGATGTACGCGAAGTTGATCCGGTGCCGACCCTCGCCGATGGCGTCAAGGTCAAGATTCCAGGCTTCCTCACCCGCCGCCTGTGCGCCAGCCTGCTCGACGATGTGGTCATCGTGCGCGAAGCCGAGCTGCGCGAAACCCTGGTGCGACTGGCACTGGAAGAACACGTCATCGCCGAAGGTGCAGGTGCACTGGCGTTGGCCGCAGGCCGCCGCGTCTCCGGCAAGCGCAAATGTGCGGTGGTATCCGGCGGCAACATCGATGCCACGGTATTGTCGACCTTGTTGTCTGAAGTACGCCCCAGCCCACCACGCAAACCTCGACGGCGTAACGCCGAACGACTTAGAAGCCGTGTCGTTGCATCCACACAGCGCAGTTCCAGATCCGAATCCCCCCAAATTCCCGTTACCGCCGCAGTCGAGGAGACCCTCTGGTGAATACTCCAACCAACAATACCCCGCGAATTACCATCTTCGACACGACCCTGCGCGACGGTGAGCAATCACCCGGCTGCAGCATGACGCCACCGCAGAAGCTGGTGATGGCAAGGGCGCTGGCGGAACTGGGCGTGGACGTGATCGAAACCGGCTTCCCCGCAAGTTCGCAGTCCGACCGCGAAGCCATGGCGCTGATCGGCCGCGAGGTACGACAGCCGGTCCTGGCAGTGCTGTCGCGCTGCCTGGCCGGCGATATCGAAACCTCCATCAAGGCCCTGGAAGCCGCAGCGCGCCCGCGCCTGCACCTGTTCCTGTCCACCAGTCCGCTGCACCGCGAGCACAAGCTGCGCATCAGCAAGGAACAGGTGCTGGAATCGGTGCACAAGCATGTGAGCATGGCGCGCGGCTACCTGGACGATGTCGAGTTCTCCGCCGAGGACGCCACCCGCACCGAACTGGACTTCCTGACCGAAGTCACGCAGGTCGCGATCGCCGCCGGTGCGCGCACCATCAACCTGCCCGACACGGTTGGCTTCACCACGCCGGAGGAAATCCGCGCGATGTTCCAGCACGTGATCGCCAATGCGGCCGGTGCTGACAAGGTGGTGTTCAGTACCCACTGCCACAACGACCTGGGCCTGGCTGTGGCCAACTCGCTGGCCGCCATCGAAGGCGGTGCACGCCAGGTGGAAGGTTCGATCAACGGCATCGGCGAGCGCGCCGGCAACTGCGCGCTGGAAGAAATCGCGATGGTGCTGAAGGTCCGCAACGCCTTCTACAACAACTTCGACACCGGCTTCGACACCCGCCGCATCGTGCCCACCTCGCAGCTGCTGCAGCGTCTGGTCGGCATGCCGGTCCAGCGCAACAAGGCCATTGTCGGCGCCAATGCATTCGCGCACGAATCCGGCATCCACCAGCACGGCATGCTGCGCAATCGCAATACCTACGAAATCATGCGTCCGGAAGACGTGGGCTGGGAGTCCTCGCAGATGGTGCTGGGCCGCCACAGCGGCCGTGCCGCGGTCGAGGCACGCCTGCGTGCGCTGGGCTACTGGCTGGAAGAAGAAGAACTGAAGCTGATCTTCGAGCAGTTCAAGGCACTGTGCGAGCAGCAGCGCGTGGTCACCGACGCCGACCTGCAGACCCTGATGCAGGGCACCTCCAGCAGCGACGGCTACCGCCTGGCCTCGATGACCATCAGCGACGTCGGCAGCCGCGCCAATGCGCTGGTCGAGCTGTCCGATCCGGAAGGTAACCGCGTCGCTGAAACCGCACAGGGCGACGGCCCGGTCGACGCCTTGTTCTCGGCATTGTCGGCCGCCACCGGCGTGCAGCTGACCCTGGACAGCTACCACGTGCACAGCGTCGGCATCGGTGCCGATGCGCGCGGCGAAGCCAACCTGAGCGTGCGTCACGAAGGTGAGATCCTCGAAGGCACCGGCACCAGCCGTGACATCATCGAAGCCAGCGCGCTTGCGTGGCTGGATGTCACCAACCGCCTGCTGCGCCAGCGTGAAAGCAGCACCACCGAGGAAGTCGTCAGCGCCTGAGCGCGACGGCAGAACATAGGCACCGGAACGAACCAATGAGCTCCGCACCCAAAACCCTGTACGACAAACTGTGGGACGCTCACGTTGTCGTCCCCGAATCCGACAACGCGCCGGCCGTGCTGTACATCGACCTGCACCTGATCCATGAAGTGACCTCACCACAGGCCTTCACCGAGCTGCGCGAGCGCGGCCTGAAGCCACGCCGCACCGACCGCACCAAGGCGACGATGGATCACTCCACGCCGACCCTGCCGGCCGGCCCGGACGGCAAGCTGCCGTACGCCAGCAAAGCCTCCGAAGCGCAGGTCGAAACCCTCGCCAAGAACTGCGCCGAGTACGGCATCGAGCTGTTCGACCTGTCCTCGGCCAACCGCGGCATCGTCCACGTCATCGCCCCGGAGCAGGGTTTCACCCAGCCCGGCATGACCATCGTCTGCGGTGACAGCCACACCTCCACGCATGGCGCATTCGGTTCGCTGGCCTTCGGCATCGGCACCAGCGAAGTCGGCCATGTACTGGCCACGCAATGCCTGTTGCAGCGCAAGGCCAGGACCATGGCGATCACCGTCGATGGCGAGGTAGCGCCGGGCGTGGGTGCCAAGGACGTGGTACTGCACATTATCGGCGTGATCGGCGTCAACGGCGGCACCGGCCACGTGCTGGAATTCCGTGGTTCGGCGATCCGTGCGATGGACATGGAACAGCGCATGACCCTGTGCAACATGTCGATCGAAGCCGGTGCCCGCGCCGGCATGGTGGCACCGGACCAGGTCACCTTCGACTGGGTCGCCAAGACCCCGCGCGGCCCCAAGGGCGCCGACTTCGACACCGCCGTTGCGTACTGGTCCTCGTTGAACAGCGACGAAGGCGCGCGCTTCGATGTGGAAGTCCAGATCGACGCCGCCGACATCCGCCCGACGCTGACCTGGGGCACGCACCCGGGCACCGCGATTGCGGTTGATGCGCCAATCCCGGCCGCCAACGATGCCGCTGCGCAGAAGGGCCTGGACTACATGAAGTTCGAAGCCGGCCATAGCTTGATCGGTACGCCGGTCGACGTGGTGTTTGTCGGTTCCTGCACCAATGGCCGCCTGAGCGACATGCGCGAAGTCGCGCAGGTGCTGCGCGGCCGCCACGTCGCCGATGGCGTGCGCATGCTGGTGGTGCCGGGCTCGGAGATCGTCAAGCGCGATGCCGAGGCCGAAGGCATCCACGAAATCGTGCGTGCCGCCGGTGCCGAGTGGCGCGAGCCGGGCTGCTCGATGTGCATCGCCATGAACGGTGATCTGGTCGCTCCCGGCCAGTTGGCAGTCAGCACCAGCAATCGTAATTTCGAAGGCCGCCAGGGCCCGGGCTCGCGCACCTTGCTGGCCTCGCCGATGAGCGCGGCATGGGCAGCGGTGAACGGCCGCGTTGCCGACACCCGCGACCTGTTTGCCAAGGAGGTGGCGTGATGGCTATCGCTTTTACCCTTCTCCCAACGGGAGAAGGTGCCCCGAAGGGGCGGATGAGGGCGACCGCTGCTCATTCCTGCAAACACACTGCGCAAGCACACCCTCATCCGGCGCTGCGCGCCACCTTCTCCCGATGGGAGAAGGGCTACGCACTGGAGCTGTACTGATGGCCGCACTGACCCGCATCGTTTCGCGCAGCGTGGTGCTGCGCCAGACCAATATCGACACCGACCAGATCATCCCGGCGCGTTTCCTGTCCACCACCGAGCGCGCTGGTCTGGGAAAGAACGCGTTCAATGATTGGCGCTGGCAGGCCGATGGTTCACCGAATGCGGAGTTCGCCTTCAACCAGCCGCACAACCAGGGCCGCGCGATTTTGCTGGCCGGGCGAAACTTCGGTTGCGGCTCCTCGCGCGAGCATGCGCCGTGGGCGCTGACCGATCTGGGCCTGCAGGCAATCGTCAGCAGCGAGATCGCCGACATCTTCCGCAACAACTCGCTGAAGAACGGCCTGCTGCCGATCGTGCTGGACGAAGCCGACGTGCAGGAGTTGATGCAGCACCCGGATGACGAGCTGACCGTGGATGTGGCGGCGCGTGAGCTGCGTACCTCCAGCGGCAAGGCATACAGCTTCCCGCTGGATGGTTTCTCGCAGACCTGCCTGCTGGAAGGTGTTGACCAGCTGGGCTGGCTGCTGGGTCGGGTGGATGAAATCGAGCGGTATGAGGCGGCTCGCGCGGCATGATGAAACACCCCTCCCCTTGCCGGCGCAGCTGGCAGGGGGAGGTCGGGAGGGGGTTGGCTTTGGCTTGTAAGGCTCAAACGGCAACAGCAAGAGCTACCCCTCCCCAACCCTCCCCTGCGCCTTCGGCGCAAGGGAGGGAATAAATCCGCGCCGCCTGCAGGGCAGCGCGCGAAACACCCCTCCCCTTGCCGGCGCAGCTGGCAGGGGGAGGCTGGGAGGGGGTTGGCTTTGGGCTTGCAAGGCTCAAACGGCAACAGCAAGAGCTACCCCTCCCCAGCCCTCCCCTGCGCCTTCGGCGCAAGGGAGGGAGTTCTCAACAACAGCAACCGGAACCCTTACATGCAAGCCAACATCGTCGTACTGCCGGGTGACGGCATCGGTCCAGAAATCACCGCCGTTGCCGTCGACGTGCTCAAGGCCATCGCAAGCCGGTTCGGCCACAGCTTCAGCTTCAGCGAACACGACATCGGCGGCATCGCCATCGACAATCACGGCGAGCCGCTACCGGCAGCCACGCTGGACGCCTGCAGCAAGGCCGATGCGGTCCTGCTCGGCGCCGTCGGTGGCCCGAAGTGGTCCGACCCGAACGCCAAGGTGCGCCCGGAACAAGGCCTGCTCGCGATCCGCAAGGCACTGGGCCTGTACGCCAACCTGCGCCCGGTGCGCACCCACCCGGCCGCGCTCAATGCCTCACCGATCAAGCCCGAACTGCTCAAGGACGTGGACTTCGTGGTGGTGCGCGAGCTGACCGGCGGCATCTACTTCGGCGACAAGACCCGCGATGCCGACGGCGCCAGCGACCTGTGTCGCTACACCGTGGTCGAGATCGAGCGTGTGCTGCGCAGCGCCTTCCGCCTGGCCCAGCAACGCCGCGGCAAGCTGACCTCGGTGGACAAGGCCAATGTGCTGGAAACCTCGCGCCTGTGGCGTGACATCGCCGCACGTATCGGCCGCGAGGAATTCCCGGACGTGGAATTGGAACACCAGCTGGTCGATTCCATGGCCATGCACCTGATCGCCAAGCCGCGCGTCTACGATGTGATCGTCACCGAGAACATGTTCGGCGACATCCTCACCGATGAGGCCTCGATGCTGGCCGGTTCGCTCGGCCTGCTGCCATCGGCTTCGCTCGGCGAACAGGGCAAGGTCGGCATCTACGAACCGATCCACGGCTCGGCACCGGACATCGCCGGCAAGGGCATCGCCAATCCTTACGCCACCATCTTGAGCGCGGCGATGCTGCTGCGGCACTCACTGGGATTGGAAGCGGAAGCTGCGGCCATCGAACAGGCGGTGACATCCGCACTCGATGGAGGTCACTTCACTGCCGACCTCGCAGCACAAGGACAGGCACTCAGCACCCAGCAAGCCGGCCAGGCCGTGCTTGCACAATTGAACTGATGTAAACGGACGCGGCCCTTGGCCGCGTCTTTTTTTGCGGGCTGTTCCCGCCAGGTGGATACCACGCCGTTTCTTCATTGGACCTGTCGCTTCAGGTCCCGCACGAAAAAGGAATGACCTTGAACTACCGCACTCCCGACGACTTCCTGGCCCATGTGGCCAAGCGCGACCCCAACCAATCCGAGTTCCTGCAGGCGGTGAAGGAGGTGGCGCACAGCCTGTGGCCGTTCCTGCAGCAGAACCCGAAGTACACGCAATACGGGTTGCTGGAACGTCTGGTCGAGCCGGAGCGGGTCATCCAGTTCCGTGTCGCCTGGGCCGACGACAAGGGGCAAACCCACGTCAACCGTGCCTGGCGCGTGCAGCACAGCTCGGCAATTGGTCCATTCAAGGGTGGCATGCGCTTCCACCCGTCGGTGAACCTGTCCATCCTCAAGTTCCTGGCCTTCGAGCAGACCTTCAAGAACGCCTTGACCACGCTGCCGATGGGCGGCGGCAAGGGTGGCTCGGACTTCGACCCCAAGGGCAAGAGCGATGGCGAGGTGATGCGCTTCTGCCAGGCACTGATGCTGGAGCTGTACCGCCACCTCGGTCCTGATACCGATGTGCCTGCCGGTGATATCGGCGTTGGCGCACGCGAGGTCGGCTTCATGGCCGGCATGATGAAGAAGCTCAGCAATGACGCCTCCAGCGTGTTCACCGGCAAGGGCCTGGCCTTTGGCGGCAGCCTGATGCGGCCGGAAGCCACCGGCTTCGGTACGGTCTACTTCGTCGAGCAGATGCTGCACCACGCCAAGCGCCAGACCCACGGTGCCAAGGTGCTGGTGTCCGGTTCCGGCAACGTCGCCCAGTACGCGGCGATCAAGGCCAGCGAGCTCGGCGCCAAGGTGCTGACCTTCTCCGATTCCGGCGGCACCCTGTACGCGCGCGACGGCTTCGATGACGCCGCCATCCAGGAAGTGATGGTGCTGAAGAACGAGCGCCGCGGCCGCCTGTCCGAGCTGGCCGACGATGCGCGCTTTGAATTCCTTGCTGATCGCCGCCCCTGGCATATCCCGGCCGACATCGCCCTGCCCTGCGCTACCCAGAACGAGCTGGATGAGACCGACGCACGTACCCTGGTCCACAATGGCGTGCTGTGCGTGGCCGAAGGCGCCAACATGCCGTCCACACTCGAAGCGGTCGATGTATTCCTGCAGGCCGGCACGCTGTACGCGCCGGGCAAGGCCAGCAATGCCGGCGGCGTGGCTACCTCCGGCCTGGAAATGAGCCAGAACGCGCTGCGCCTGTCCTGGCGCCACGCCGATGTCGACGAGCGCCTGCACGTGATCATGAAAGAGATCCACGCCAACTGCGTGCATCACGGCGTGCGTGCCGATGGCAGCGTCAACTACGTGGACGGCGCCAACATCGCCGGCTTCGTCAAGGTCGCCGACGCCATGTTGGCGCAGGGCCTGTACTGAATCATCCAGCCTTCGTTCGGTTCGAAACCGGCGGCGCCCACGGGCGCCGTCGTCATGACAAGACCCGGTTGCGGCCTTCGCGCTTGGCGCGATAGAGCTGCCGGTCAGCCGCTGCCAACAGGGTGCGCCCGTCCGTCTGGCCTGGGCCCAATGCCGCAACACCAATACTGACGGTGACACTGACGTCGGCATCCACGTCCTCGAAGCGCAGCCGCGCCAGGCGGATCCGCAGCTCCTGCAATGCCGCCACCGCCTCCTGCAGTGATATGCCGTGTATCACCACCAGGAACTCCTCACCGCCATGCCGGGCCACGAACTGCTCCTTGCCAAGCCGCAGCTGCAACAGGCTGGCGATGTCACGCAGCACCTGATCGCCGGCATCGTGACCGTAGCGGTCATTGATCTGCTTGAAGTGATCCACATCCACCAAGGCCACGTTCAAGGGTGTGCCCTCGGTGCTGGCGCGCTGCAGCGCCTTCTGCAGGTAGGCGTCACCGGCTCGTCGATTGGGCAGACCGGTGAGCGGATCATGCATGGCCTGGTGCTCCAGGCGTTGCAACAGGCTGGCGCGCTCGGAGTCGGCCTGCTCCAGCGCGCGGTTTTTCTCGCTCAATTCCTGGGTGCGTGCAGCGATCTCGTTGCTCAAGCGCTGCTGCCCGCGCCGATAGCTGGCTGCGCGCCAACCTGCCAGCAACAGGATCAGGCCCAGCACGGCCGCAGCGCTCAGCCAGCGTACCCACGGGCGCTGCCATAGCGGTGCGGCGATATCCAGTTCCAGCACTGCTTCGCCGCCGCGGTTGGTGTTTTCCCAATCCAACGGCAACGACATCGCCTGGATGCGCAGCCGATATTTCCCTGGTGGCAGATTGGTATAGATCGCTTCGACGCGACTGCCTGCATCCAACCAATCACTGTCAAAGCCTTCCAGACGATAGCGGTAACGCATCTTGTCCGGCGCGCGGAAACCCAGCCCGGCGTAGGCCACGGCAATGCGATCCACGCCGGCTGGCAGGGAATAGGCGCTGCTCACCGGCTGCGGATCGCCATCGATGACCACACTCTCAATGGCCACCGGAATCTTCCGGAAACGTGCATTGCCATCGACACGCTGCGGATCGATCACCGCCAGGCCACCGGCGGTGGGAAACAACAATTCACCGTCACGCGTGAACCAGCCTGCAGGGGATGAAGCGCCATTGCCCTGGCTGCTGGGCATGCCATCGGTATGGTCCAGCACCTGCACCGCCAGATGTGTACGCGCGCCGGCAGCCACGGCAATCAAATCCGTGCGATCAAGGCGGAACACGCCCTGGTTGCTGGGCAGCCACAGATGGCCCGCGCCATCGTCGATGACCCGGAACACCTTGTCGCGCGGCAACCCGTTGCGATGATCGAACACGGCAATGTCCAAGCCGCGCTTGCGCAGCAGTCCGTGGTCACTGGCAATCCACAGGTCACCATTGTCGTCGCCAAGGAAGTCGAAGACATAGCGCGCCGGAAACCCCACATCAGGCAACCACGCCTGCAGCTTGCCGTCCTTGTCCAGGCTCGCCATGCCACCGTCCGTACCTATCCACAGTACGCCGGCAGCGTCGCGGTACAGCGCATGCACCGCCAGTCCCGGCAGCCCCTCTTCCAGTCCGTAGTGATGCAGCTTGCCGCTCTGGTGGTGATACAGACCTTCTGAGCTGCCTATCCAAAGGCTGCCATCGGCTTCACTCAACAGACTGCGGATCAGCGGCTGCACGGTACCCGGCAAGCTGATCTGTTGTACGACCCGACCAGCCTCATCCACGCCAAGCACGCCCTTGTTGTACGTGCCTGCCCACACCCCTAGACCACGCGCAGCCAAGGCCAGCACCGACGCGTCGCGGCCAGTGCCCGGCAACAGGCGCACCGCGCTGATCAGATCGCCGCGCATGCGGTTCAGGCCTTCGGAGTGCCCGATCCAGACATCGCCGTTGTCGGACTGGATCAGCGCACGCAGATAGTCCGAGCCCAGTCCATCCTCCATGGTCAGCCCACGTGCCGCGCCTTCGTCGATGCGGAACAAGCCGTCGGTGCTGCCCGCCCAGACCAGACCTTCCCGGTCGATCAACAAGGCGGGACTGACCTGCCCGGGAACCGCGATCCGCTCGGTCTTGCCTGATGCCAAGCGCACCAGTCGGCCCGCGGACAGGCTCAGCCACAACGCGTCGCTGGCATCATGGCGCACCGCATCCACGCGCTCACCAGGCAACAGGTGCTGCCGTCGGCCATCAGCGTGCAGCCAATGGACACCGTCGTCGGCTGCAACCACCCAGCCGTTGTCGCCATCATCGACCAGATCACGCACCACCCAACCAGCCGAATCGTTCCACGGCGCCAGACGTCCCTGCTGCTGGTGGTAGACACCTTTTTCAGTGGCAACCAGCACCGTTCCGTCCGCCATCAGGCGCAGTGCGGTGATCGGCACCTCGGGCAGGCCAAGCGTGGCACCGGCATCGAGCAACTGCCCCGAGGGCAGCAAGCGCAGCAGCTTGTCCTTGGCGGCGATCCACAGGTCGCCGGATGGATCCCGCAGCAATGCGGTAACCGATAGATGCCGGGCATCGGCACCCCCCAATGCTTCCCAACGCCCACGGTGGTAGCGATAGACACCATCGGAAATGGTCCCGAACAGCACGGCGCCGTCGGCCTCGGGCAGGATGCTCAGCACCCCGGAAAGCTCTACGCCCGGGGTGTTCTGCCGATCAAATACGGTGAAGCTGCGGCCGTTGAAGCGGACCACGCCTTCCCAGGTGCCCAGCCAGATGAAGCCGTCGGTGCCCTGTGCCACCGACTGCACCAGGTTGTGCGGCAGCCCCTGCTCCATGCCCCACCCGGCCACGGTATGCCGCGCGGCCTGCGCCGGCGGCAAGATCAGGGCCCATAGCAGCGCTGTTACGAGCAGGGAGCACAGCCAAGCCGCCAGCCGGTCCCGGCCTGCAAGGCATGCAGCTGTGGCGTCGGTAATCCTCTGGCGTCTGTACAAACCCGCCTCCGCAGGTCACGCCGACTCCCCCGTCGGCGCGCCAATTTACCACCTCAACCGTGAAATCCGTCGTCGTTTCTTACGGCTGGCCCCAACGGCCAGCCTTGGCGGCGCCGGATCACAGCGCGCCGCTCAGTGACTGGCCTCGTCCGGGCGCACCCGGAACCAGGCCGCATACAGCGCCGGCAGGAAGACCAGGGTCAGCACCGTGCCGACGATCAGCCCGCCCATGATCGAGATCGCCATCGAGCCGTAGAAGGCACTGCGCGACAACGGGATCATCGCCAGCACCGCCGCCAGCGCAGTCAGCACGATTGGCCGGAAGCGGCGCACGGTGGCATCGATGATGGCGTGCCAACGGTCGTGGCCGGCGTCGATGTCCTGCTGGATCTGGTCGATCAGGATCACCGAGTTGCGCATGATCATGCCGGCCAGGGCAATCGTGCCCAGCATCGCCACGAAGCCGAACGGGGCCTGGAACAGCAGCAGGAACCAGGTGGCGCCGATGATGCCCAGCGGCGCGGTGATGAACACCATCGCCGCCCGCGAGAAGCTGCGCAGCTGCACCATCAGCAAGGTCGCCACCACCACCAGGAACAGCGGCATGCCGGCCTTGATCGAATCCTGGCCGCGTGCCGAGTCTTCCACGGTGCCACCGGTTTCCAGCAGGTAGCCGCTGGGCATGGCGTCGCGGATTTCACTCAAGGTCGGCACGATCTGCTCGACCACGCCCACCGGTAGCATGCTGTCGCCGATATCGGCACGCACGGTGACGGTCGGCAGGCGGTCGCGGTGCCAGATGATGCCGTCTTCGAAGGCATATTCCAGTTTGGCCACCTGCGACAGCGACACCGATTTGCCGCTGGCGGTCGGAATGGCCAGGCTGCCCAGCATGTCCAGGCGCGCGCGTTCGTCATCCGGACCACGCAGCAACATGCCGATCTGGCGGTTGCCTTCGCGGTAGGTGCTCACGCTCATGCCCGACAGCGAACTGGTCAGGAACTGCGCCAGCTGCGCGCTGCTCACGCCCAATACGCGGGCGCGGTCCTGGTCCACGACCAAGCGCACCACCTTGCTCGGCTCGCTCCAGTTGAGGTTGACGTTGGTGGTATGCGGATTCTGCCGCACCTTCTCCGCCACCTGCGCAGCAATAGCCTGCACCCGCTCGATATGCTCGCCGGAAATACGGAACTGCACCGGGTAGCCAACCGGCGGGCCGTTCTCCAGCCGGGTCACACGCAGCTGCACATCACCGAACTTCGGCACCACCTCTTTCAGCAGCCAATCACGCAGCTCCTCGCGCGCCTTGGTGTCCTCGGCCAGTACCACGTACTGGGCGAAGTTGGTGGCCGGCAGTTGCTGGTCCAACGGCAGGTAGAAGCGCGGCGAACCGTTGCCGACATAGCCGACGAAGTTGGCCACGCCCTTGTGCCCCTTGATCAGCGCTTCGAACTTCTGCGCCTGTGCCTGGGTGGCAGTCAGGGACGCGCCTTCGGCCAATTCGATATCCACCATCAATTCCGGCCGGGTTGAATCCGGGAAGAACTGCTGCGGCACGAAGCGGAAGATCACCAGCGAGAACACGAACAGGCCGGCAGTGGCCAGGATCACCAGCCAGCGACGACGCAGGCAGGCATCCAGGAAGCCGCGGAAACGCTGGTAGAACGCGCTCTTGTACGGATCGTGGTCGTGCGCCAGTTCCTTGGGCTTGATCACGTTGGCCAGCGCCGGATTACGGTCGGCCCAGCGCAGGCGCATGGCGCGCCAGCGGCCGGCGATGCTGCCCGGCCTGGGCGGCTGCGGGTTGTGCAGGTCCGGCAGCATCTTGTCGCCCAGGTAGGGGATGAACAGCACCGCGGCAATCCACGACACCACCAGCGCGATCGTCACCACCTGGAACAGGGAACGCGTGTATTCACCGGTACTGGACGCCGCCGTGGCAATCGGCAGGAAGCCGGCCGCGGTGATCAAGGTGCCGGTCAACATCGGGAAGGCGGTGGATGTCCAGGCAAAGCTGGCCGCGCGCAGGCGGTCATAGCCCTGCTCCATCTTGGTGGCCATCATCTCCACCGCGATGATCGCGTCGTCCACCAGCAGGCCCAGCGCCAGCACCAGCGCGCCCAGCGAAATCTTGTGCAGGCCGATATCGAACTGGTGCATGACGAAGAAGGTCATCGCCAGCACCAGCGGGATCGACACCGCCACCACCAGGCCGGTGCGCCAACCCAGCGAGAAGAAGCTCACCAGCAGCACGATCACGACTGCTTCGGTCAGCACCTTGACGAACTCACCCACCGATTCCTTCACCGCATGCGGCTGGTCGGAGACCTTGCGCAGCTGCATGCCGGCCGGCAGCGTCTTCTGCAGCTGCTCGAACTCGCTGTCCAGCGTCTTGCCCAGTTTGAGGATGTCGCCACCGCCCTTCATCGCCACCGCAATGCCGATGGCGTCCTCGCCCATGAAGCGCATCTTGGCCGAGGCCGGATCGGCGAAGCCGCGCTTCACCTCGGCGATATCACCCAGGCGCACGGTACGTTCACCGGCCTGGATCGGGAAGTTGCGGATGTCCTCGACGGAAGTGAACTGACCGGTCACGCGCAGCTGCACGCGATCGGTCGGGGTCTCGAACCAGCTGGCCGGAGCCACCGCATTCTGCTGCGCCAGCGCCTGCTGCACCTGCTGCATCGACACGCCCAGCGTGGCCAGCTTGGTGTTGGACAGCTGGATCCACACCTTTTCGTCCTGCAGGCCGATCAGCTCCACCTTGCCCACGTCATCCACGCGCTGCAGCTGCAGCTGGATGCGGTCGGCGTAATCGCGCATCAACGCATAGTCGAAGCCCTTGCCGGTCAACGCGTAGATGTTGCCGAAGGTGTCGCCGAACTCGTCGTTGAAGAACGGCCCGATCACTTCCGCCGGCAACTGCGAGTGGATGTCGCCGACCTTCTTGCGCACCTGGTAGAACAGCTCGGGCACGTCCTTGGACGGCATCGAGTCGCGTGCCATGAAGATCACCTGCGACTCGCCCGGGCGCGAATAGGCCTGGATGAACTCGAACTCGCCGGTGTTCATCAGCGCTTTTTCAATCGGCTCGGTGACCTGCTTGGACACCTGCTCGGCGGTGGCGCCGGGCCACATGGTCTGCACCACCATCGCCTTGAAGGTGAACGGCGGATCTTCGGATTGGCCAAGGTGCTTGTACGACCAGGCACCGATGATCGCCATCGCGATCATCATGAACAACACCAGCGGGCGATTACCGAGCGCCCATTCGGAGAGGTTGAAGCGTTTCACGCCTCACTCCCCTTTTCAGCGCGGATCCAGCGCCGCTCGGCATTGCCGCGAGCGTCAGCCCCCATCCCGTTCCCTTCCCCCGCCGGGGGAAGGGCGAAGGTGTCGCACATATGAGATTTCGACAGGCTCATCGCGAGCCCTCCGACGCAGCCTTCTTCGGTGCGCCAAGTTCGATGGGCCGGTTGCTGCGATCCACGGCCGTCACCGGCTGGCCCTCGCGCAGCAGATGGCCGCCAGCGGCAACCACCCAATCCTCAGCCTTCAACCCCGACAACACCGGCACGCTCTCCGGGCCATAGGCGCCCAGCGTCACCGTACGCGCCTGCAGCTTGCCATCGGCCGGGTTCACCACCCACACGCTGGTCTGCTGCGGCTGCTTGCCCGCCTGCACCGCGGCCAGCGGCACGCTCATCACGCCGTGCTTGCCGTGGGCGATGAAAACCCGCGCGCTCTGGCCCAGTTCAACCGTATCCAATGCATCGGCAGCCAGACTGACCCGCGCAGCATAGGTACGCGCCTGCGGATCGGCAGCGGCGGCGATCTCACGGATGCTGCCCGACAGGCGCTTGCCCTCCTGGTTCCACAATTCGACCTCGACCGCCTGGCCAACGCTGAAATCACGGATAGCACTTTCCGGCAACGCGATGGCAACTTCGCGCGCGCCATCGGCAGCCATCGTGTAAATGGTCTGGCCGGCAGCGACCACCTGCCCGGCCTCGGCCTCGCGGGTGGCGATCATGCCGTCTTCCGGAGCATGCAACTGGGCGTAGCCGGACTGGTTGCGCGCGACATCGAGGTTGGCCCGCGCCGCGTCGGCCTGGCCTTGGGCAGCCTTAAGTGCAGCGGTCTGCGCATCCAGCGCCGACTGGCTGACCAGCTGCTGGCTGGCCAGCGTTTGATAGCGTTTGTGCTCATCGCGGGCACGCACCAGATCGGCCTCGGCGGCAGCAAACTGTGCCTGCGCCGCGCGCGCCTGCAGGTTGTAGTCGGCAACATCAAGTTCGGCGAGCAACTGGCCCTTGCTCACCCGCTGGCCGGCGTCGACCTCACGCCGCAGCAGCTTGCCGCCAACACGGAACGACAGCGCGGTTTCCTCGCGGGCCCGCACTTCGCCAGGATAGGCACTGATTGCCATCCCGCCATTGCCGGATGGGTGCTCCACCAGCACGGGCACGGCGGGTACAGCGGCGGTTTCGGGCTTGCCGCAGGCAACAAGCAAGGGCAAGAACAGGCAACAACCAATCCAGCGCAGGGTGTTCATAAGTAGGGTCGCGAACGCAAGGGGAGAGAGATGGCGTGATTTCACCGCCATTACTAAACGCGTCGGTATAGTATAAATATCGAACCAGCTGGTCTAGTATTACCTGATGTCTCCGAGAAAACCCTCCCCAGCGTCCGCGGCAGCGGCGCCACGCAGCTCAGGCCCGGGTCGTCCCAAGGACCTGGGCAAGCGCGCGGCCATCCTGGACGCGGCCAAGGAGTTGTTCATCGAGCAGGGTTTCAACGGCGTCAGCATGGACGAAATCGCTGCCCGCGCCAGCGTCTCCAAACTCACGGTCTACAGCCATTTCGGCGACAAGGACACCTTGTTCAGTGAGGCAATCCAGGCCAAGTGCGTGGAAATGATGCCCGACGAGCTGTTCATCACCGACAACGAGGCACCGCTGCATGGCCAGCTGCTGGGCATCGGCCATGCGTTTTTTGGCTTGATCAGCAGCGATGCAGCCATTGCCACCCAGCGCATGATGATGACCACGGATACCGACGACCATGTCCGCCAGATGTTCTGGCAGGCCGGTCCGGCCCGTACCGAAACCGCGCTGGCCGAGTTCCTCGGCGCGCGCGTCGTCCGTGGCCAGCTGGAGATCGACGACCTGGCCCTGGCCGCGCGCCAGTTTTTCTGCCTGATCAAGGGCGAGGTCCATACGCATATGATGTGTGGCCTGTGCGCTGCCCCGGACGAGCTCGATGCCGACGCCCATATCGCCGCCAGCGTCGATTTTTTCCTGCGGGCGTATGAACCGCGCCAGAAACCTGAATGAACCGGTGGTCCGAATGACTTCCGGCACTGCGTCGGGCGCCGCTGTCCCCGCAATGTTCAGTCCGTACTTTATGCCTGGTAACCGGTAAAATGGCCGGCCCACTGCGCTGGAATGATGAGCTTCCCATGACGATCGATTACTCCCACGTCCGCGAAATGATGGTTGAACAGCAGATCCGGCCCTGGGATGTGCTGGAGGTCCGCGTGCTGGACGTGCTGGCCCGCCTGCCGCGTGAAGCCTTCGTCGCCGAATCGCACCGTGCCCTGGCCTATGCCGATATCGAGCTGCCACTGGGCCATGGCCAGAAGATGATGAAGCCGGTCATCGAAGGCCGTACCTTGCAGGCGCTGGATCTGCAGCCGACCGACGAAGTGCTGGAAATCGGCACCGGCAGCGGCTTCCTGAGCGCCTGCATGGGCCAGCTGGCCCGCGAAGTGCTGAGCCTGGAAATCCAGCCAGAACTGGCCGAGCGTGCCCGCCAGAACCTGGACGCCGCCAAGCTGGGCAGCAATGTCCGCATTGAAGTGGCCGATGGCCTGAATTGGCAGAGCCAGCGTCAGTTCGACGCCATCTGCATCACCGGTGCGGTAGAAACCGTTCCGGTGGAACTGCTGAAGCTGCTGCGCAGCGGCGGCCGCCTGTTTGCCATCCGCGGCGTCTCGCCGGTGATGGAAGCGGTGCTGGTCCAGGCCGACGGCAGCATTGCCTCGCTGTTCGAAACCGATCTCGATTATCTGCAGGGCGCTGCGCCCGCACCGCAATTCCAACTCTAAAACCGTCCAAGGAAGCCGCAATGATCCGCCGATCCCTCACCCTTGCGCTGGCAGTCGCTCTCACTCCGCTGACTTCCCATGCCGCCGACCTGTTGCAGGTCTACGAAATGGCCCGCAACGGTGACACGCAGCTGGCTGCGGCTGAATCCACGCGCCTGTTCGACAAGGAAGGCCAGGTGCAGGCACGCGCTGCGCTGCTGCCGCAGATCGGCGGTGAGGCATCCTTGAACCGTACCCGCACCAGCTACGACGACATCAGCGGCAGCTCCACCTCCAAGACCCGCAACTACGGCATCAACGGCAGCCAGACCCTGTTCAACTGGAGCCAGTTCGCCAACCTGCGCGCGCAGCGCGATGTCAGCAAGGCCGCCGACTTCACCTTGGAATCGGCCAACGACGAACTGGTGGTGCGTACTGCGACCACCTACTTCAACGTGTTGGTCGGCATTGAATCGCTGACCGCTGCCGAGACCAACGAAGCCGCTGCCAAGAAGCAGTTCGACTATGCCGACAAGCGTCTGGAAGTGGGCCTGGCACCGATCACCGACATGCACGAAGCCCGTGCCCAGTACGATCAGGCACGTGCCAATACCATCATCACCCGCAATGCACTGGAAGACGCCTACCAGGCGTTGACCGAGCTGACCGGCCAGCCGGTGCGCGACCTGCGCGGTCTGCCGGCCGACTTCCGCCCGGAAGTGCCGGCCAACCGCGGCAATGTCGACCAGCTGGTCGCCGATGCGGTCTCGCGCAACCCGGCGCTGAAGGCGCAGGAACTGCAGGTCAGCGCCGCAGAGTCCAACGTCTCCTCCGCCCGTGGCGGCCACTACCCGACCCTGTCATTGGGCGGCAGCTGGGGCAAGAGCGCGCGTTGGGGTGACACCACTGGTAGCGGCTCTGTCGCTCCGGACGCCACCACCAACTCGATCGGCCTGACCCTGAACGTGCCGATCTTCGCCGGTGGTGCCACCCAGTCCGGTGTGCGTCAGGCGCTGGCCCGTCGCGATATCGCCCAGGATACCTTCGAGCAACAGAAGCGTGCCCTCGACCGCAACACCCGCAATGCCTACCAGGCACTGGTTGCCGGTATCAGCGAAGTGGAAGCGCGTCGCCTGACCGTGGTCTCGGCACAGAGCGCCTACGACGCCTCGCAGGTCGGCCTGGAAGTCGGTACCCGTACCGTGCTGGACGTGGTGCAGAACCAGCGCACCCTGTTCCAGGCCCAGCTGGACTACGCAACGTCGCGCTACAACTTCCTGCAGGCCCGCCTGCAGTTGAGCCAGGCCATCGGCGATCTGGATATCAGCGAAATCCAGGACATCAACCGCCTGCTGACGGTGGATGCCGCCGCCAAGCTGCAGCCGAACAACGCGCAGTAACGTGATGCAGAAAGGCGGGCTTCGGCCCGCCTTTCTTGTTTTCGGAACACTGCTCGCGAGCACCATCATCCAAGCGGCACAGCATTGCTTCTTTGTGGGAGAGGCGTAAGCCACGAAGCTGATGCAGCATCGGCATGCACTTACACCTGGGTCTCAAACGACGTCAGCTTCGCGGCTTACACCGCTCCTACAGACAAGCGCCGGGGGCGCGCTGCACTTATCCTTGCGACGCGGCGATATCGCCGGGTGGCGGCAACTGCGGCGTGATCAACGCAATCGTATGCTCCAGCGCGCCACGGCCATTGGCAACCAATGCACGCCCGGCCTGCACCATGCGCTCGCGCTCAGCCTCGTCCTGCAATAGGCGCGACACGGCCGCACCCACCTCGTTCGCATCAGCACAGATGCACACTGCACCGGCCTCGTCCATCCGCCGCGAGATCTCGGCGAAGTTATGCAGGTGCGGGCCGGTAACCGCGGCCGTACCCATCGCCGCCGGTTCCAGCAGGTTGTGCCCGCCAATGGCCTGCAGGCTGCCACCGACGAATGCCACCTGCGCACACGCATAGAACGCCATCAGCTCACCCAGGGTATCGATCACGAATACCTGGGCATCGGCACCCGGCCATTGCTGCGCCTTGCGCGTGGCCACACGCCAGCCCGCCTCGCGTGCAAGGGCTTCAACCTTTGCAAAGCGCTCGGGGTGTCGCGGCGCCCACAGCAACAAGGCATCCGGGTGTTGCTTCAACAGGCGCTCGTGGATCTCGATCACCGCCTGTTCTTCACCTTCGTGGGTGCTGGCAGCAATCCATATCGGCCGCGTCGCTGGCACGTGCTTATGAAATGCCTGCAGCACCGGCGTCGTGTCCGGCGGATGGATATCGAACTTCAGATTGCCCAAGGCCTGCACCTGCTCGGGCAATGCACCCAGCTCGATGAAACGCTCCGCATCCGCCTGCGACTGCGCCGCCACGCATGTGACCGTGCGCAGCGCGCGACCAACCAGCGCCTTCAACGCCCGGTAGCCCTTCAGCGAACGCGCCGACAGACGGGCATTGAGGATGTACACCGGAATACCGCGATCACGACAACCGAACAACATGTTCGGCCACAGCTCGGTCTCCAGGATCAGCGCCAGGCTGGGCTGGAAGTGGCCTAGAAAGCGACTGACGCTGCCGGGCACGTCATAGGGCAGATACACATGATCGACCGCATCACCCCACAACGCGCGCACCCGCTGCGAGCCGGTCGGGGTGATGGTGGTGATGATCCAACGGATATCCGGACGCTGCGCCCGCAAGGCATTGACCAGTGGCGCGGCCGCATTGACCTCGCCCACCGACACCGCATGCAACCAGACCCGCGGCTGGCCACCACTTTCCGGGTAGGAGGCATAGCGCTCGTCCCAGCGTCGGAAGTACTCGCGCACGCGAAAACCGCGCCACACCAGGTGGTACACGGTGATGGGCAGCAATAGATAGAGCACGACGGAGTAAATGCCGCGCAACAGAAGTTCGACTGGATCCTTACGCATCGGCGAAGGATACGGGAGAACGCCGGAACAGCGTGAGACGAAGGGCTGCCAACCGAGCTGCCGCGCCGCCTTCGCTGAGCCTCCTGCCTCACACACAGCGCAGGGGAGGATCGAGCAAGGCTGCCTTTGCTTGCCCTCCTCCCTTGCGCACAGCGCAGGAGAGGATTGAGGAGGGGTGCCTTTGCATTTGCTTGTTCGCCTTCGCCCACGCCCCCCGCCCACTCCAGCAAACCCTGCCGTGCTCCTGCCGTCACCCGCGTGGCTTAGAATCGACCCATGTCCGATTCACCCACTACCGCCACTCGGCCCTCGCTGCTGCAGCCACGTCACTGGCCCACCTTTGCCTGGCTAGGCATCGCCTTCATCGCCGCGCGCCTGCCTTGGACACTGCAACGCGCCCTGGGCCGCGGCATCGGCTGGCTGGCCCTGCACCTGGCTCGCAGCCGCCGCCATGCCGCCGAGGTCAACCTCAGGCTGTGCTTCCCGGAGCAGGACGAGGCCTGGCGGCAGCGGCTGCTGCGTGACAGCTTCGACGCACTCGGCGTGGGCATATTTGAATTTGCCCGCGCCTGGTGGGGCAAGATCGACGTGATCCGCCCGCAGGTGCAATGGGAAGGGCTGGAGCATCTCAAGGCACTGCAGGCCGAAGGGCGCGGCGTGCTGCTGGTATCAGGCCATTTCATGACCCTGGAAATGTGCGGCCGCCTGCTCTGTGATCACGTGCCGCTGGCCGGCATGTACCGCAAGTACCGCAACCCGGTGATGGAATGGGCGGTGAAAAGCGGCCGGCTGAAATACGCCTGCGCGATGTTCGCCAACGAAGACATCCGTGCCACCGTTCGCCACCTGAAGAAAGGCGGTTTTCTGTGGTACGCGCCGGATCAGGACATGCGCGGCAAGGACTCGGTCTTCGTGCCGTTCTTCGGCATGCAGGCCTCCACCATCACCGCTACCCATCAGTTCGCGCGGATGACCGGCTGTGCCGTGGTCCCCTACTTCCATCGGCGCGAAGGCAGCCGCTACGTGCTGAAGATCGCGCCGCCCCTGCCCGACTTCCCCACCGACGACGCGGTTGCAGATACCGCCCAGGTCAACGCCGCCATCGAGCAGATGGTGCGCGAAGCCCCCACCCAATACCTGTGGATCCACCGCCGCTTCAAGCGCCAGCCCGAAGGCCGCAGCCACTTCTACGACTGAAGCTGCAGCTTCAGTCGCCTTGCTCGGCCAGCAAGGCGCCGGCATACAGTGCCGCCAGCAATACCGTCAGCCCACCCCAGAAGGCGGAGTAGAACGCCAGGTGGGTATTGAGCGGGAACACCGTCACCGCCAAGGCCAGCGCGGCCGGACGCGCCCGATCACGTGCCTGTGCTCCGGAATAGATCCAGGCACGCAGCGCCATTGCCGCACCTGCGATCCACAGCAACAGGCCAAGCACACCGGTCTCGGCAAGGATCTCCAGCACGATCTGGTGGGCATGCAGGGCCGGGCCTTCGCCCCATACCGGTTTCTGCTCCGGGTAGGGGTTGCAGCCAGGATAGGCATCGCGGAAACCACGAGCACCGACACCGTTTACCGGGTGCTCCCGCACCATGCACAGCGCCGCCGACCAGATCTGACTGCGACCGGACAGCGCCTCATTGACCCCGCTGGCGCCGCCGCTGAACGCCATCGCGGTACGCGCAAAGCGCTCACGCACCTGAGCCGAACCGGCCGTCAATGCGCCTAAGCCGACAACGCCAGCCAGCACCACCAGCAGCATCCACTTGGCGCCCAACAAGCGCCAACCGGAGACCAGCAGGACCAGCGCATAGGTAATCAGCGAAGCCCGCGAGCCGGCAAGCACCAGCACCACGCCGACAGCGGCGGCGCTCAGCAACCAGCCCCAACGTCCCAAACGTGCGCCGACAACGAACAACAGGAACGGCGACAGGCTGGCCAGCACCTGGCCGAATTTCAGATTGCACGGCCCGAAGACGCCGGGCAGGCGATCAGCCGCGGCAATCTCCTGCACGGTGCACAGGCCGTGCCCACTGCTCAGCCACTTGAGCTGATCCAGGCTCCAGAACAAGGGACTGGTCCCCAGCGCAGCCTGCAGCAATGCATCAAGCGTCCACAGCCCGGTGACCACCGCCAGGCCGCTAAAGGTGGTACTGCGCCGCTGGCTGGTACCCACCGCGATGGCTACCAGCCACATGAAAGGCAGGTAGCGAAGCCCAGCGGCGACCTTGCCCCATACCTTGCCCTGATCCTCCGCACCCACCACCGAGCCTAACTGCGGCAACCAGTACGCACAGAACAGCACACTGGTGAGCGCCAATGCCGGCACGCCCAACAGGCTGCGGATACCGTCGCCATCCTTCAATCGCAGCAGCAACAGGCGCAGCATGGTGAACAAGGCACCCAGCACCAGCACCGACTCGGCGATACCCGGCAACGGCAACAAGGCGACATAGGCGACCACCCATATCGGCGCCCACCAGCCCACCTGACGCGGTGTCACTACATTAGGCCGATCAGTTACCAAGTTCTGCATAGACATCCAGGGTCGCACGCTGCATGGACTGCAACGTATAGGGAATCCGTCGCGGAAGCGACGGTGGGTTCTGCAACAGCTGCAGCACGCATTGCGTCAGCTGCCGCAGATCACCGTGTTGGACAGCGCCGGACGGTTGCAGCTGGCTGAGCAACTCACCTACGCCGCCATGGTTCCAGCCCGCTAGCGGACGACCTACCGACAGCGCTTCCAGTACGGTGCGGCCGAATGCTTCGGGCTTGTCGGACAGCTGCAGCACCACGTCGCTGGCGGCGTAAGCTTCGGCAATACGGTTGGTGGGTTCACTAAGAACAACGTGGTCGGCTATACCCAGCGTCTGCGCCAGCTGTTCCAGCTCGCGCACATAGGCTTCGCGCCCAGGCTCGCGCACACCGGGCATCCACAACATTGCCGGTTGGCCTTCGCGTCGCAAGGCTGCCAACAGCTGCAAGGCGTGCGCATGGCCCTTGAGGCGGGTGCCGCGCCCAGGCAACAACAACAACGGCGCCTGCGCGCCCAATCGCGGATGCTGCGCGGCCACGGCCAGGCGCGGCCGACGGTCGCTGCGCTCCACGCGCGGGAACTGGGCCACGTCCACACCGCGCGGTATGACCCGCAACCTGGCCGGATCGGTAGCCCGATAGTGTTCAAGCAGATAGTCATGCACGGTCTGCGATACACAGATCACCCGCTCGCCGCTGGCCATGATGCCGCTGTAACGCCCGGGCGAGTTCAGCCCGTGCATGGTGGTCATCCAACGCGGACGCTGGCTGACCGGCATGCCGCGCAGCGCATACCAGCCCAGCCAGGCCGGCAAGCGCGAACGGGCGTGCACGATGTCGGCGCCGGTTTCACTGAACAGGCGCCGCAGCGATGCCACGTGCCGCAGGGTGAGCAGCGACTTCCGGCCGATGTCCAGAGTCAGGTGCTCGGCACCGCTGTCCAGCAGCGGTTGCACCAGGCGGCCACCTGCAGACACGACAAGGGCCCGGTGGCCGGCAGCCACCAGTGCCGCTGCAATTTCCAGAGTTGAACGCTCGACGCCGCCGGAATGCAGCGCCGGCAGCAACTGCACCACCGTCAAACGGCGCATCGATCAGCGATCAGTCGGCCAGTACGAATACCGAACCGCAGTACGGGCAGGCAGCCTCGCCATTGGGTTCGTTTTCGATCGGCAGGTAAACCCGCGGATGCGAGTTCCACAGCGCCATTTCCGGCGTCGGGCAGCTCAGCGGCAGGTCAGCGCGATGGACGGTATAACGCTTCTCGGCGTTGGCGGGCGCGGTGGCGGTATGGCTCATGGCGTCATTCACAGAAAAACAGGTCTGCGCAATTCTAGCAGCGCCGGGCCGATGCGGCCGCTTCGATGCCGTGCTGGCAGAAAAAAGCCGGCCACCACCACGCCGCAACCGGGACCGTGCCACCTGCCCTGCTACCGGGTCCGGCCTGAGCCGGGCGGACAGCGACCCCGCCGGTCACAATCGCCGCGGCGGCCGGCCTGCAGCCTTGAGTGCCATTGCCGGCTGTCAGCAACGGGGCGGCAGCCGACCTCCCCGTTGCCCTGTTGCCTGACGCCGCCGTTACTTGAAATCACCCGCGACAAACACGCTCAGCTGCTCCGGCTTGAGATGCTTGCGGATGGCGGCATTGACCTGCTGCACCGTCAGCGCCTGGTAGGCCGCATCACGCTGCGCTTCAAACGTCATGTCGCGGCCGTAGTAAAGATGGTCACTCAACAGTCCGGCGATGATCTCGTCGGTTGCGCGCGACTGCTCACGTGCCACCTTCTTTTCGGCCACTGCGCTGCGCAGCTCCTCCATGCTGATGCCGTCGACAACCAACCGGACCAGCTCCTCACGCAGCGCGGCCTCCAGCTTGCCCATGTTTTCCGGTGCTGCTATCGCCTGGATGCTCAGGCTGCCATTGTCGTCACGGCCTGTGCGGCTCTCATCGGCACTCAACCCGGCGCCAACGTTGTAGCTCAAACCATCCTTCTGGCGGATGCGCGCGCCCAAGCGCGCCTTGAGCGGATCACCGCCAAGGATGGCAATGGCGATGTTCAGCGCGGGGAAATCCGCATCGGTCAGATTGATCGAGATGTTCTGCCGTGCCAGCAGCACTGCATTGGGCTTGTCCAGGGTGGTGAAACGTTCATGCTTTGCGGCGACATCCCGGTAATGCGTGCTGATCGGCGCGTAGGGTTTGGGCGCCTTCCAGTCGGCAAACAAGGACTGCAACTCGGCCTTCAATGCCACCGGGTCGAAATCACCTACCACTGCGATCTCGCCCGCGGCAGTACCGTAGAAGTCCCGGTGATAGGCACGCACATCCTCCAGCTTGAGCGCCTTCAATCGGGCCAGCGACTCATCGATCGATTGCACGTGCAGCGGGTGCCCAACCGGCCAAGGATCGAAATACTGGCTCAACGCCAGCGATGCCAAGGCCCCTGGCTCCTTGCGTTGGAACTCCAAACCAGTGATGGCCTGCAACCGAAGCTGATCGAACTGCTCAGCCGGAAAGGCGGGATTTCGCAGCACATTGGCCGCCAAGCGCAGCGCATCTAGCAGCGTATCGCGCCGACCCTCAAGACGAATGCCAGCCCCCTGCAAACCTCCACTAACCTGTGCGTTGGTATTGAGCGCGTCAAATCGAGCGGAGATCTGTTCTCGACTCATACTCTGGCTACCCGTCATCAACATCGGCCCAACCCAGCTGCCCGCGACGCGGCGCCCGGCAACAGATTGCTCGTCGGCAAAGTGGAAGTTGGCACCTAGAATTACCGTCTGGCCGCGATTGCGCTTGGGCAGCAGCGATACCTGCAAACCATCACCAATGATGAAGGTTTCGGTACGCGCCGCGATGTTTCCCAGACTGGGTTCAAACGCTTCACCTGCTGCAACCGGGGCGCTACCCGTGTAGCCATCCACCAGCATGGCAATTGACGGCGCGGCGGGAATCACCGCGCGGTCCGGCGCAGCGGTGGGCACGAAACGGCCCAAGGTACGGTTCTGCGGCTTCAGATAGGCCGCTGCGACGCGATTCACATCCGCAGCAGTAACACCCTCGATCGCATCACGCTGCACGAAAAGCAGGCGCCAATCACCGGACGCTTGATACTCGGACAATGCCATCGCCATCGCATTGACATCACTTGCGCGCTTTTCAACGGAGTTACCGATGCGCTGTTTGGCAGCACTCACTTCCGCATCTGTGACCGGCATTGCAGCGATCGCTTCGGCTTGCTTCAACAGCTCAGCCGCCGCCTTGCCTGCATCACCGTCCTTGGGCAGGGCCGACACCAAAGTGAACAAACCCGGGTCGCGCAAAGTCTCACCACTGGCGCTGGCAAACGCTGTCAACTTTAGCTTCTGCAGAGCTTTGTACAGCCGCCCATTGGGATCGTCGCCAAGTACGTTAGCCAACACTGTCAGCGCCGCACTGTCGGCGTGCGCAAGTGCGGGAACATGGTAGCTGGCCGCGATCAGCGACAGATCACTATTGCGACGAACGGTGACTTCGCGCTCGCCGTCCTGCACTGGTTCCACTGTGTGGAATACGGGCATGGTCCGCGAGGGCTTCTTCAGCGGTGCGAAATGCGCGGCAACCCGTGCCAGCACCTGCTCGTTGTCGATGCGGCCAGCGACGATCAACAAGGCATTGTCCGGTTGGTACCAGGTGCGGTAGAACGCCTGCAGGTTCTCGATCGGCACGTTTTCCACGTCCGAGCGCGCGCCAATCGGCATGTTGGCGTAGTTGTGCCAATCAAAAGCCACCGAGCGCATGCGCTTCATCAGCACGCCGATCGGGCTGTTGTCGCCTGCTTCCATTTCATTGCGGACAACCGTCATCTCGCCGTCCAGGTCGGACTTGGCCACCTTGGCATTGAGCATGCGGTCGGCCTCCATCCCCAGCACCCAGTCCAGGGTGTCGGCATTGGCCGGGAACGAAGCGAAGTAATTGGTGCGATCCAATGAGGTCGTCGCGTTCTTGCTGATCCCGCGCCTCTGCATTTCCGCCGGGATATCCGGGTGCCTGGGCGTGCCCTTGAACATCAGGTGCTCAAGCAGATGCGCCATGCCGGTCTCGCCGTAGTTTTCATGCAACGAGCCAACGCCGTAGACCAGATTGACGGTAACGGTTGGTTTGCTGGCATCGGCAAACAACAGCACGCGCAGGCCATTCTGCAAACGGTACTCACACACACCTTCGACGCAGGGGCCGGCCTGCACACTGGCGGGCACCGTCGCCACGACCGGCTTTGCCTGCGCCACCGGCACCAATACCAAGCAAAGCGCCATAGCCAGGCCAGTACACGGAAGCTTCATCATCGGAATCCAGTCCTCATAAGTATTCGATCAACGCACAAACCCATACGCGTGGTGCTCCCGACGTCGCGTCGAGTGCGGCCAGCCCCCCAGCGCCAATCATCGCAAAACCCGACGATAGTGTGACGCCATACCAAGGAGCCCGGCATCTGCATGCATCCGATCGGGACGACTCTCAATCGTTGCAACCACCAGCCATCAGCGACCGCCCAACCAGCCCCCGAACGAATACATGGGCTGCAGCAGACGATCACTCAACGGCTCCCGCTCGCCGGTAACCTGCGCATGCAGCATCATGCCTGGCTTGAGCGGCTCCAAGCGGCCATGGGCCACGATCGCCTGGCTGGCCAACTCGACGGTCACGCGATAGAAGGCCTCCTTCATTGCGGGCAGCTCCACCGCGGAACCGGCCGCTTCACTGTCAACCGCCGTACGACTGATGTGCGCGATGGTGCCCTGCTGCGTGCCGAACTTCTGATGCGGAAATGCCTGATAGCGCAACACCACCCGATCACCAGGTGCCATTGCCCCGATCGCGCGCCCCGGCACCATCAGCTCGGCCTCGAGCCGACCATCGCCGGGCAGCAGGCTGAGCAGCGGCTGGCCTGGCTGCACCGATTGCCCCGGCTTGACCATCCGTGCAACCACGACACCATCTACCGGTGCTTTTACCAGCAACGCAGCATTGGCTTCGTTCTCAACCTGATCCAGGCGCAACTGCGCCAGATGTTCCGCGTAGGTGGCGTCGTTGGCCTTCTGCCGCCCAGGCAACTCCTGCACGGCTTGCTTCAGCTGCGCGATCAGGCGCTGCGTGGTGGCTTGCTGCCGGCGTAGCGCTTGCAGCTGCACTGTGTACTCCAGCAGCAGCGTCTCCTGCTGCTCGGCGGCGGCAAGGCCCGCGGGAGATGCCGCCTCGAATCCTCGGCGTCGAGCCAACACATCGCCGGCGAGCCGTATCTGCTCCCGCCGCGTAGCCACCTCAAGTGCGATCTGCTGCGCCTCGGCACGGGCTGCCTGCATCTGCTCATGCAGGCCTGTTGCCTGCGCCGCCAACTGCTCCTTGAATGCATCGCGCGCCAGCACGAAGCTTTCCTCTTTCTGCTGCAGGCCATGCTCAAGCGCCAGGTTGGCGTCACCCAGTTCTGGCATCGCACGTGGTGCAGCAACCAACGCCAACGTATCGCCTTCGACCACACGTTTGCCGTCGTCAGCATCCAGCCAGCGTACAACCCCTCCCGTCGGCGCCAACACCGTGGCCATTCCCTGTACAGGCACCAGCCGGCCAACCACCACAGCGTCCTCATTGCCGCCGCGGATGGCAAACGTCATCGCCGCGGCAGCCAACAGCACGAATGTACCTGCTGAATACAGGCACAGTTTTGCAGGCCGCTTGAATTCCATCCATGACCACCAGTGATGACCGACAGCCTGCAGTTTTTCATTCGATTCGGTTTGCGCCACGCCTGCACCAACGGCTCAACACTTAGGAAATAAGCCAATCAATCTGTCAGCGTTATACCAACGACTAACCGCCATCAATCAGCACCAGCGCTGCAGCCTAACGACATCGCGCCACGCCAGCGGACGATGCAATTTACATTGGCAAAAGTCGTCAATATCGATGACGAGTTTCGTTCCGATAATCCACGGGCGTAATGAACATTGACAATAAGTCTTTGCCGACTGCGCAAGCTCGCAATGGCTTAGGCTTTTGGTCGGCTCTCATGGTCAACGCTCGAGGAGAAATTTATGCATGACCATCTGGGAATCCGCATCCGCAAAGCGCGGAGAAAGATGAAGATGACGCAGGCGGAGTTGGCTGGCCAACTGAAAGTAAGCCGTAGCGCGGTGGGAAACTGGGAAAGCCCGACGGGCATATCGCCCAGCACGATGCGTTTGATCACCATTGCCCTGGTGACGGATGTTTCGTTTGAATGGTTGGCGACGGGGCGAGGTGAACTGGATGCAGTCGCCGCTGCAATACCCGGCGAGAATGCGGAGCTGGTGGACGATCCATCGGAGCGAAGGTTGTTGCTGGCCTATCGATCCTGCCGCGCAGCCACCCGCAAACTGGTATTGCAGATAGTGGAAGCGCAGAAGATTCCACAGTTCTGATGTTCGGCGGCGACCGAAGGTTGAATCGGCGCCGCCTGTCCGAAACACATGCCACTGCTTGTGGGAGCGGTGTAAACCGCGAAGCTGGCATTATTGAAGTATCAGGCGGTTTTTCTTCTGATGGGGTATCTGCTTCGCGGCTTACGCCGCTCCCACAAAAGGCAGCTTCGGCAAACGATCGACAGTTCTCGCATCACCCGCAAAAGAAAAGCCGGCACAAGGCCGGCTTTGCTCAGACACGTGCGGGTTGACAATCAACCCGCGCGGTCGGCTTCCATCTGCTTGCGGATCTGCGCATCGACCGCGGCAATCGCGGTCATGTTCAGCACGCGGCGCGAGCTGGCGCTGCTGGTGAGGATGTGCACCGGCTTGGTCATGCCCATCAGGATCGGACCGATCGCCACGCCATTGGTGAACACGCGCACCAGGTTGTAGGCGATGTTGGCCGCTTCCAGGTTGGGCAGCACGAACAGGTTGGCACGGCCCTTCAGCGTGCTGTTGGGCAGCAGTTTCTCGCGCAGTGCTTCATCCCATGCGGTGTCGCCCTGCATTTCGCCATCCACGTTCAAGCGCGGGTTGCGCTTGAGCAGCGCCGCACGTACCTGACGCATCTTCAGGGCGTCCTTGGAATCGTGGCTGCCGAAGTTGGAATGCGACAGCAGCGCGATCTTCGGCTCGATGCCGAACAGCTTCATGCGGTACGCCGCCTGCAGGGTCGATTCGACGATCTGCTCGACGCTCGGGTCTTCCTGCACGTGGGTGTCGACGAAGAAGAACACGCCCTGGTTGTTGATCACGCCGGTCATCGCCGAGGTCGAGCTGACCTTGGCTTCCAGTGGGATAACACTGCGCACATAACCAAGCTTCTTGTGGAAGCGGCCGACCAGCCCCGACAACATCGCATCGGCTTCACCACGGGCAACCATCACCGCCGCGATCAGGGTCGGACGCGAGCGCATCAGGTTCTTGGCGGCAGCCACGGTGACGCCCTTGCGGCCGGTCATCTCGTGGTAGTACTGCCAGTACTCGTTGAAGCGCGGATCGTCATTGATGTTGGTGATTTCGAAATCGACACCGGCACGCATGCGCAGTGCCAACCGCTCGATGCGGGCCTCGATCACGTCCGGACGGCCGATCAGGATCGGGAAGGCAACACCTTCGTCGATCACGTTCTGCACCGCCTGCAGCACCACTTCCTCTTCACCCTCGGCGTAGACCACACGCTGCTTGTCCGAGCGCGCGCGGTCATAGACCGGCTTCATGAACAGGCTGGTGCGGTAGACGAACTGGGCCAGCTTGTCGCGGTAGGCGCCCATGTCGGCGATCGGGCGGGTAGCGACACCCGAATCCATCGCGGCCTGGGCCACGGCGGAGGACAGCTCCACCAGCAGGCGGCGGTCGAACGGGCGCGGGATCACGTAGTCGCGGCCGAAGCTGGGCACGTCACCGCCGTAGGCGGCGCCCAGGTCGGAGGCTTCCTTGCGGGCCAGCGCGGCAATCGCGCGCACGCAGGCAACCTTCATTTCTTCGTTGATGGTGGTCGCGCCCACGTCCAGCGCACCGCGGAACAGGTACGGGAAGCACAGCGCGTTGTTGACCTGGTTCGGGTAATCCGAACGGCCGGTGCCCATGATCACGTCCGAGCGCACCGAATTGGCGTCTTCCGGCAGGATTTCCGGGTAGGGGTTGGCCAAGGCAAAGATCACCGGGTCACGCGCCATGCTGGCGACCATGTCCTTGGTGAGGATGCCGCCGGCCGACAAGCCCAGGAAGATGTCGGCGCCGTCGACGATCTCGGCCAGCGTGCGCTTGTCGGTATCGCGGGCGTACCGTGCCTTTTCCGGGTCCAGGTCGGTACGACCGGTGTGGATCACGCCATCGCGGTCATAGGCCAGGATGTTTTCCGGCTTCAAACCCAGCGAAACCAGCATGTTGACGCAGGAGATACCCGCCGCGCCCATGCCGGTGGTGGCCAGCTTGACCTCTTCGATCTTCTTGCCGGTGATGCACATGGCATTGAGCACGGCGGCGCCGACGATGATCGCGGTGCCGTGCTGGTCGTCATGGAATACCGGGATGTTCATCCGCTCGCGCAGCTTGCGCTCGACGATGAAGCACTCCGGTGCCTTGATGTCTTCCAGGTTGATGCCGCCGAAGGTCGGCTCCAGCGAGGCGATGATCTCGACCAGCTTGTCGGGGTCGTTCTCGTTGACTTCAATGTCGAACACATCGATGCCGGCGAACTTCTGGAACAGCACACCCTTGCCTTCCATCACCGGCTTGCCGGCCAGCGGGCCGATATTGCCCAGGCCCAGCACCGCGGTGCCATTGGTGATCACGCCGACCAGATTGCCGCGCGCGGTCATCTCGCTGGCCATGGCCGGGTCTTCCATGATCGCTTCGCAGGCATGGGCCACACCCGGCGAATACGCCAGCGACAGGTCACGCTGGGTCAACATGGGCTTGGTAGCCACCACCTTGATCTTGCCGGGCGGCGACATCCGGTGATATTCGAGGGCGGCCTGCTTGAAATCTTCGTTGGACATCGAGTTGTGAGCGCTAATGGGCAAGAAGGACGGGAGATGATAACGCCGTTAAGGCAGTTGGACCTGTCGCTACGCTGTCGCATTCATGCTGCAACCGCACAATTTCGAGCCATCAGCGCCAGTGCATTTGCGCCAGTTTCAGCGCCGAGGATGACAAGCTCGGGACGCAAAAAAGAACCGTCGCGAAGCCACCTGCTCCAAGGACGATCCAGCACCAGCTCGCACACACCAGCAACGCACCCCGCTGCACCCGTAGAGCCGAGCCATGCTCGGCTGGGGCATTACCCGGCAACCTTCACTGTAGTGCCGAGCAATGCTCGGCAGAGGCTCTACCGGCAATGCCTTCGCCAAGCATGGCTCGACACTACGTCGCTTTTTTGGAGCCCAGCCAACACCCCAACCTGCTGCGGGACAGCCGGCTGCAACTCGGACTGGACCGCCAGCCAGCGCCGTGATGAACTGCGCGGGCAGATGCTGGGCTACACCGGCGTATTCGCTGGGCGTGGCCAGTTGGCCCTCCAGGTCCCCGCCCCCAACCGCAGCCTGATAAGCACCAGGCACACAAGAAAATAATTTTCACGTATTCTCCACCTTTCGCCCCAATCGCCACCCATGACCCCGGGTGACCACGGCAAGAGGTAGTGTTCGTGCAGGAAAATTACTTTCATTCCGAATCAGTTCTCGTTGGCAAGGGCCTTCCCAGCAATGGCCCATGGACAGGGGCATCGCTTGCGGCCGCCGCACCGGCCATCCTCGAAGAGCAGCTGAGCCTGCCCGCCGCCGTGCTCAGCGCCCCGGCACTGCAGCACAACCTGCAGTGGATGCGTCAATTCGCGCAGGCCTATGGCTGCCAACTGGCGCCGCATGGCAAAACCACCATGAGCCCGGCGCTGTTCCGCATGCAGCTCGATGCCGGTGCCTGGGGCATCACCCTGGCCACCGCGCCGCAGACTGTTGCCGCCCATGCCGAGGGCGTACAGCGCGTGCTGCTGGCCAACCAGCTGGTCGGCAAGGGCAACTTCGAGCTGATCGCCTCCCTGCAGCAGCGCGACCCGGGCTTCTGGTTCGCCTGCGTGGTGGACTCGGCAGCCAATGTCGCCGCGCTGGGCAACTACTTCAGTGCGCGCGGGCAGCAGATCAAGGTATTGCTGGAGATTGGTCTGGCCGGTGGCCGTACCGGCGTGCGCGATGACGCCCAGGCGCAGGCCGTACTGGATGAAATTGCGCGTTGGCCGGATGCGGTCGCACTGGTCGGCGTGGAAGTCTATGAAGGTGTCGCCGGCGACGAGGCTGGCGTGCGCGCCATGCTGCAGCGCAGCCTTGCGCAGTGGCAGGCGATCCGCACCAGCGGCGGCTTCCGCCAGTTGCCAGCCATCCTCAGCGGCGCCGGTTCGGCCTGGTTCGACGTGGTCGCCGAGGAATTCTCCGTGCTTGCCAACGATGCCGATGCGCAGATCGTGCTGCGTCCGGGCTGCTATCTCAGCCACGATGTCGGCATCTACCGGCAGGCGGCCGAGCGCATCCACGCCAGCAATCCGGTCGCGCGCGAGATGGGCAGCAGCCTGCAGCCGGCGCTGCGGCTATGGGCTTACGTGCAGTCGCGGCCGGAACCGGGCAAGGCCATCATCGGCCTGGGCAAGCGCGACGCAGCCTTCGATGCCGGTTTCCCCGTGCCTGCGCTGCACTATCGCCCTGGCGACGCGGCACCGAGCAACGCCGCCGCGCATTGGAAGGTCACGGCGATGATGGACCAGCACGCCTTCCTCGAACTGCAGGCCGACGATGAGCTGCAGGTGGGCGACATGCTCTGTTTCGACATTTCCCACCCCTGCCTGACCTTCGACAAATGGCGCCACCTGCTGGTGGTCGATGACGCGCACCGCGTTGTCGGCGCTGTTTCCACGCAGTTCTAACCGCTTCCATCGAGCCTGTACGCATGACCGACGGTAATCTGCTGTTGATCTACGCCGCATTGTCGATCCTTGCACTGATCGTGCTGATCGCCCGCTTCCGACTCAATCCCTTCATCAGCGTCACCCTGGTGTCGGTGGGCCTGGCGCTGTTTGCCGGCATGCCGGCGCCGGAGATCCTGCCCGCCTACGAACAAGGTGTCGGCAAGACGCTGGGGCATATCGCATTGATCGTCGCGCTGGGCACCATGCTCGGCAAGATGATGGCCGAGTCCGGCGGCGCCGAGCGCATCGCGCGTACCCTGATCGCCCGCTTCGGCACGAAGAACGTGCACTGGGCAATGATGCTGATCGCCTTCTGCGTGGGCTTGCCGATCTTCTTCGAAGTCGGCTTCGTGCTGCTGATCCCGATCGTGCTCAACGTCGCCCGTCGCACCGGCGTACCGCTGCTGCTGGTCGGCCTGCCGATGGTGGCCGGCTTGTCGGTGGTGCATGGTCTGGTGCCGCCGCATCCGGCGGCGATGCTGGCAGTCAATGCCTATGGCGCCGATGTCGGCCGCACCGTGTTCTATTCGCTGTTGATCGGCTTGCCGACCGCTGCTGTCGCCGGTCCGGTATTCGCCAAGTTCGTGGCGCCACGGGTCAAGCTGCCCGCACACAACCCGATGGAAGCGGCGCTGCTGGACGAAGGCCATGGCCGCATTCCCGATGAGCAGTTGCCCAGCTTCGGCATCACCCTGGCCACCTTGCTGTTGCCGGTGGTGCTGATGCTGCTCGGCGGCTGGGCCGACCAGATCGCAACACCCGGCTCGGCCCTCAACCACGGCCTGCGCTTCATCGGCCACTCGGTGGTCGCCCTGCTGCTGGCGACCCTGATGAGCTTCATCACCCTGGGCCTGATGCGCGGCTTCAGCCGTGAGCAGATCCTCAAGTTCACCCAGGAGTGTTTGGCCCCCACCGCTGCCATCACCTTGCTGGTGGGCGCCGGTGGCGGTCTCAACGGCATCCTTGTGCACACCGGCGTCGCCGCGGAAATCATCGGCCTGTCGCAGCGTTTTGAACTGTCGCCGCTGCTGATGGGCTGGACCATGGCCGCGCTGATGCGTATCGCCACCGGCTCGGCAACCGTGGCGATGACCACCGCCTCCGGCATCGTCGCGCCGATTGCAGCCGCCATGGGCTATGCCCACCCTGAATTGCTGGTGCTGGCCACCGGTGCCGGCTCGGTGGTGCTGTCACACGTCAACGACGGTGGCTTCTGGCTGGTGAAGGAATACTTCAACATGACTGTCGCCCAGACCTTCAAGACCTGGACGGTGCTCGAAACCCTCATTTCCGTCATCGCCCTGTCCTTGGTGATGGCCCTGTCCATGGTGCTTTGAACATGTCGCAGAATACGTTCGATATCGTCTATGAGCTGCGCCAGCGCCAGCACGAGTTCAGCCCGGTCGAGGCGCGGATTGCCGCGGCCATCCTCGCCGATGTGGATGCCGCCGCGCAGTACGGCGTCAGCGAGCTGGCCGAATGCGCTGAAGTCAGCGCCGCCGCCATCTCGCGCTTTGCCAAGGCGCTCGGCTGCGAGCACGTCCGCGAACTGCGCGCACGGCTGGCCTCGGCCAGCGCAGTCGGCAAACGCTTCCTCGAGCAGCAGAACGCACCACCGGTATCCGCGCTGTACGCGCAGATCTGCGATGACATCCAGGAAAGCCTGCGCCACAACATCGCCAACCTGAAAGAGGACGTGGTGCAGGAACTGGCCGAAGCCATCTGCCAGGCACGGATGATCCACATCTTCGGTCTCGGTGGCTGCTCAACGGTATTCGCACAGGAACTGCAGAGCCGCTTCGTCCGCTTCGGGCGTCCTGTCTCGGCCTGCAGCGATGCCTTGATGATGAAGATCATCGGCGCCACGCTCGGCCCGCAGGATCTGGTGCTGGTGCTGTCGGTCAGCGGCATCACTCCGGAAATCATCTCGGCGGTGGACATCGCACGCACCTACGGTGCCCGCATAGGCGCCATCACCCAGGCCAACACCGCCCTGGCCGAACGCAGCGACTGGCTGCTACCGATCCAGATCGAGGAAACCGACTTCGTGTTCAAGCCCTCGGCTTCGCGCTACGCGATGATGCTGGCGATCGACGTGCTTGCCACCACCACCGCACTCAACGACGCCAACGCCAACCACGAGCATCTGCGCCGCATCAAGCTGGCCCTGGACCGCCACCGTGGCGGCGATTCGCGCCTGCCGTTGGGTGACTGATCCATGCATGATTTCTTGATACGCAATGCCCTGATCTTCGATGGCAGCGACCGGGCCGGCGTGCAGGGTGATGTGGCCATCTATGCCGGGCGTATCGCGGCAGTCGGCCAACTCGGCGACGCGCCGGCGGCGCACGTGGTCGACGCGCAGGGGCTGGCGCTGGCACCGGGCTTCATCGACGTGCATACCCATGACGATCTGGAAGTAATCCGCAACCCGGACATGCTCAGCAAGTTGTCACAGGGCGTGACCACCGTGGTGGTCGGCAATTGCGGCATCAGCGCCAGCCCGGTACGGATACGCGGCCAGGTGCCGGACCCGATGAACCTGCTGGGCGATGCCGAGGACTTCCGCTATGCGGATTTCACCAGCTACCGCAAGGCAGTGGAGCTCGTCGGCCCTGCGGTGAATGTGGCCGCCCTGGTCGGCCACACTGCCCTGCGCCAGAACCACATGGACAGGCTGGACCGCGCTGCCAGCGCGGATGAAATCATCGCGATGCGCGCGCAGCTGCGCGACAGCCTCGCGCAAGGCGCATTGGGCTTGAGCAGCGGACTGGCCTACGCCTCGGCCTTCAGCGCACCGTCCTCGGAAGTCGATGCGCTGGCAACCGAGTTGCCACGCGATGGGCTGTACGCCACCCACCTGCGCGATGAGTTCGGCGGGATTCTTGAAGCGATGGAGGAAGCCTTCCATGCTGCACGTGCACCGCAGGCGGCCGTGCGCGTCTCGCACCTGAAGTGCGCCGGCATCGACAACTGGGGCCGCAGTGGCGAAGTGCTGGCCAGCCTGCAGGCCGCTTCGGCCACCCAGGACGTCGCCTGTGACTGCTATCCGTACGCCGCCAGCGCCTCGACTCTGGACCTGAAACAGGTCACCGACGCCTTCGACATCCTGATCACCTGGTCCGAGCCCGAGCCCGAGCAAGGTGGGCGACTGCTGGCCGACATCGCCAACGATTGGGGCGTTTCGCTGATGGACGCCGCGATCCGCCTGCAACCGGCCGGTGCGGTCTACCACGGCATGGACGAGGCCGACGTACGCCAGATCCTGACCCATCCGCTGACCATGATCGGCTCCGATGGCTTGCCGCGCGATCCGCGTCCGCATCCGCGGCTATGGGGCACCTTCCCACGTGTGCTTGGCCATTACGCCCGCGATGAGCAGCTGTTCCCGCTGCATACCGCCGTGCACAAGATGACCGGCCTGCCCGCGTCACGCTTCGCGATGGGTGCACGCGGCTTCATCCGTGCTGGCTGGTACGCCGATCTGGTGCTGTTCGACCCGGCACGGATACGTGACACGGCAAGTTTCCACGACCCGATCCGCGCCGCCGATGGCATCAACGCGGTCTGGGTCAACGGACGCCTGAGCTACGACGGCAAGCAGGTCGTTGCCCGCGCCGGCCGTTTTGTCTGCCCCGAGGCTGCACCAGCAGCCTGAGTTGCAACCGCTGTACCCATATAAAGGAATACCGATGAGTGACATCAAACGCTATGGCGCCGAAGGTGGCGTTGGCCAAGGCAAGCAGCACATGCCGTTCTCGCGCGCGGTCGAAGCCGATGGCTGGCTGTTCGTGTCCGGACAGGTACCGATGCGCGACGGCGAACTGGTCGCCGGCACCGTGACCGAGCAGTCGCACGTGGTCATCGGCAACGTGCTGCAGATCCTGGCCGAAGCCGGCTACGGCCCCGAGCATGTCGTGCGCTGCGGCGTGTGGCTTGACGACGCCCGCGACTTCTACGCCTTCAATGGCGTGTTCAAGCATTACTTCGGCGAAAACCCGCCGGCCCGCGCCTGCGTCGAAAGCCGCATGGTGGTGGACTGCAAGGTGGAAGTGGATTGCGTGGCCTACAAGCGCCCGCAGCGCGATTGATCCAACGGTAGTGCCGAGCCATGCTCGGCAGAGGCTGTCCCGGCAACGCTTCACTGTAGTGCCGAGCCATGCTCGGCAGAGGCTGTACCGGTGACGCTTCACTGTAGTGCCGAGCCATGCTCGGCAGAGGCTGTACCGGTAATGCCCCTGCCGAGCATGGC
>NZ_JASCOR010000199.1 GCF_029959445.1 Stenotrophomonas sp. PS02298 | reverse complement strand
TACACAGCCAAGGTGCTTGAACAGACCCCATAGATGGGGAGAACCTGCCCGAGAGACGAGCAATCAACCTTGAAATTCAGTCGCTTAGGCAGCTTTTGGCCCTGTACGTAATGATTCCCTGCCGACCCTCGTTTTGCGTTGCCTAGTGTTTACATAATATACATTATGCGAAATGGTTGATGGGCCGACTCCAATGGATCTGGCTTTGGATCACTTCTCACCTACCATCCCGGCTGATTGCCACGGACAAGTTGCCCATGTTCCGGAGGAAACCCGCCTCTTTTGGCGCGGATACTCGCCCGTGTTTTCGCAGAGATACTCGCCCGTGTTTTCGCAGAACCCCGGATAAGATGCCCTGTTTTTCGCGTTGCCGCGGATAAGGTGCCCCTCATTTCATTGAAGGCCTACTTCCACCAGTGCCGGCGGATCGCCCGATCAGTCTGCGTAGACATGATTCGCCACAGGCCTACTATCGGCGAGAAGAATCCGGCCGGAGTTTCCTTCGCACCTTGGACGAACCCGCGGAGCAGTGCAGTCATCAGATTCATGGTCGTCACCTCGCCCAATGGTGGATCAGATGTATCGGCACTGCACCGTAACACGCGCTGCAGACGGCTAGCTGCGCTTGTGGGTAGTCCTCGGCCTAATTGATCCGATGGGTTGAGACGTTTCCCCCACAGGTTACCTGAGTGGTTGGACGTGGCATCCTTGCGCTGTGAAGCCACCTGGCAAGTAGAGCATGCCCAAGCATTTGCTCGAGGAAACACCTGCGTCCGCTGCAGCCCGGGCTGCCCTGTCGGCTGATTGGCTGGATCCGAGCGCGTTCGAGGATCTGCTGCGATTGGATGGCAGTAAGGGTCAGACGCTCTCCCAGCTGATGCAATCTGGCAGAGTTTTGGGTGTCTGGCTCCCAGAAAAGGAAGGGTTTTTCTATCCCGCATGGCAGTTGACGCCGTCTAACGAGCCGGTATCAGTGCTAGCTGAGCTGCTTTCGCTTCTCCGTGGTCCATATGGAGTGGCCGAAGGCGAGCGAACGTCAGGCTGGGAAGAGATGGATTGGCTGGCGGCCCCGCATACGCTATTGGGAAATAGCTCGCTCTCCATGATGCTAGCCACTAATCCAGAGCTTGTCTTGGATGTTGCCAGACAACACTTCTCCTCCTGGAGCGCTGACGCACTTTGGTGAAGATCCAGGATCCCCGCGTCCATGGCCCGGAGCTGCGGGACGAGACGTTTTCCGCACGCCTCGGACCGATGGAGGGTGTGACCTCCAGATCAGCCGGCGAGCCGACGCTGCCGCGGCGCTCGATAGATCTTTACGCAGCGTGTCAGTTGCGTGGCTTCAATCGGGCCAGTGCGCGGTCCCTACAGGTGTTTAGGATCTCGTCTGCAAGTGGTGCGTCGTCGGGGCATGCACGGGAGAGAACCAGCGCGCCCACCAACTGAGAGAACGCCTCGATCCTACGGGCGCGCTCCTGTTGGGACATGGAGGGGGCATCAGCCGGCACTTGTCCTGCGGCCTGATGGCCCGCTCCCAGCAACTGCTCAAGCCCTTCCGCGAAGGCTGTTCTGACTTGCTCGGGCTGGCGCGATGCATCTGTTGCGAGGGCGGCCATGGTGCAGCCCTGGGACGGGTTGTCGCGATGGGCACGCGACAAGTACTGCTTGATGAAAGCTGAGGCATCTCCGGTCTGCAAACGAGCGGTCTGCTGGAACCCACAGGTCGCTGACTCTGCTGCCAAGTCGGCTTTTGAGGCGAAATGCTTGTAGAAGCCGCCCTGCGTCAACCCTGCAGCTGCCATGAGATCAGCAACGCCGATGCCTTGATAGCCGAACTGACGGAACAACGTCGACGCTGTCTCGACAACGTGTGCCCGGTTTGCCTGGGACTGAGCTTTCGTAACTTTCATGACTTGATCCTGGAGGAGATCCGAACCTGAATGACTGAACTATATCATTGCGTACGATCATAATCATAACTTGACACGCAATGCGTACGACCGTAATCATTGGCACTCCAACCCTCTTCTTAGCTGCCGTTCATGACTGAAAGCATTCTGTTCGCCCCTTACGAGTGCGGCGATATCACCCTTTCCAATCGCGTTGTGATGGCCCCGCTGACCCGCAATCGCGCCGGCGCTGGCTTGGTGCCTTCCCCACTGGCGGCCACTTATTACAGCCAGCGCGCCACGGCCGGGCTGATCATCACTGAAGCCACCCAGGTTTCACCTCAAGCCCAGGGCTATCAGGACACCCCCGGCATCTACACGCCTGAACAGATCAAGGCATGGCGAGCAGTGACAGATGCAGTGCATGAGAAGGGCGGCAAGATCTTCGTGCAGCTTTGGCACGTCGGTCGGATCTCCCACGTGGACCTTCAGCCAGGCGGCTCCGCTCCTGTTGCCCCCTCGGCGATTCGTGCTCAAGCCAAGGTGTTTGTAAACAAAACCTTTGTTGACGTCTCTGAACCGCGCGCCCTTCTGACAGACGAGATTCCCGGCATCGTCGAGGATTTCCGCAAGGCCGCAGCAAATGCGATCGCCGCCGGATTTGACGGCGTCGAGATCCACGGTGCCAACGGCTACCTGCTCGATCAGTTCATCAAGGACGGGGCCAATCAGCGGACGGACCGCTACGGTGGTTCGATCGAGAACCGCGCCAAGCTCCTGCTTGAGGTCACAACGGCTGTCGCCGGGGAGATTGGGCCTGGGCGAACGGGCGTGCGCATCTCGCCAGTGTCCCCAACCAACGGCATCTCCTCCTCCGAGCCGCAACCCCAGTTCGACTACATCGTCGCTGCACTCAGTGATCTCGGTATCGCGTATCTGCACGTGGTCGAAGGTGCGACCGGCGGTCCCCGGGATATTACGCCCTTCGACTACGAAGCATTGCGCAGTCGCTTCAAGCACACGTACATCGCCAACAATGGCTATGGCATCGAGCTGGCGAAGATTCGAGTTGAGGAAGACGAGCGGCAACTTGTCTCATTCGGGCGAGCCTTCATCAGCAATCCTGATCTGGTCGAGCGATTCAAGGCACACGCACCGCTGAGCCCACTGGATCCCACCACCCTCTACGGTGGCGGTGAGAAGGGCTACACCGACTACCCGACGATGGCATAAGCCCGTCAACTTCAAAGGGCAGGTCAACACCTGCCCCCTCCCCCATTCGTATAGGTAAACACCATGAACAGGCCTGCTGCCGTACTCATCACCGGATCCTCCACTGGCATTGGTGCCACGTACGCCGCCCGTTTCGCACAACGCGGTCACGACCTTGTGCTGGTCGCCCGCGACAAGGCCAGGCTCGACGTGCTGGCGCAACAGTTGAGCGAGAAGTTCGATGTGACTGTCGAGGTCCTGCCGGCGGATCTGACAAATCAGGACGACCTTCTGAGGGTCGAACGGAAGTTGCGCGATGACGAACGGATTGGCGTACTCATCAACAACGCCGGGATGGGACAGTCGGGTAGCTTCCTGGACCAGGACGCGCAGCGCATTGAGCAAATGATCGCGTTGAACGTGACGTCCGTTACCCGTCTGGCGGCAGCAATCGCCCCTCGCCTCGTCAACAATGGTGATGGTGCCATCGTCAACATAGGATCGGTTGTTGGCCTGGCACCAGAGTTCTCGATGAGCATTTATGGGGCGACAAAGTCCTACGTTCAGTTCCTCTCCCAAGGACTTCAAATCGAGCTCGGGCCGCGTGGCGTCTACGTACAAGCAGTTCTTCCGGCAGCCACCAGGACAGAGCTGTGGGATCGTGCCGGGATCGATGTGAGCAGGCTCGCGGAAATGATGGACGTGGAAGAACTCGTCGATGCCGCGCTGGTTGGTTACGATCGCCGCGAGCCGATAACGATCCCGCCGCTCCACGTCGAGGAACGGTGGGCGTCCCTGCAAACGGCGCGTCAGGCCCTGATCGGCGATCTCAAGCAAGGCCAAGCAGCCGCCCGCTACCGTCAATAGACCTCCAGGTCGACCCGCGCCGGTGAGATCCCGCAATCGCCGGGATTCATTGATAGATCACGAGAACCCATATGACCACCCTGTACCTGGAAGACCTGTACGTAGGCCAGCGCTTCATTGGCAAGGCGTCCATTTCCATCGATGTGTCACAAGTCAAGCAGTTTGCCGAGGCTTATGACCCCCAGCCGTTCCACATGGATGAAGCCCTGGCCTCCGATACGCTCTTCCAGGGTATCGCTGCCAGTGGCTGGCACACAGCAGCAACCACCATGAGGCTGCTGCTTTCCAATGAAGAGCAGTTGGCCGGTGGAATCATTGGAGCAGGTTTCGATGACCTGCGCTGGCCCCGCCCCGTGCGCCCCGGCGATGCGTTGCGTGTTGAATGCGAAGTCCTTGAGGTCCGGAGATCCAGATCGAAGCCTCGCCAAGGCTTGGTCAAGCTCCGCACCGAAACGTTCAACCAGAACGATGATGTCGTCCAGGTAATGAGTGGGACACTGGTAGTTCAATGCCGCTCTGACGCTGACTCGTTGCCACTGGGCACGGAAGGACGGTCTTCATGGGTGAGCACGCCGAACAAGCGCGTCAATATCGGCAGCGTCAGTCTGGCGTATCGCGAGCTCGGACCTGCAGGAGGCGTTCCCGTCGTGCTTCTCAATCATTGGGGAGCAAATCTGGACGGCTTCGATCCCCGGATCGTGGATGCTCTGGCCACCCAGCACCATGTCATCGCCATCGATTACCGCGGGATTGGACTTTCAGATGGACCGTCGCCCGTGTTGGTCGCGGATTTTGCCGACGATGTCATTGCCTGCGTCCATGCCTTGGGTCACGAGCAGGTCGATCTGTTCGGGTTCTCGCTGGGGGGCTTTGTAGCCCAACAGATTGTGGCGAAGAAGCCAGAGCTGGTCAGGAAGCTCATCCTCGCCGGCACCGGCCCCGCTGGCGGTGATGGCATCGACAAGGTGGGTGCCACCTCCTGGCCTTTGATAGAGCGGGCCAAACGTGAAGGAAAGCCTCCGCAGTACCATCTGTTCTTCAACGACAACGGCAAAGGGCGCGCTGCAGCACAAGCCTTCGTCGACCGGCTGGCGGAGCGGCATCTGGATCGGGATCAGGTACCCAGTGCAGAGGCGTTCATGCACCAACTCCAGGCGATCGAGGCTTGGGGGCGGCAAGCCGCACAATCACTGGAAAACGTGCAGCAGCCTGTTCTTATCGTGAACGGGGACCATGACATCATGGTGCCAACGGAACTCAGCTTGACGATGGCCGAGCGATTCCCGGACGCACGTCTGATCATTTATCCCGACTCAGGGCATGGCGGGATCTTCCAGTATCACGCTGAGTTCATTCCGGCGGCACTCGCCTTCCTATCCACCTGAGGATGCCGCAGGGTGTCCCGAGCGCCACCAGATGACGCTTGACACTCTTGGTATCTGTCTAATTCCAAGGACCTAAATTCATGAAGACCACGAAGATGAAAGCCTTTGTGATTGAGCAGTATGACAAGAATGAGACTGGCCAAATCAAGGAGGTCGCAATCCCCGAACTCGGAGATGACGATGTCCTGGTCCGCGTCGGAGCAGCGAGCGTGAATGTGCTGGATCTGAAGATCATGAAGGGAGAGTTCAAGCGGGTCCTGCCCTATGCGCTTCCACTGATCCTCGGTAACGACGTGGCCGGAACAGTTGTGGGGCTGGGCAGGAAGGTAACTCGCTTTGCCATCGGAGACCAGGTTTACGGCAGAGTGCCTGCATCCCGTATCGGCACCTTCGCGGAGTACGTGGCTGTAGATGCCAAGGCGCTGGCGACCAAGCCTGATGCAGCAAGCATCGAGGAGGCTGCTTCAATTCCGTTGGTCGCTCTTACCGCATGGCAGGTGCTCGTTGAAACGGCGGCAGTTCGCCCCGGGCAGAAGGTACTCATTCATGCAGGATCTGGTGGCGTGGGCACCGTAGCTATTCAGTTGGCCAAGCATCTTGGTGCCTATGTTGCTACGACCACCAGCGCGGCCAACGCCAGCCTCGTCAAGGCACTCGGGGCCGATGAGGTCATCGATTACAAGAACCAGCGTTTTGAAGAGCTGTTGAAGGATTACGACGTCGTTCTGAACGGCTTGGGCCAAGAAGTTCTCGCCAACTCAGTCAAGGTCTTGCGGCCAGGTGGGCATCTGATTTCCATCTCTGGTCCGCCGACGCCGGAGTTCGCGCGCAGCCTCGGGCTCTCTTGGGTTGCCCGTCAGCTTGTGGGCTTGATCAGCAGAAAGATCCGTGCAGCCACGAAGCAGGCCGGGGTCAAATACACATTCGTCTTCATGCGTGCAGACGGGAAGCAGTTGGAGGAGATCACCCAATTGGTAGATGCATCGGTCATCAAGCCGGTCATCGATCAGGTATTCGATTTCGCCTCTACCTCCGAGGCCCTGTCCTATGTCGATCGCGGACGCACCAAGGGGAAGGTTGTGATCTCGATGCCTGCGAACACGAATTCGTAGTCCGGATCACCGAAGGCCCTACGCCCAGACAAACTCTTGGGCTTCCGAGCACCGCAAGCGCCAGCCTGCGGCGGTGGCGGCTAAGCGCAACCGCCGCAGGGCACTGGACGTACGCAATGGCAGCAATTCGCAGTAGGGAACTTGTCTCGCGATTCTGGGAAGACAAAGGACTTTCGATCTCAACCTGCCGATCGGGGTAGCTCTGGACATCTACTGGAGACAGGGATAGCGGATCACGATGATGTGAAGGTCACTATCCTAGGAGCCGTCTGCTTTCGGCCGAGGCTGTGTGAAAACCCCGCCTCCGCTGGCATGATCTGAGCACCGGTCGATGGGTGCTCTGCATGAAGCGATTCGTGGATGGCGTTGATCGTTCCCAAGGACTTCTTCTCCCTGATCGGCTT
>NZ_JASCOR010000198.1 GCF_029959445.1 Stenotrophomonas sp. PS02298 | reverse complement strand
CCCCCCCCCCCCCCCCCCCCCCCCCCCCCCCCCCCCCCCCCGCCCCCATGCTCCACTGCCCCCCCCCCCTCTAGACCGTGCTAATGGTGCAAACCCTTTGCACCATTAGCACGCTTATGCCTTCGCCTGTCTTTTGGATTCTACTGGGGCGGCGGCGTCAAAAGGCGGATCTTCTCGGCTGTCTGCCCGCGACCAACCGGATCAAAGTGGATCGAAATCAATCCCTTGCGAGCCAGAATGGCAAGCAGTGGATGGATGCTTTTGCCACGCATGCGTCGAGACGGTGCGAACTGAGAGACGGTGCTTACGTAGTGAAACTGGTATTGCCTTGCTACCCGGATACCCTGCCGAGCAGGCTCGTCGAGGAGCTTCTCCTTCAGCCAGCTATACAAGAGCATGGCATCAGCTTCGTCCGGATCAACCCGAGTGAACGTTTGAGCATAGTCTTTCGATGATTCGTCCCACATCAAGATGGAGGTCATCAGGCACTCTATGCCAATTTCGTCACCTTCGAGCCGCTCCGTCACGTGAAATGCTGCTGCCATTCGTGCAACGTTGTCGGGAAGTTTGTTCGCGAAATCGCCGATCTTGTAATAGCGGCCATCGATACCTCGCTGCTCTTCCACATAGTTGTAGTACAGCTTCCACATACGACTGGCCTCTTCATTGAACCGAAGTACCTTGCGCTGATACTTCGTTGCGCGCATGGCATCGACGCCCTCCAGAAGAAGCTCTCTTATGTTACGGGTGAACACGTCGCGATGATTACTTCCGACGGATGCGCTGTTCACTTCGATATTCAGGAAGCGCGTACCTTGAGTCGTTCCTGCATTGCAGAACAACGTTCGGCCGAAATATCCTGAGTCGATTGCGCCCCTGCCATTCTTGGATTCCAAGATCGGCTCAAATTTTTCCGGCTGAATCATAAGGAGGCAGGTGAGGCGCGGTTGCTCGCAGTAGTAGTTAGCAACCGTGACGCGCGGATCATCAATTTTTTCGCCACTCCAAGTGTCACAGAACATGGTGTCGTTGGGCAGGATTACCTCCCGCAAATAGGTCGCGCAGTCACCCGAGATGATTGAAATGCATGGAAAGTCGCTCAACGCACGCTTGAGCGGTGCCATTCCGGGCTCCTTCAGTGAGGCACGCATTTCAACTGGGGCAACCGGCTTGCGCGTATCGTGATCATCCATTTGCTGAAGTACTCCGTCCGGAGCTTTTGCCGACTTCAGCTCGTAGGCGAGTGCTTTTTCAATGCGGTGCCAGCTGCGCAGGTGAGCGTCGTACTCGGTGCTTTCTCGTGCGAACTGAGCCTTGAGCTCAATATCGATCTGGTCGAAAGCGCCAAAAAGGTCGCGCCGGACATCTGTCTTACGCTCACCAGAGGCTGCACTGATCAAGGCATACACGTTGGTGCCCACAGTTCCCCCCTCAGGCTTGGCGACGTCGACCAACGTCTGCGCTGCTGCGCAGCACGCTGCTGCTGCGGTGAAATAGGACAGCTTGCACGGTACTTGACGAGCAATAGTGCACTCTTCGGCGGCCGCGTCGAAACGGCGCAACGGGAGACTACGGAGCTCTGGCAGTTGGTCGAACGGAAAATGGTGTTTGAACTTGGTCATGTTTCTGAAGCTCGCGGGCAGATACTCTCGGCCTAGAGGCCGAGAGCGAGAAAAGGTGGAGGCTTGTGGAGAGGCGTGAATCACGCCTTCTTTAGTGTTTGCGCCGGCTCGGGCGACTACGGATGCGGGAGCACCGTGTGCGGTGCTTCCGGAGTCGGTTCGTTACTGCAAGTAGTGTCCCCAGATTTGCTAACACCGCTCGCCGTGATTGCCAGGCACTGACCACAGAGCTTGCAGCAGGGCTTCCCCTTGCTATTCTCCATCGCATTCATCAGCTTCTCGAAGAGGGCTGGATAAAGCTTCATACCGCCGTCTGCCAAGATCTTGATGATCTGCTTGGTCTTCATCCCCTTCTGGCGCGCGACAGTTATTGCGGGGTAGAAGGCATGGAAGTCCTGCAGTTTCGCCTGCAGGGGATCAACGGCCGTCGTTTCAAGCAGTCGGATCACACGCTCTGCGCGCGTTTCGCGAGTATCGACATTCTTGGGGGTGATCTTTTCGTTCTTCATGGTCCCCCCTCAGGCGCTCGCCGCGTTCGATTCGCACAGCTGCAGCCAGGCAACAATCGCCCCCAGCTTCCAGCGACGCGGACCAGTTCCCTTGGTCGAAGACGGGATCGGGCGAGGAAACAGCGGGTCGTAGCTGGGATCTTTCGGGTTCTGGCGTGCGTAGAAAGTGCTACGGCCCTCATCCAGGAACTGCCAGACGTGGCGGGCGCTCAGGCGCTGCTCCATGCTCAAGTGCGAAAGATGCGGCGCTTTGGCACTGGCATCAGGGCCCGAAGAGAGGGAAGAAACGTCTCCCTGATCGTCGTGCGCATTGCAAAAAGGGTTGGCGGGCTTGGGCCGCGGAATCTTGTTGGTACAGAATTTCATTTCGTTTACTCCGGAATTGGAAGGACGTTGCATTTGCGTTGCAACGGCGCCGATTCTTCTTTTCCGGAGTTAGTACGTCTTCCCTTACAAGTTTGACGGTTGACGCTTCTTTGTAAGTCTGATAGTCCCTTTCAGGGGTCTGGGTGGTTTATCTATGCCTTCTGGCCGAATGATTGCGACACCTGCCGTGGCGGCATTTGAGCTGCTCATTCCCATAAATCGCAAGAAGGCGGCCATAGCGTCCCGATCAGGGTAGGTCTCATAGCTGTGGTTGCAGGCCAAGTGTGGGGCCCAGAAGAGCTTGGCCGCGGTCAACAGGATCAGCAGGTTCTCTGTGGCGGACGCGGACGGTTGCAGTCTCTTGGATTCATGCACGGCCGTTGGGTCTGCGAACCTGATCGCATGTTCGAGTAGACCCTCTTTGGATGTCTGCTCGTCGCAGTTAGCGATGAAATCTTCTTGCAGATACTCGCGCATTCTCGCCCGCCGCCTGTCGTGCTCTGCGGTGTCGGCGTCTACATAGTTGCGCCAATATAATCGATTTGCCTCGATGAGCTCTTTAAGCTTAACGGACACATACGGGGGCAGTTCTTCAACTATCTTTGAATCAAAGAAGATGTCGTTGGTAAAGCCGCCATGGTACAAGTGCTCCCTGAAGCGCTCCATATCTTGATCCAGAATGCAGGCGCCGGTAGGTGAGATGGCAAACTCATAGAGAGAGGGGCATTCAGAGTTGCCTTCGCTCTGAGGCACTGGTCTTTCTATGCCGATGCGTCGATTTTCGGGAGGGAGTGAAATGTTCCAAGGGTGAACGATGGGTGCCACCATCTCGATCCAGCCATAATTCTTTCGCAGAAGCGCGCTGAATATTGATGTTCGTACTAAGTTCCCGGCAGCCAGTTTACGGATATCCTCAGGGGTTAGGACTAGGCCGATTACGCCTGCCGTTGTCATCTTTATCGCGTCCGTTGGCTCCTGCTCTGAGAAACTACTAGCGTCGAAAGAGCAGAAGTCAGCGTCCCAAGATAGCTGCATGAACACCCGTATGTGGCATTCGTTGCTGTGATAGATAATGGCTCCAACAGGCAAGTTTAGAACGTTGCTCCATTCGGCAACGGAGCGGAAGGCCGTCATGGAAGGGCTAAACTGGACTGACTTGAAGCTAGGTGTGCCTGTGAATATTTTGGCCATTGTTGTAATGATTGTTTGCGTGCAATGAAGGGCGCGAGCGTGGCATGCGTCTACGGGCTTGGGTTGCCGCCAGTCGTTCGAACTTTTGTAATGACCCACCGCCTTCTGCTCAGGTTACGCGGTTAATGTAGCGACATAAGCAGCGTCCGGGGTCATCATCTTCAGCGCCTGATGTGGGCGCTGTTGGTTGTGGAAGGTGATCCAGTCAACAATCACCCGCAGGGTGTGGGTTTGCCTCTCAAAGCGATGCCGATGCACGCACTGCTCCTTCAAGGTCCGTATCATGCGTTCCACCATCCCGTTCTGTTGCGGGCAGTGCGGGGTAATGAACTCCTGTTTCAGGCCGTAGCTGCGCACCAGGCGGGTGCAATCGCGACTGGTGAAGACCAGCCCGTTATCCGAGCGCAGCAGGAACGGCTCCCGCACGCGGCCCAGCGTGCCGTAGCGGGTGATCAACCCCTGCTCCAGAGCCGCCGAAGCTGTACTGGCCTTGCCAGTCCGTGACAGGTGCCATCCCAGTAGTTGCTGGGTATGGCAGTTGATCACCAGCGCCAGGCTGAGCCAGCCGTCTTTGCCGCCCCACACGCGGCACAGGTCCGTGGCCCAACGCTGGACCGGAAGTTCGGCGCGGGAGACCTTGGCTTCGATCCTCGGCCGCTGCCCCAGCGCCCGCTTGCGGACCTGCCAGCCCTTGAGCTGAAGGATGTGCTGCTGCCCTGGTCGAATTCGGGAAAGAGGTCTGAGAGACCGTTCGGCGAGGTGCCTCATATGGGCGTCCCAACCTGTGTGCTCTCGCGTCACTGGTCGGTATCTGCGCGCTCTACCGGACCCAGGTATCAGCCGACCCAGGATGCTTACTAGCGCGACCACGACTTCTAGCGTCGGCTCTCGAACCAAAGCTGGGATCATCTGTCTCGATCCGTCCGGCCGAAAGCTCCACCAGGGATACGCACCGAATGAAACGGCTCTTTCGTATCGCGTAAGCGGAGGTGAGAGCCGATGCCTGGTATAGCATTGATTAACAAATTATCTGCGTTCACCACTAGATAGCGAGGCCGAAAGAAGGTGACGACGAAAGACGACGATATTGAAGAGTTCGCAGCCGCTGCCTTGGTTCAAATGTCTCCTGAGCTGTTGCAATCATTCACCAAACGTGCGCCTAAAGCGGGAGAGACCAAGAGGCTGTCCGTGAAGACCGTGGGTAGTCACCTCACCTACTCGCGTAAGGAACTCCTCGAGTTTGATGAGTACTTGCGCAAACCATGGCCGTCTGACCCTGGAAAGCGCCCGCACATCCCTAAAGCGATTAAAGATGAGGTGAAAAGCGAGACCTTTCTCCAGTGCGCGGTCTGTCACTCTCACCGGGACACTTGCGAGATCGCGCACATTGAACCTGTGGCATTAGGCAAGTGCAACCATCCCCATAATCTTATTAATCTGTGCGCAAACCACCATACCAAGTTTGATAAGACGGGTGTCCTAGGGCCTGCTGCAGCTGTGCGGGAGTTCGTCGCTGGCTTTAAGAAGACACTGCTGTATATCACTCGTACGAAGTGGGGGTCACATGCGGACTCAATCGCGGAGTGCTTCGCCCTCGCGCAGCTGTGTCAGCGCTTGAAGATAGAGATTGAAGCGATTCATGCCAAAGCGACCGAAGGTCAGTTGGACTTCTACAATAAACTGGCAGGCGATGCAGTAGAGAGGTTGAGGGCGAGCACCGCTGAGGGCAAGCGGAAGCGCGGAAGTCAGAAAGACACCAGTACTCCTAAAGAACTTTGGGAGAAGCTCGAGCGTTCTGTTCGGAACACCACGTTGAATGCTCGATTGACCTCTGCCGCGGCGTTGGCGGATGACGAGGAATTCCGTGCGGCTGCAGGGTTTGTTGATTGCCCGCTCTGCGAGGGGCGCGGCACTCATGGCGCGTCAGATTGTCCAGTTTGCTACGGGGAACAGCAAGTCGATTCCGCATGGGCTGACAAGATTGACCTTGAGCCCTACACGCTTGTCAATTGTCCGCTCTGCAAGGGAGTGGGTCTGCACGAGGGAGAAGACTGCCCGGTTTGCCATGGTGACGGGGAGATGGAGAGACGCTTCGCGGACTGTGTGGACTTGGCAGATTTCGACGAAGTTGACTGTCCTTTGTGCAAAGGCAAAGGACAATGGAAGGGGGATGATTGTCCCGAGTGTCGCGGCAATTGCAAGATGCCTAAGCACATGGCTGATCGGGTTGATGTGAGTGCGCATGAAGAAGTTGAATGTCCTGTCTGCGATGGCGATGGACAATTGGGAGAGAATGATTGCCCTGCGTGTCACGGCGAGTGCAAGATGCCTAGACACATCGCTGATCGGATTGATCTGAGGGAGTATGACTGGGTTGACTGTCCGCTGTGCAAAGGCAAAGGACGATGGCGGTCGGAAGAATGCCTAGCATGTCAAGGCGAATGCCAGATGCCGAGAGGCGTCGCTGACCAGATCGAGTTGAGGCGGTATGACGACGTGGATTGCCCCTCGTGCGACGGTAGTGGTCAAAACGACTACAGCGACGAGTACAGCGACAATTGCGGGACCTGTGACGGCGATGGCACTGTCCTCCGATATAGAGCGGAGGAGCTTGATTGAAAGTCTAGGTAACGGGCGAGCGTCAGTTCGACTTGCTGCGTAGCGAGTATCAGGTGTCGGCCGGAAGCGGACGTTGTGCTGGTAATGGACTGGCGCTACGTCCGTTTGGCGGCGCTTGGGGCTGTCACGGGTTCAGCCTGGATCAGTCGCCGCGACGTCCCCCCGCTTTCAGTAGCGGGGCCCTTTAGAGTCCAGATTTAATCGTAGCGGCTTTGGCTGCGAGTTGTTGGGCATAGGCGGCCGGCGTCAGACCTCCCAGGATCTTCTTCGGTCGTTCCTCGTTGTATTCCCGTCGCCAGGTTTCGATCTCGGTACGTGCGTGCAGCAGTGTGGGAAACCAGTGCTCGTTGAGGCATTCGTCGCGTAGGCGGCCGTTGAAACTCTCGATGTAGGCGTTCTGATTGGGCTTTCCTGGCTGGATCAAGCGCAACTGCACGCCTCGCTCGTGGGCCCACGCCACCATCGCCTTGCCGCAGAACTCCTTGCCGTAGTACATCTGGAAGCATGAGTTCTTTGCAGGCAGCCATCGTCTCCGAGCGCATCCTGAGGGTTCTCACACGCCACAGGAGTTCGTTGACGATG
>NZ_JASCOR010000197.1 GCF_029959445.1 Stenotrophomonas sp. PS02298 | reverse complement strand
GCCATGCTCGGCAGAAGCTCTACCGGTAAACCCCCCTGCCGAGCATGGCTCGGCACTACCCCTGCTCGCTCCTGCTGCACAGCGCCGCACGGCGATGCCGCTATCATCGGCATCAGGACTTCACCGAATGACTGCCGTGCGCTCAAGCTACCTGCTACCGCTACTCCTCCTCGCTGCCGGTTCGGCTCGCGCCCAGCCCACCATCGACCTGCCTGCCCTGATCGAATGCCGGCAGAGCGTCAGCGAGTTCGCCGCATTGGCACCGATCGTCAATGACCCGCTGAAAGCGGTAGCGTTGGGCTGGCGGCCCTTGCCGCAGGGCAACCTGTTCATGGCCGAGTACATGTTGAACACCCCGATCACGGTGTTCGGGCACAGCGCCGACCACATCGCCATGGCCGGCGGCACCATCATCGTCATCCTCGACATGCCCGATCCGCGCCCGCTGGCCAAACAGCTGGAGCTGGAGACCGGCTACGACGCACCAGACAAGTTCATGGCCGGCCGCGAGCTGGTCAGCCGCGATGTCAACGACGCCAAAACAGGCGAAGCGCTGATTGAATCGGTGATCCTGGGCGTGTCCACGGTCAAATCCCACCCGGGCAAAACCCTGGCCGGCTGCACCTACAGCCTGGACCTGCCGGCCGAAGGAGAAGCCCCACCTGCGCCAGCCAAACCGGCCGATACCCCGGCCGATGTACCGCAGGTAGCCCCCAGCGTGCAGACCCCCAACCCACCGGCGGCCTGAGCAGGCGACGGCAAACATCCTGCTAGACTTGCAGGCACCGCCCGGCCTGCCGGGTGCAGTCAAACCAAGAGATGTCTGAAGACGACAGTAGTACCTCGCCCGAGAACGGTGAGAAGAAACGCAGCTGGTTGGAGCGCCTGGGTTCGGCGTTCTCCAGTGAACCCCATACCCGCGACGAGCTGGTTGGCATCCTGCAGACGGCACAGCAGGACGGCCTGATCGCCGCAGACACCCTGCGGATGATGGAAGGCGCCATTTCGGTGGCCGAGCTAACCGTCGGCGACGTGATGATCCCGCGCTCGCACATGGTGTCCTTGCCGGTGGACCGGCCTTTCATCGAGCTGATGAAGCAGGTGGTCGATTCCGGCCACTCGCGCTTCCCGGTGCACGGTGAGAACAAGGACGACATCCTCGGCATCCTGCTGGCCAAGGACCTGCTGCGCGGCGTGGTCGCCGACAACAGCCACGCCAGCGTGCGCGAGCTGCTGCGTCCGGCGGTGCTGATCCCCGAATCGAAGAAACTCAATGTGCTGCTCAAGGAGTTCCGGCTCTCGCGCAACCACATGGCCATCGTGGTCGACGAGTACGGCGGCGTTGCCGGCCTGGTAACCATCGAGGACGTGCTGGAGCAGATCGTCGGCCAGATCGATGACGAGCACGACGAGACCGAAGACCACACCTCGCAGATCGCCATCCTCGCCGATGGCCGTTATGTGGTGGATGCGCTGACCACCATCGGCGACTTCAACGAGCGCTTCGGCGCCGAGTTCTCCGATGACGATTACGACACCATCGGCGGCCTGGTCACCGAGGCCGTCGGCCATCTGCCGGAAATCGGCGATGAGCTGACCCTGGAGCGCTTCGTGTTCCGGGTGGCCAAGGCCGATGCACGCCGCGTGCAGGCCTTCCACGTGACCATCCTGCCACCTGAAGATCAGGACGAAGCTTGATCACCTTGCGCCTGCCGCGGCTGCTGTCCGCGTTTGCGTCGTTGTTCCTGCTGCTGGCCGCGATGGCCAGCAGCGCACAACCTGTCGCCAACCAACCCAGCGAAACCAGCACACAACCAGCACCACGTATCGGCGTGGTGACCATGCTGCCGGGCGAAGTGTTCTTCGAACGCTTCGGCCATGACGCCCTGGTGGTGCTGGACCCGGCAAGCGGGCAGGCAACGTCGTATAACTTTGGCTTCTTCGACCCGTCCGAGCCGGATTTCATCGGCAACTTCGTGCGCGGCAAGATGATGTATTACCTGGTCGCACTGCCGCTGGAGCAGGACCTGGCGCAGTACGAAAGTGTTGGGCGCGGGGCAAACATCCAGTGGCTGGACCTGCCGCCCGCACAGGCACAGGCGCTGGCTGATGCACTGGCCGAACGCGCCAAGCCAGAGAACGCGCGCTACCGCTACGACTACTTCACCGCCAACTGCGCCACCATGGTGCGCGACAGCCTGGACCAGGCCATGGGCGGTGCCCTGCAATCCCAGCTGGCCGGCCGTTCGCGTGGCAACAGTTACCGCAGCGAGTCGGTACGACTGGCCTCGCCTTCGCCGTGGATGTGGCTGGGCTTCGACATCGGCCTGGGCCCGAATGCCGACCAGCCGCTGTCGCGCTGGCAGGAAGCCTTCGTGCCCATGCGCCTGGCCGACAGTCTGCGCGAGGTACGCAACAGCGAAGGCCGCCCGCTGGTACAGGCCGAACAGGAATTGCTGCCGCAGCGCCTGCCACCCGAGCCAAAGGAAAAGCAGCGCTCCTGGTGGCCGTGGCTGCTGGTCGGACTTGTCGTTGCCGCTGCGCTGTATGCCGCACGCCGCAAGCCGCGCCTGATCGGCGGATTCACGCTGCCGTTCTGGCTGTTCTGTGGCGTCGCCGGTGGCCTGCTGACCTTCCTGTGGGGCTTCAGTGAGCATCAGGCTGCATGGGCCAACCGCAACCTGTTGCTGCTCAGCCCGCTGGCCCTGCTGCTGCTTCCCGGCGCATGGAGCCTGCTGCGCGGGCGCCAACCGCGCGCCTGGTTCCGGGTCGTCCTGTGGCTGATGACCGGGATTGCGCTGCTGGCGCTGCCGCTGCATTGGCTGTCACTGCAAGCGCAGTTCAACATGCAGTGGATCGTGCTGCTGCTGCCCATCCACCTCACACTGGCGTTGATCCTGGGGCGCCGCAGCTTGGCGTCAACGGCCAGCTGAGGCACGATGCCGGGATGACTACCGGCATCACTCCAACTCCCGTCCAGGCCAACCCAGCCTGCGTGATCAATTGCACTTGGTACGGCGCCGACGGCACTCAGCGCCCGCTCGACCTGGACAGCATCAGCGACGTACTTGCCGATGATGCCAAGGGCTTCGTCTGGGTCGGGCTGTACGAGCCCAGCGACGCCATCCTGGACAAGGTGCAGGAAGAATTCGACCTGCACCCGCTGGCGATCGAAGACACCCGCAAGGCGCACCAGCGGCCCAAGATCGAAACCTACGGCAACTCGCTGTTCGTAGTGGTGCACACCGCCCAGGTCGTGGATGAGCGCATCCGCTACGGCGAAACCCATGCCTTCCTCGGCCCGCGCTTCCTGGTGACGGTGCGCCACGGCGCGTCGCTGTCGTATGCGCCGGTACGCGCGAGACTGGAACAGGAACCCGAACTGCTGGCGATGGGCCCTTCGTTCTGCCTGTACTCGGTGCTGGATGCGGTGGTGGATCATTACCTGCCGATCACCGACAGCTTCCGCGACACCCTGGACCTGCTGGAAAAAAACATCTTCGCCGACACCTATGAGCGGCGCACGGTGATCCGCCTGTACGAACTCAAGCGCGAGCTCAACAAGATGCGTCTGGCGGTTGCGCCGCTGCAGGATGCCCTGGCCCAGCTGCAGCGCAACCAGGCACAACTGATCAACGAGGAAGTGCGGCTGTACCTGCGCGACGTGCAGGACCATGCCGCCCGCGTCAACGACGCCATCGATACCTTGCGCGAAATGCTGGGCACCGCGCTGAACGTCAACCTCTCACTGGTGACGTTGGCACAGGGCGAGACGGTCAAACAGCTCGGTGCATGGGCAGCGCTGTTGGCCGCGCCAACCCTGGTCACCAGCTGGTACGGCATGAACTTCGCACACATGCCGGAACTGGCCGGGCGCTTCGCCTATCCGCTGCTGATGCTCGGTGTCGGCGTGATCTGCGTGGTGCTGTACCGCCTGTTCAAACGTTCCGGCTGGCTTTGACCAGCTACCCAGTCTTTCCTGAGAGCAACCATGCAGCACGACCACGCCAATCCCGCCCGTCGCAGCTTCCTGCGCAACACGCTGATCGCCAGCGCCGCCGCACTCCCCCTGTCGCAGATCGCGTCTGCACAGACTGCAACCGATTCCGACAACGCCCTGCCCGAATCCATGCGCCCCCTGAAATCGGTCGCTGCGCAGGTGGTACCGATCGGAAACGACGAGCGCATCGCGCGCGTGGCCAAGGCCCAGCGGCTGATGGCCGAGCACGGCATCGATGCCGTGTTCATCGGTGCTGGCAGCTCGCTGACCTATTTCACCGGCATGCGCTGGTGGGACAGCGAGCGCCTCACCGGCGTGATCCTGCCGCGCAGGGGCGAGCCGGTCTACGTGACACCGGAGTTCGAGCGCGTGCGCACGCTGGAGCAGATCAAGCTCGGCAACGATGTGCGCGGCTGGCAGGAAGATGAGGACCCCTACGCCCTGGTCGCCAAGGTGCTGCGTGACATGGGCCATGCCACCGGCACCTTGGGCATGGAAGAAGCCGTGCCCTACTTCCGCGCCAAAGGCATTGCCGACGCCCTGCCGCAGGCCAAGGTGGTACCGGCATGGCCGGTGGTATCGGGCTGCCGCCGGGTCAAGAGCGCGGCCGAGCTGGCATTGATGAAGCTGGCCAATGAAGCCACCCTGGCGGTGTACGAAGCGGTGTGGAAGGCCTTGAAGCCCGGCATGACAGAGCAGGACATCAGCGGCCTGCTGGCGATGGCATACGCGCGCACGGGCTTGCAGGGCGATGCCAGCGTCAACGTCGGCAAGTACACCGCTTCCCCGCACGGCTCGGACAGGCCACAGCACCTCGTCGAAGGCACACCGATCATCTTCGATGGCGGTTGCCGTGCCGGTGGCTACACCAGCGACATCACCCGCACCGTGGTGCTGGGCCAGCCCGATGACGAGATCCGCAAGGTGTTCGACATCGTGTTGAAGGCACAAACGGCGGCATTGAACACCGCACGTCCGGGCGTGGCGATGGGCGATGTGGATGCGGCTGCACGCAAGGTGATCAGCGATTCCGGCTATGGCCCGGACTACCGCTATTTCAGCCACCGTCTCGGCCACGGCATCGGCCTGGACATGCACGAATGGGATTACTTGGTGCGCGGCAACACCCATCTGCTGGAACCGGGCATGACCTTCAGCGACGAACCCGGCATCTACATCCCGGATCGCTTTGGCGTGCGCCTGGAAGACATCCTCTACGTCACCGAGGATGGCGCGGCACTGATGACCCCGCAGAGCAGGTCCATCGACCAGCCGTTCGGTTGATGAGAGCGGCTGCGCGGTTTGTGGGAGCTGCGTAAGCCGCGAAGCCACCTCAGCATCAGAGGCGACAGAGCCTACCCCTCCCCAACCCTCCCCTTCGCTACGCGAAAGGGAGGGAGCTGCATCCGTAGTGCCGAGCCATGCTCGGCAGGGGCTTTACCAGCAGCCCATGTGGGAGCGGCATAAGCTGCGAAGCCAGCGATGCTCGAAGCGCTTCAAGAGCCTGCAATCCGCTTCACTGCAGTTGCTGGCTTTCGTGGGCGCGTAGGGATTGCCAGCTTCGCGGCTCACGCCGCTCCTACAAGCTCGGCGTCAGGCCACATAGACTGTTTTGATGTTCATGAACTCATGAATACCCGGCCCAGCCAGCTCGCGCCCGAAGCCCGAGCGCTTGGTCCCGCCAAACGGCAGCCGCGCGTCGCTCTTCACCACTGAATTGACGAAGGCCGCGCCGCATTGCAGCTGCACCGCGACGTTCTCGCCGCGCAGCACGTCACGGGTCCACACGCTGCCGCCCAGACCGAAGCTGGTGTCATTGGCGACACGCACGGCCTCGGCCTCGTCCTTGACCCGGATGATCGCCGCAACCGGCCCGAACAGCTCTTCGTCGTAGGCCGGCATGCCGGGCCCGACGTTGTCGAGGATCGTCGCCTCGTAACCCGCATTGCTACCGGCCACCGGCGAACCGCCCAGCAATACCTTTGCACCCTTGTCGATGCTGCCGCGCACCTGCTTGTGCAGCTCATCGCGCAGGTCAGCGCGCGCCATCGGCGCGAGCGTGCTCGCCTCATCCTGCGGATCACCGTAAACACGTGCCTGAGCAGCTTCCACATAGCGCTGCACGAACGCATCAGCAATGGAGTCGACCAGGATGAAGCGCTTGGCCGCAATGCAGGTCTGGCCAGCATTGTCGAAGCGCGACTTGACCGCTGCCGCAGCCGCCAGATCCAGATCAGCGTCATCCAGCACCACGAAGGCATCGCTGCCGCCGAGTTCCATCACGCACTTCTTCAGCTGGTCACCGGCATTGGCCGCAATCGACCGCCCTGCCCGCTCACTGCCGGTCAGCGTAACTGCCTTGATCCGCCGATCACGCAGCACGTCTGCGGCCTGATCGTTGTCGATATGCAGTACATCGAATACGCCTTCCGGAATGCCCGCGGCGGCAACCACGTCACGCAACAGGTCGGCGCAGCCAGGAACATTACTGGCGTGCTTGAGCAGGGCGACGTTGCCGGCCATCAAGCCCGGCGCGAGGAAGCGGATCACCTGCCAGATCGGGAAGTTCCACGGCATCACCGCCATCACGCAGCCGATGGGCTGGTAGATGACGTAACTGCGCTGCGCTTCGGTGGGGATCGGCTGTGGCTTCAGATAGTCGGCAGCGTGGTCGGCGTAGTACTCGCAACCGGCGGCGCTCTTCTCGATCTCGGCCAAGGCCTCGCGGCGCAGCTTGCCCATCTCGGCGGTCATCACGCGCTGGATCTCGTCGCGGCGTTCGCGCAGGCCGGCTGCGACCTTGCGCAGATGGTCACCACGCTGCTCCAGCGACAATGCCGACCACTGAGGGAATGCCGATTCAGCTGCGGCCAGTCGCTGCTCGATGCCAGCAGAAGTCAGCAGCTCAACCGTGCGCACGATCTCGCCATTGAAGGGATTGATAGTCTGATACGACGCCATGGATTCACCTGCATTCAACGAATGCAGGGATGGTAGCGCCGCGAATGTTGCGCGCAGGTAAATCCCAAGCAGCCCTGTAGTGCCGAGCCATGCTCGGCAGGGGCTTTACCAGCAACCCTTTTGTAGGAGCGGCGTCAGCC
>NZ_JASCOR010000196.1 GCF_029959445.1 Stenotrophomonas sp. PS02298 | reverse complement strand
TTATACGCCCCGGGCGGGGGGTTTGCCCCCCGCAAACCCCCGACTCTGACCCCGGTTTTCCAACCCCTTCCCCAAACTCCCCGTGACCTGATGCGTGCCGACTTCTACCTGATCGCCAAGCCGCGCTTTCTCACCGAGCCACTGAAGCTGGTGTGCGAACTCGCGCGCAAGGCCAACGATGGCGGCCTGTACACGCTGGTACTGGCGCGCGACCAGGCCCAGGCCGAGGAATTGGACGAGCTGCTGTGGTCGTTCGACCCGGATGCCTACATCCCGCACCAGATCATCGGCGAGGACGTGGACGAGGAAGAGGCCATCGTGCTGATCGCCACACCGGGCGCCGATGCGCCTGAACGCCCGCTGGTGATCAACCTGCGTGACGAGCCCTATCTGGGTGCCTGCGACCGTGTGCTGGAAGTGGTGCCGGCCGATCCGGCCGCGCGTGAGCCGCTGCGGGACCGCTGGCGCCAGTACAAGGTCGCGAACTACACGCTCAACAAATACGACATGTAAGGGACTACACGCATGCGCCTGCTGATTGCCATCCTGCTGCCGTGGCTGGCCTTTTTCACCATTGGCCGTCCGATTTCCGGCATTGTCTGTCTCATCCTGCAGATCACCTTGATTGGCTGGCTTCCCGCTGCCATCTGGGCTGCATATGCCGTCAGCCAGTACCACACCGACAAAAAGATCCAGCGCGCACTCGGCCGCTGATCCCCCTCCCGCTTTTACCGGTTCCCCCGCATGACCCAACTCGCCTCCAGCTACGACCCCAGATCCTTTGAAACCGCGCTCTATGAGTCGTGGGAGAGGGCCGGCCTGTTCAAGCCGTCCGGCAAGGGCGAGCCCTACACCATCCTGCTGCCGCCGCCGAACGTGACCGGCACCCTGCACATGGGCCATGCCTTCCAGCAGACGCTGATGGATGCATTGATCCGTTACCACCGCATGCGTGGCTACGACACGCTGTGGCAGGTGGGTACCGACCATGCCGGCATCGCCACCGAAATGGTGGTCAGCCGCAACCTCGCACTGGAAGGCAAGGGTGAAACCCGCGACTCGCTGGGCCGCGATGGCTTCATCGACAAGGTGTGGGAGTGGAAGGCGCATTCGGGCAACGTGATCGAAGGCCAGATGCGCCGCCTCGGCACCTCGGCCGACTGGTCGCGCAGCACCTTCACCATGGACCCGGGCCCGAGCGAGGCGGTGATCGAATCCTTCCTCCGCTGGCACGAACAGGGCCTGATCTACCGTGGCCAGCGCCTGGTCAACTGGGACCCGGTGCTGAAGACCGCCATTTCCGACCTGGAAGTGGAGAGCGCGGAAGAAGACGGTTTCATGTGGTCGATCGCCTATGCGCTCAACGACGGTGCCAGCTATGAGCACGTCGAAGTGGATGCCGACGGCAACGAGACCCTGCGCGAGACCCGCAATTATCTGGTCGTGGCCACCACCCGTCCGGAAACCCTGCTGGGCGACACCGCGGTGATGGTGCACCCGGAAGACAGCCGCTACGCGCACCTGATCGGCAAGAGCGTGACCCTGCCGCTGACCGGCCGCAGCGTGCCGGTGATCGGCGACGATTACGTCGACAAGGCCTTCGGCACCGGCGTGGTCAAGGTGACCCCGGCGCATGACTTCAACGACTACCAGGTCGGCGTGCGTCACAGCCTGCCGATGATCAACCTGTTCACCACCACCGCCACGCTCAACGAAAACGCCCCGGAGCAATACCGCGGGCTGGACCGCTACGCAGCGCGCAAGGTGATCCTGGCCGAGCTGGAAGACCTGGGCATCCTGGTCGAGACCAAGGCGCACAAGCTGCAGGTGCCGCGTGGCGACCGTACCGGCCAGGTGATCGAGCCCTATCTGACCGACCAGTGGTTCGTGAAGATGGACGGGCTGGCCAAGCGCGGCCTGGAACTCGTCGAGAACGGTTCCATCAAATTCGTGCCGGGCAACTGGATCAACACCTATCGCCACTGGATGGAGAACATCCAGGATTGGTGCATCAGCCGTCAGCTGTGGTGGGGCCATCGCATCCCTGCGTGGTTCGACGAAGCCGGCAACTGCTATGTCGGCCGCAACGAAGCCGACGCCCGCGCCAAGGCCGGGCTCGGCGCCGACGTGCTGCTGACCCAGGACAGCGACGTGCTGGAGACCTGGTTCTCCTCGCAGCTGTGGCCGTTCTCCACCCTGGGCTGGCCGAATGAAGCGGCGATGGCCGAGCGCGGCTTTGAGCGCTACCTGCCGTCGAACGTGCTGATCACCGGCTTCGACATCATCTTCTTCTGGGTGGCGCGCATGATCATGGCCACCGACAGCTTCACCGGCCAGATCCCGTTCAAGGACGTCTACATCACCGGCCTGATCCGCGACGGCCAGGGCCAGAAGATGTCCAAGTCCAAGGGCAATGTGCTCGATCCGCTGGACATCATCGACGGCATCAGCATCGACGACCTGGTTGCCAAGCGCACCCACGGCCTGATGCAGCCGAAGATGGCCGAGAAGATCGAGAAGGCCACGCGCAAGGAATTCCCGGACGGCATCATCGCCCACGGCGCCGACGCGCTGCGCTTCACCATCGCCGCGCTGGCCACCCACGGCCGCGACATCAAGTTCGACATGAGCCGCGCCGAGGGCTACAAAAACTTCTGCAACAAGCTGTGGAACGCCAGCCGCTTCACCCTGATGAACACCGAGGGCGCGAGCTTCACTGGTGTGCCGCAGCCGCGCACCGATGCCGAGCGCTGGATCCTTGCACGCCTGGCCAAGGTTTCGGCCGAAGCACAGCAGCACTACGCCGACTACCGCTTCGACCTGTTGTCGCAGGCGCTGTACGAATTCGTCTGGAACGAGTTCTGCGATTGGTTCCTGGAACTGACCAAGCCGGCCTTGAACGGTGACAACGCCGAGGATGCGGCGAGCACCCGCCACACCCTGCTGTACGTACTGGAAGCAGTGCTGCGCCTGCTGCACCCGCTGACCCCGTTCGTCACCGAGCAGCTGTGGCAGCAGGTTGCACCACGCCTTGGTATCAACGCCGAGTCGTTGTCGTTGCAGGCCTATCCGACCGCTGAAGAGTTTGCTGGCGACTACGCGCAGGCCGAAGTCGACGTGGAATGGTTCAAGACTATGGTCAGCGCCCTGCGCCGCGTGCGCAGCGAGTTGAACGTGCCGCCGTCCAAGCAGGTGCGTCTGTTGCTGCAGGGCGGGCAGGATGCGGATCGCAGCCGCCTCGAACGCTTCGCCTCGCAGCTGCGCTTCCTGCTCAAGCTGGAGAGCATCGACTGGTTGGCCGCTGATGCAGTGACGCCGCCGGCTGCGGCCGCCATTGTTGGCGAGCTGAAGCTGCTGGTGCCGTTGGAAGGCTTGGTTGATCTGGACGCCGAACGTGCGCGTTTGGACAAGGAAATCGCCCGCGTTTCTTCGGAGAAGGACAAGAGCGAGGTCAAGCTGTCCAAGTTCACCGACAAGGTGCCGGCGGCGGTGGTCGAGCAGGAGCGCGTGCGTCTGGTTGATTGGAAAAGCCAGCTGGCCGGCCTGCAGGAGCAGCGCGCGAAACTTTGAGGCTTGCTGATTGTTGTTGTGGAGAACGCCGCCTTCGGGCGGCGTTTTCTTTTGTGCGTTGAGAATCAAAGAGCAGCGAGCGAAGAGCCCCCTCATCCGCCCTGCCGGGCACCTTCTCCCGCGCGCGGGAGAAGGGAATGCAATGCGCCATGCACTTCTGCGGGATCGCTGTGCAATCTGCTTCATGTGCTTGAGCTTGATGGCACGCCCAGTTCACGACGCTGCAAGAATCACTGCAGTCCCTTCTCCCGCGTGCGGGAGAAGGTGCCCGGCAGGGCGGATGAGGGGGCTTTGGGCTTTGGGCTTTGGGCTTTGGGCTTTGGGCTTTGGGCTTTGGGTTTTGGGCTTTGGGCTTTGGGCCTTGGACTTTACCTCCCCGCAGCACCAACACCCCACAATCCCAGCTACCCTTCCAAAGCACCCCAATAACAGAACCCAATGTCCCTCGGCATCTTCTGCGCCGTCCTGTTCGCCGCCCTGCTCCACGCCAGCTGGAACGCAATCGTCAAACTCGGCGGCGACAAGCTGCTGACCACGATTCTGGTCACCGGTTGGGCTGCCGTCCTGTCCGCAATCGCCCTGCCCTGGCTGCCAGCGCTCGACGCAGCCAGCCTGCCCTGGCTCGTCGCCTCGGCCATCCTGCAGACCGGCTACTACGTGCTGGTCGCACGCGCCTATCACAGCGCGGACATGAGCCTGTCCTACCCGCTGATGCGTGGTTGCGCGCCCTTGCTGGTCGCCATTGCCGGCACCTGGCTGTTCAACGAGCGCTTGTCCGCCAGTGCCTGGAGCGGTATCGCCCTGATCAGTGCAGGCATCCTGTGCATGGCCGGCAGCAGCAGGGCACGCAACCTCCGCCTGCCGCTGTGCATCGCCATGGTGATCGCAACCTACACGCTGGTCGACGCACAGGGCGCACGCCTGTCCGGCAATGCCTTGAGCTACACGCTGTGGCTGTTCCTGCTGTCCGGCTTGCCGCTACCGATCTGGGCCTTGTTCGCCCGCCGCCGGCAGCTGGGCAGCTATCTACGCGGCAACTGGCAGCGCGGACTGGTCGGCGGTATCGGCACCACCGCGTCGTATGCGATCGCGCTGTGGGCGATGACCATCGCGCCGGTCGCGGTGATCGCTGCACTGCGCGAGACCTCGATCCTGTTCGCGCTGCTGATCTCGGCACTGCTGTTGAAAGAACACATCAGCCGCAAGCGCCTGCTCGCGGCGGCACTGATCGTCGCCGGCGTGGTGCTGCTGCGGCTGGCATAGCCAACGCCGCGCTCAGAGCGGCGGCATCACGCTGATGTCGTCGTCCACCAGCTCCATCGCCATCACCAGTGCGTCTTCGCGCCCGGTCGCGGTCGGGTAGTAACGCGGACGGCGGCCGATCTCATTGAAGCCTTCGCTGTGGTACAGCGCGATGGCCGAGGTATTGGACGGCCGCACTTCCAGGAACACCCGCAACGCGCCGCGTTGCCGTGCAACCCGCACCAACTCGCGCAGCAGACGCCGGCCATGGCCGCGCGACTGGCACAGCGGATCCACACAGACATTGAGTACATGCGCTTCGTCAACGGCAATGCTGAGCACGGCATAGCCGGCAATGCCGCCCTCCTGCACCAGCACCCGGCACGGGTAGTCGGCTCGCAGGCAATCCTGGAAGATGCCGCGCGTCCACGGGAACGGATAGGCACGCAGCTCCACTTCCATCACCGCATCCAGGTCCCCTTCATGCATGGGACGCAGGACCGTACCCGGCGCGGTCATTGCCGTGCTTTCCGCCGCAGACTGCGCAGCTGCGGCCACAGCGCGCGCTTGGCGGCTGGATCGGCACGCAGCTCGGCCAAGGGCCAACTGTCCATCAGCGCCCGCGTTTCCGGCTCGTTGGGATTGCAGCCGGAGGCACGCAACAAGGCGATCTGCAGGCGGTCGGGCATCCCCAAGCCGCCGCTGCGACGAACACTACCCGCTGCACCGGCAGCGGATACCGGCGCGGGTGCAGTGCTCGGTGCCTGCGGTGCCTTTGCGGCCACTTCACGCGGCGGGGCAACAGCAACCGGCTTGGTCACCGTGCTCTGCGGCGGTGCCGCCCGCTCCACCGCTACCGTAGCGGTATCAAAGGCTGGCGCAGCAACGACTGGCGGCGCATCCAGCGCGCCGCCTTCCAGATAGACGGTGTAGCCCATCGCCTGCAGCCATGCCTGCTGCTCGGGCGTCCACACCGGCTCGGGCGAGAAACCGATCACTGCACCTTGCCGGCCGGCTGCCGCCAGCGCTGCAACAACCACATCACCGGGCCGGACAGCGCATAGATCACGCCGACCACCAACAAGGTCCGCGCCGGGTCCAGTACCACGATGGAAATGACGATAGGCACCAGCGCCAACACCACGAACGGTACGCGCTCCGAGCGCGGGCCCTTCTCGCCGCCGCCCTTGAAGCTCCAGAAGCGGATCCGGCTGACCATCAACAGGCCGGACACGATGGTCACACCCAAAGCCACGTAGCGCAGCTCCTCTCCGCTCCAGCCCAGCGTGCCATCAGCGAAGGCCCAGACGAAGGACATCATCAAACCGGCGGCGGCCGGGCTGGCAAGGCCAACGAACCAGCGCTTGTCGACCGTGCCCACCTGGGTATTGAAACGGGCCAGGCGCAGCGCCGCGCAGGCCGCATACAGGAAGGCCGCCGACCAGCCGACCCGGCCCAGCACGTCGCCATCGAACTTCAGAGAGGACAGGGCCCAGTGGTACATCACCAGTGCCGGCGCCATGCCGAAACTGACAAGATCGGCCAGCGAGTCGTATTGCACTCCAAATTCGCTGCTGGTTCCGGTCAAACGCGCAACCCGGCCATCCAACCCATCCATGACCGCAGCCACGAACACAGCGACGCTGGCGTTGACAAACTGCCCGTTGGAGGCGGCAATGATCGCGTAGAACCCGGCAAACAGCCCGGCGGTGGTAAACAGGTTCGGGAGCAGGTAGATGCTGCGCGAACGCGGTGGTGGTCTCAATTCGTCCATACCGGGAAGTTTAATCGACTTGCCAGCCGCGTCACCGGGTGCTGCAATCGCTGCCTGCCCTGTCCCGGTGCCTGGAGTTGCCATGCTCACCCTGCCACGCCTCTGCTGCCTGCTCCTGCTCGGCACCGCTGCCACCGCCAGCGCGGCCAATCTGTACAAGTGGAAGGACGCCAATGGCGTCACCCAGTATTCCGAGCGACCGCCGGCCGGCAAGCAGTTCGAAACCCGCCGCATCACCGCCAGCGGTGCTTCTGTCGCAGAACCAGAGGTTTCAGCCGAAGCCGGCGAATCCGAGCAGTGCCTGGGTGCACGCAGGAATCTGCAATTGCTGAACGGCAATGGTCCGGTCAGCCAGGGCGTTGGTGCCGATGGCAAGCCGGGCGCTCCCCTGGATGACACCCAGCGCGCGGCGCAGAAGCAGCTGGCCGAGGCGACCGCTGCGGTCTACTGCAAGCCTGCGCCGAAGAACTGAGCTGGTAGCTGACAGGCAAAACCGGGCGCAAAACCGGGGTCAGAGTCGGGGGGTTGTTTTTTTTGAA
>NZ_JASCOR010000195.1 GCF_029959445.1 Stenotrophomonas sp. PS02298 | reverse complement strand
CAACCAACGCCTGATGACCTTGACGCAATGCCTCGGTCAGCGCCGCACGGGGGGCGCGCTCTTCTGCAGCGCTGAAATCCTTGCGCTCCACCCCCGCCCCGCCATGGATGACCAGCAGGGGAGAAACCTCGGCTGCCGCAGCAGCTCCCGAGGACAGCGACGCCAGGCCCAGCAGTACTGCAGAAGTCAGCTTCATGTTTCTTCACTCCCGAATGGAAGCCCGATTCTAGGCAGGTGCCTGCCACTCTGAACAGTCACCACGGTCGCAGGCACCGCCTCTCCATCGCCAGCCACACCCACGCGTCCGTCTCCGCCCCCAACAGCCACGCCGCGCGCCAAGAGACAACAAAAAAAGGGGCCGAAGCCCCTTTTTTATCTGTTGAACGCACGCACTCAGTTGGGATGCAGCTCCAACTCGCCGTCGACGACACTGGCCATCGCGGTGAAAGCGGCATTGTCGACCTTGAAGCCATCCAGATGCAGGCGACTACCCGCGCCCACGCCCGTGACCGGAACCGAACTGAATTCCAACGGCTCACCATTGCTGAGGCGATCAGCCGTACGGCGCGGCATCACCAGCCATGCATAGCCATCGACCAGCGAGTACACCCGGCCACGCCCATCGGCCTCCACGCACAGCGCGGTGTCCTCATCCACGCCGATACCGACGATGTCGTCCTGGCCCTTGTCCTGGGCAGCGCGGGCGACGAAGACAATCAGGCGCCCCAGGCGATCACGCTTGGCGAAATGGGTGTCGGTAACCACGTTCGACAGGTAGGGCATGGTCAGGAAATCCCGGTCCATGGTCACCTCGCTGCCCATCGGGTCGCTCAACGCAGTCGGCGAATTGACACTGCCGCCATCCAGTGCGCCATACGAATACCCACCAAGGATGGCCAATCCGGCACTGGTGCCGCCAATCGGCTTGCCCGCGCGGACATGCTCATTGAGCAGCGCATTGAGCTGGGTGCCCTTCCAGAAGCGGATGTAGCGCGACTGGTCACCGCCAGCGATGAAAATCGCATCGGCGCCGCGCACCACCCGCAGCACGGCCGGATCGTCGGCCGCCTTGCGGCTGTCAAACACCAGCGTCTGCACCGCGGTGACGCCGCCGATGTCGTAGTACAGCTCCTTCTGCATGTTGTCGTCGCCAGAGGCGCGCAGGATCACCACGCGGCCGTGCCCTGCCCGCTCAACCCACCAGTGGAAGGCTTCCGGCACCCAGTCGCCGCCGCCCATCAACATCATGGCCGCCTCGGTCTTGCCCGGGCGGGGGGCATCCAGATCACCCACTTCGTAGTAGCGATAGCCAGCAGCGCTGATGGCGCGCGAATCCTCGGCGTGGACCACGCCCCCCGCAGCAATAGCCGCGATAGCCAGGAGCACTCGCCCCAGCCAGGAACTCTTACGTTTCATAGCGCCCTCTACCCGATCCATGTAATCGCTTACAGCTGTAATGCCAGACTTTCTGGCAGTGGTCAAGCGTGTAAAAAAGGTGTTAGATGCAGTGACCCCATTCACATTACAGACAGGGTTGGCCGGCATTCCCCGACATGCCGACAGGACAAATTCGGACACTTTTCATCAGAGAGCTGATTCATGCGTAAGCACGCAATGGTGTGTTCAATCCAACTGGCCCTGCTGTCGATGGCCGCCCCCGCCCTGGCGCAGACCGCCACCCAGAGCCAACCGCAACAACTCGACACGGTGCAGGTCACCGGCTCGCGCATCCCGCGCGCCCAGGTGGAAGGCCCGGCGCCGGTCACCGTGGTGACCGCCGAGGACATCAAGTCCGCAGGCTTCACCAGCGTGCCAGACGTACTCCGCGCCATGACCCAGAACGGTGGCGAGACGCAAAGCCAGCAGTCCTCCAGCGGCGCTGACTTCTCGCCGGGCGCGCAACAGGTTGACCTGCGCGGCCTCGGCCCGAATCACACCCTGGTATTGGTCAACGGTCGCCGCATTGCGGACTTCCCGATGCCGTTCAAGGGTCGCAGCAACTTCACCGACATCTCCAATATCCCGCTGGGGATGATCGAGCGTATCGAAGTTCTCACTGGCAGCGCTTCGGCAATTTATGGCTCCGACGCTATATCCGGCGTGGTCAATTTCATCCTCAAGAAGAACACCGACGGCGTCACCGTTGATGCGCGCATGGGCACCACCACCGAAGGTGGTGGCGAGTCGTTCGACATCAGCCTGGTTGGTGGCTTCGAGAAGGGCCGCCTGAACGGTGTCTACAGCGTGGACCTGCAGTCGCAGACACCGCTGTGGGCATATGAACGCAGCATCCAGGATTCGACCAAGGATGCACCACGTGCGCGCGACCAGCGTGCGCGCAGCAACTATCTGCGCAGGGAGCTGGCCAGCCCCGACTACGACCGGACCAACGACAACAGCGTCTATTACATCGATCCCGATCAAGCAACCTGTGACGCGCTGGCTGCCCAGAACGGCGGCACCACCTATCTGTCCTATCGCAGCGGCTACGGCGGCTATTGCGGCAGCGACGAAGCCATCGGCTACGGCACCATCCTGAGTGAACGCCGCGGGGTCAACGCCTATACGTCGATGAGTTACGCCTTCGACAACGGCAGCCAATGGTTCGCCGACATCCAAGCCGGATACCACCAGGTGAAGATATTCCGGGACGTCACCAACTGGGGTCTGATGCGCCCGGATGGCAATGAGGAAGGATGGTTTTACAACGAGGCGACGGACACCGTCGAAGACTGGTATCGCCTGTTCTCCCCCGAGGAGATGGGCGGCCTCAACCGCAACATGATCGAGACAACCCAGAAGACCTTCAGCCTTGCGACAGGGCTCAAGGGAACTTGGGCCAATAGCTGGGATTACGAAGCCACCGCCAGCTACTCGCGGTATGAATCCAAGATCAGCTGGCCGCAAATTGTTGCCTCCAAGGCCAATGCCCTTTTCCTCGGCGCACAGACGGGCGAATTCACCTATACCGACGTCAACGGCATCGACGTCACGCTGCCCAGCTACAACGCCGACCCCAGCCGCCTGTATCGCCCCCTCAGCCGCGGCGAATACGATTCCATCGCTGCGCGCACCGTCTACAAGCCGAAGTCCGAAACGGGCACACTGTCACTGACCGTGAGCAAGGCTGATCTGTTCACCCTGCCAGGCGGCGATGCCGGCTTTGCTGGCACCGTGGAACTGGGCCGCCAGTCCTATGCACTGAACCCCGATCCGCTGGCGACCGAGTATTACTACTACAGCTGGAAGGATTCGGACGGCAAGGGCAGCCGCAATCGTTGGGCCACGGCCGGTGAGTTGCGCATGCCGTTGCATGAAACCCTGAACTGGAGCGTAGCTGGCCGCTACGACCAGTATCGCTATTCGGGCAACAGCATCGGCAAGGCTACCTGGAGCACAGGTCTGGAGTGGCGACCGATTGATTCACTGCTGGTCCGTGGTTCCTACGGCACCGCCTTCCGAGCTCCCGACCTACACTACGTCTATTCCGGCCCGGGCAACGATGAAACCAGCGGCATCGACTACTACGCCTATGCGCAGAGCACGGACCCCGATGCCGCACCGGAAGACTTTTCCACCGGCCTGATCCGCAGCCGCAACGGCAACCGCGACCTGGATCCGGAGACCAGCACCTCCTGGACAGCCGGCTTCGTGTGGTCGCCGGTGAACGGACTGGATATCTCCGCAGATTGGTTCAACATCGAGATGAAGGATCAGGTGCAGGACATTAGCACCGATCAGATCCTGCGCGATGAGGCCGCTTGCCGACTTGGAAATCTGGATGCCAGTTCACCGACCTGCCTCGATGCGCTGGCTCGCGTCACGCGAACCGGCGGAGCCCTGTATGGCGTCCACGTCAATCCGATCAACGTCGCCAAGGAGTCCACCGAAGGCGTCGATGCCGCCGTGCGCTATCGCCTGCAGACCGGCATTGGCCAATTCACCTTCAGCACCACACATACATGGGTGAAGAAGCATGACTTCCAGCAGTACGCTGGCGACGTGGTCAAGGATCAGTTCGCAGTCAACAGCGGTTTCGACATCCCGCGCACCAAGACCAGCGCCAGCATCAGCTGGGAGAAGGAAGCCTGGGCTGCCACGATCCACGGCCAGCGCCTGGGCAAGCTGCCCAATGGCTGGTCCTATGACCAGGTGTGGGAAGACGGCGATCCGGGTCCGTACATCCGCGCAACCTATCGTTACAACGCATCGCTGCAGTACCGTTTCGACGATCACTCGCGTCTGACCCTGTCGGTGGTGAACCTGTTCAACAAGATGCCGCCGAAGGATCCGACCTATACCTCGTATCCGTACTACGACATCTCCTGGTTCGACAGCGTTGGCCGGCAGATCAACCTGCAGTACACGCACAAGTTTGGCGGCGCTGCACTGTAAGCCCAAACCCGCTGTGCCGATCTGCAACAAGGCCCGCCATTGGCGGGCCTTCTTCTTCGCGCGCCATCAACAGGCGCCTGCAGGAACAGGAACGGTCGTGCCTGGGAAAGCGCAGCACACACGGCGCATCACCTCCTACATCCGCGCTTTCCCGGACTGCACACCTGCAATTCTTCTCCACAAGCGCTGTGCGCAATGACTGGAGAAGGCTGTGGACAACCGCCTGCAGACCTTGCGCTGCACGGCTTTCAAAATGACGGTGATTTTTTCGCCAACGCACTACAACAACGGCGTGCGGCTTTTTTGTAGGAGCGGCGTAAGCCGCAAAGCACGCGCATCGTCAGGTGGCGCAGTCTCCCGGGACTGCAGGAATGCCAGCTTCGCGGCTGACGCCGCTCCTACAAGCAGCCATCCGGCTTGTGGGGTTCTCCACAAGCGCTGTGCGCAATGACTGGAGAAGGCTGTGGACAACCGCGTGCAGGCCTTGCGCTGCAAGGCTTTCAAAATGGCGGTGAAATTTTCGCCAATGCACTACAACGAAGGCATGCGGCCTTTTTGTAGGAGCGGCGTCAGCCGCGAAGCACGTACATCATCAAGCGGCATATGCTCCCGTCGCTGCAAGAATCCCAGCTTTGCGGCTGACGCCGCTCCTACAGCAATCCACGCCCACCCTGTGCTTGTGGGTAGTCACGCTTCACCGCGCCGATCGTTCCCGGGTGCGCTGCGCTTACCCGGGCTACGCCGATGACCCGATCCCGGAGGCGACATCCGTTCTCCACAAGCGCTGTGCGCAATGGCTGGAGAAGGCTGTGGACAACCGCGCGCAGGCCTTGCGCTGCAAGGCTTTCAAATTCGCGGTGAAATATTCACCACGCTGCAACTCGCAGATACAACAAGGCCCCGCAATGCGGGGCCTTGTTGCTGCAGCAACGTCGCTGGAATCAGACGTTGAAGCGGAAGTGCAGCACGTCGCCTTCCTTGACGATGTAGTCCTTGCCTTCCAGGCGCAGGCGGCCGGCTTCCTTGGCGCCCTGCTCACCCTTGAGGTTGATGAAGTCCTCGTAGCTGATGGTTTCGGCACGGATGAAGCCACGCTCGAAGTCGGTATGGATCACGCCTGCTGCCTGCGGTGCGGTCGAGCCGGCGCGCAGCTGCCATGCGCGGACTTCCTTCACACCTGCGGTGAAGTAGGTCTGCAGGCCGAGCAGCTTGTAGCCGGCACGGATCACGCGGTTCAGGCCCGGCTCTTCCAGACCGAGGTCCTTGAGGAACTCATCGCGGTCGGCGTCATCCAGCTGCGCCATTTCTTCTTCGATGGCCGCACACACCGGCACCACTTCGGCACCTTCGGCTGCGGCACGGGCACGCACCACATCCAGCAGCGGATTGTTCTCGAAGCCGTCTTCAGCGACGTTGGCGATGTACATCAGCGGCTTCAGCGTGATCAGGAACATGTCACGGATCAGCGCCTTCTCATCAGCATCCAGGCCGGCGGCACGCGCCGACTTGCCCTGATCCAGCGCCGAAGCCAGCTTCTCGAGCACCGGCTTGCGGGCCAGCGCTTCCTTGTCGTTGGCCTTGGCCGCGCGGGTAGCGCGATCCAGTGCCTTCAGCACCGATTCCAGGTCGGCCAGCGCCAGCTCGGTATCGATGGTTTCGATGTCGGCGATCGGGTCGACCTTGTTGGCCACGTGGATGACGTTGCCGTCTTCGAAGCAGCGCACGACGTGGGCGATGGCGTCGGTCTCGCGGATGTGGGCCAGGAACTTGTTGCCCAGGCCTTCACCCTTGGACGCACCAGCGACCAGACCGGCGATGTCGACGAACTCCATCGTGGTCGGGATCACCCGCTCAGGCTTGACGATCGCCGACAGCGCATCAAGGCGCGGATCCGGCACCGGCACCACGCCGGTGTTCGGCTCGATCGTGCAGAACGGGAAGTTGGCCGCAGCGATACCCGCCTTGGTCAGCGCATTGAACAGGGTCGACTTGCCGACATTGGGCAGACCGACGATGCCGCATTTGATACCCATGCTTGAACTCCCGTGAATGGAAAATCGGGAATGAGGAAGCGGAAGGGCTTGCTGCCATTCCATTCCGCATTCCCCATTTCCTGCTCACTTGGTGGTGTGCAGACGCTTCATCGCTTCGCTGTAATCACCGGCTACCGCCAACGGCATCACGTCGATGGCCGCATCGATGGCCTGTGCCATCAGCACGGCGTCGTCCGGCGACGGGCGGCCCAATACCCAACCCACCACGCGGTCCTTGTGACCGGGATGGCCGATGCCAAGACGCAGGCGATGGAACTTGCCATGACCGAGCAGACGGATGGTGTCACGCAGGCCGTTCTGGCCGCCATGGCCACCGTCGAACTTGAGCCGGGCCACGCCGGGCGGCATGTCCAGTTCGTCGTGTGCAAGCAGGGTCTCTTCGGGCTCGATTTTCCAGAACCGCTGTGCGGCGGTGACCGATTTGCCAGAGAGGTTCATGTAGGTCGCCGGCTTCAACAGCCATACCGGCTGCCCGGCAATCTCGACCTTGGCGACTTCGCCAAACAATTTGCTTTCCAGCGCCCAGCGCGCGCCCTGCCGCTCTGCCAGGGCCTCAACGAAATGAAACCCGGCATTGTGCCGGGTCCGGGCGTGTTCGGGTCCGGGGTTGCCCAGACCAACGATCAATCGCAAGCCAGTCATCTGTCAGATACACCTGCTGCGCCCGCTCCGAAGAGC
>NZ_JASCOR010000194.1 GCF_029959445.1 Stenotrophomonas sp. PS02298 | reverse complement strand
GCTTACGCCGCTCCTACAAGCAGTCCTTGCGGCATTGTCGGGCAAGCCCCTGCCGAGCATGGCTCGGCACTACCGCGCTTATGCGGCGCTGATGCGCGCAAGCAGCAGGCCTGCCACTACTACGGCGATTGCGACTACCACCATCAAGGCGAACAGCCAGCCACGACGACCTTGCCGTTGCCGTGTCGCCATCGCGGCATTGAACATGGCAACACGCTGCTGCTCGCTGGCCGCAATGACGGCCTTGGCCTTGGCCGCACCTTCATCGGCGCCCAGTCGCCCGGCCTTGATGTCATCGGCAATGACTTCCAACTGCTGCATCACTTCGAACTGCAGTTTCTGCAGTTCCAGTGCGGTGTCGTCATGATTGGACAAGTGGGGGTACTCGCGGTTGGGGTCAGGCAGAGGGTGACTGTAAAGCCTGCCGGATCATCCGTGACACCGTGGCCGGGTCATCGTTGGCCAGATGTTGGCCCAGCCGTACCAGACCGATGCCGAAACCCAGCATCAGAACGCCCGGTATCGCTGCAGGCAACAGGAGCAGCAGATCCACCCTGCCAACCTGGATGGCGGTGAGTACGCTCCAAAGTACACAGAAACCGAGCCAGAACACCATGAAGGCTTTGACCAGCCAGGGCTGCGCAAAGGAACCGCGCAGCTCGCAGCCCTGTGCGGTCGCATGTAGGCTGCCGCGGAAATGCGGTTTGAACGAATTGCGTATCAGCGTGCGGTGATACAGATGCACGCGCTCACTGCCCACCGACCCGGCAATCGTGCCGTAGGCGGTGAAGTTACGACGTGAAGTCGCCGTGCGCAGGGCTTCGGCGGCCTGTTGCGGTGTGAGCTGGCTGGCAAAGCTCACGGACGTATGCGGAAACAACCAGGTCCAGGCAGACATGTATTCGATCGTTGAAGGGCCGCCAACCATAGCGGCAAATGATCGATTGAACTACTGCGTACTGCTGTCGCGCTTGCGCATGGCCTTCTTGACCAGGGCGGTTATTTTCTTTTCCACTTCCGGGGTCATGTCGGCCACTGCGTAGGACGTGGCCCACATCGGCCCATCATCGAGTGCAGCGCTGTCGTTGAAGCCCAGTGTGGAATAGCGTGCGCCGAACTTGCTCGCTCCCTGGAAGAACACCACGACCTTGCCATCGCGTGCATAGGCGGGCATGCCGTACCAGGTCTTGGGGTTCAGGGAAGGCGCGGTGGCGGAGACGATGGCGTGCAGGCGCCGCGCCATCTGTTGCTCGGCTGCGGGCATCTCGGCGACCTTGGCGAGAAGCTCTGCCTCGCCATCGGCCTTCAATTTCCCGGCCTTGGCCTCGGCCTTGAGCTCGCGCGCACGCTCCTTCATGGCGGCCTGTTCTTCGGCGGTGAATCCGGTGGATTTGGACGCGGCCATTGCAGCTCCTGCTAAGTGTGGAAGGGCAAGGTTTTTTTACCGCAAGCCGTGTGCAAAGGTGTAAAGCCGAAGTGCAGGCGGGCGCTTCCATCCAGAGGCGATGTGTCCAGCTTGCGGACTGGGGTGGTCCAACCTGCTGGGCAGGCTGACGCGTTTGCACGACTTACAGCAGGCGAGTGCCCAGCGGTACTTCATGTTCGGGCATGCATAGGCTGACCCGACCCTCAGCGTCGTGAAATCCGGTCACCAGGCATTCGGACATCAGTGGGCCGATTTGTTTCGGTGGGAAGTTGAGCACTGCCACCACCAGCCGCCCGACCAGCTGTTCGGCGCTGTATAGCGCGGTGATCTGTGCGCTGGATTTGCGGGTGCCGATCTCCGCGCCGAAATCCACCTGCAGGATGTACGCGGGTTTGCGGGCTGCAGTGAAAGGCTCGGCGGCGATGACGCGGCCTACGCGTAGTTCAACCTTGCTGAAGTCGTTCCAATCGATGGTCTGCATGGCGGTTGCTCAGGGCTTGATGTCATTGCAGCGAGGAGGGGAGCGCGATGCAGGCTGATCTCCAGAACCCGTAGCGCGATCGCCAAACTCAGTCGCCTGTGGCGACGCGGTCCAGCCATAGTTCCATCGGCTGGTGGATGATTCCCATCGATTCGCTCACCTCGCCGCTGCAATGGAATCCGTAGCCGAGGTAGGCGGGCACCGAAGGCAGGGAGGCGTTCACGGTCAGCATGTCCGAGCGGGCGTGCTTGATGGCTTCGGCAAGCAGGCGGCGGCCGATGCCGCGGCGCTGCAGCTCGGGACTGATGAACAGCATTGCGATATGTCGCCCCTGCTTCAGCTCGATGAGGCCGGCGGGTTGCCCGGAAACTTCCGCCAACCACATCAGGTTGTCCTCGCTGATTCGGGAGGCAAACGCTTCCGCAGCGGCAAGCTTGCGGAACGTCGCGACGCCTTCGCCAGTGAGCGTGGAGGCAACCGAATCCATGAACGCCGCCATGCAAAGCCTGCTTGCGGCATCCACATCGTTCGGGTTGAGCGGCCGTATGTTCATTCCTTTTCCGTTGATGTGCGGGCGGTGATGCGGGTAGTGGACATCATGCTTTCTTGAGCGCCATGCCGACGCTGGCAGGTGCGGTCAGGGTGAAACCGTACTGTTGGTAAAGACGATAGGCTTCGCCATCCGCCAGCAGACTGACGTAGGCCGAAGCCGGCACCTCACGTTCGATGAACGCCTGGATCTCCGTCATCACCTTCTTGCCAAGACCGCGGCCCTGATGCGCAGGCAACACCGCGATGTCGACCACTTGGTAGAACGTGCCGCCGTCACCGATCACTCGGCCCATCGCCACGGTTTCGCCGGCATGGGTGATCTGCACGGCGAACAGCGAATTGGGCAGGCCGCGACTGGCGGCCTCCAGCGTCTTCGCACTGAGCCCACTGGCCTGGCGCAGATGCCGGTAGGTGTCCACGGAAGGGATGTCGTGGTTGATGGTGTAGTTGGGTTCGCTCATGGTTGCATCCGGCATTCTGGTTGGCTGTGCGTCGTCGTTTCAGGAGGGCAACGCGATGGGCACGTAGACCTCGTGCCAGAGGGTGACCTTGCCGGCACCGTTGAACCGCATCAGCAGCATGGCGCGGAACAGCTCGCGGCGCCCGTCAGCGTAGCTGATCCGTGCGCGCATCGAGAACGTGACCGAAGTGCCGTCCACAAGCGCATGATCTATCTCGTAGTCGATGCCTTCCATGCCGGCTTTCATGCCGTTGAGGAATTCGAGGTAGTTGGCAGGATTGGCCTCGTAGTGACGACCATTGGGCTCGACAATGAAGTGTTCGGCGAAGCACTCACCGATCAGTGCTTCGGTCAGTACGGAATCGCGATTGAGATGCCGGCGGTTCCAGTCGAGCACGGCATGGGCCAGCTGGAGGTGGTGCGTGCGTTGGTTTGTCATGGAACTCCGGAATGTGCGGAACGCCTGATATCGCATCGAGCGTGGCGGCGTAGGGCAGGGTGGTTCCGCTTTCAGTGGACGGCATTGGTCCGATGGTACCGCTGGCAGGAATGGTCTGCCCTCTGTCCGTTCACGGCAATGGTGGCGGATTGCCGGGCACCGCTTGGGCCGTGCCAGCGGCTGGCGGCGCAGTGCCGCCCAGCACGGCCTGAGCGATCAACTTGTCCAGACGGCGAACATCCAGCCCCTTGTTGAGGTTGACTTTGATGTGACCGGCCTTGGTCCAGAGCTCGATTTCGGAGTTGAAATTGAACAGGCCGTGGCCGTTCTCCGAAGACCACATGTAGATCGAGGAGTACGGCAGCGAATAGATTTCCACTTTCTTGCCGGTGATGCCTTGTGCGTCGCGCACGATCAAGCGTTTGTTGGTGAATACTGCTGAATCACGGAAGGTTTTGTAAGCCGCCACGGCGGTCTCGCCGTGCACGAGGATGTCGTTCACGTCCTGCGGAATCGGGCATTCCGATACCAGCGTCCAGGCCAGGATTGCATTTGTTTCCATGTAGAAGCCGTCCCCCGTGATGGTGAATTGTTTTGCAGCGCAGGCGGAATTGTAGGTGGGGCGCGGCTCGGGGCAATAGGCCGGAATGCATGCCGGTTGGACGCGTGGGCAATGCGGACGCGCGCCTGCAAGATGAGCACCTGTAGTGCCGAGCCATGCTCGGCAGGGGGCTTCGCCGGTAATGCTTCAGCCGAGCGTGGCTCGGCATGGAGCTTCACCGGTAACGCTTCAGCCGAGCATGGCTCGGCACTACAGGGGCAAAAAAAAAGCCCGGGCATTGCCCGGGCTTTTCAGTAGACAAACCAGCCGGACTTATTCGATCGGCTGTTCCAGCATCAGCTGGCGTGCGAAACGCACCGGCGGTGCGCCGTAGGACAACATCTGGTCGTGGTAGGCCTTCAGGTTGAAGTTGGCACCCTGCTTTTCCTGCACTGCCTTGCGGGTATCGAAGTGCTCCTGTGCACCGACGAAGTAGGTCGGCAGCTGGGCCGAGGTGAGCTGTGCGCGCACCCACTTGCCGGAGGCTTCGCTTTCCTGCTGGAACGCGTCGTGGGTCATCAGGTGCATGGCCTGCTCGCGGCTCCAGTTGTCCACGTGCACACCCTGGTCGAGGATGGCATTGGCAATGGTGCGCAGGTAGAACTTCAGCTGCACCAGGTGGAACAGCGGGTCGTTATCCAGGTAGCCCTGTTCCTGCATCATGCGCTCGGTGTAGACCGCCCAGCCTTCGGCGAACAGGCCAGAGCGCAGCACGGCGCGCAGCGTCGACGGGAACTTGCCCGAGTGCCAGCCTTCCAGGTAATGGCCCGGCGTGCCTTCGTGGATGGACAGCAGGTGGATCATGCGGCTGTTGTATTCGCGCAGGAAGGAATCGACCTGCTTGTCGTTCCAGTCATCCGGAATCGGCGAGACCGCATAGAAGGTCTTCAGGTTCTTGTCCAATGGGCCCGGCGAGTCGCAATAGGCCACGGCCACGCCGCGTTGGAATTCCGGCATCAGGATGATGTCGACCGGTGCGTCGGGCAGGGTCATCAGGTCATGCTTGCGCACGAACTCGGTGGACTGGTCCAGCGCAGCCTTGGCATCGTCCACGACCTTGTCGCGGGCCGGCTTGTCGGCATAGGCCAGTTCCAGTGCGGCCTCGATCGCCTTCTGCTGCTGGTCGTCGGTCGGGTTGGCCGGCATTTCCGGTGCGCCCGGCTTGTCCTTCAACACCACCTGGGCGATGCCGTACATGTCCTTGCGGACGCGGGTCAGCTCGGCGCGGGCACGCTCACCGATCTCGGTGCGCGACAGCGAGGAGTTGAGCGAGAACTTCAGCTTCTGGTCGTACTTCTCCGCACCGATGCGGAACTCGCCCTTGGCATTCGGCACCAAGGTCTTGTCGAGCCAGGTCTGCTGTTCTTCGACAGCGCTGGTCAGCGTGGCGATGGCGGCCTTCAGGCGTTCCTGGTCGGCGGCTTCGAGCTGGCCGATGTTGGGCACGATGAAGGTTTCAACCAGGCTGAGGATGCCGCGGTTCTGCTTGGCCACGGTTTCGGCGTGGATCTTCGGCACGCGCGCCGGATCCAGGTTGGCACGGGCGGCGGCGAAGATCTGCGGGATCAGTTCGATGCGCGCGGTGGCCGACTTCAGGCGCTCCGGCAGCGGCGCGAATTCGCGCGCCATCAGGCCGTAGATGGCGCTGCCGGCCAGGCCGTTATAGACCTGCGGGTCCCACTTCCACGACTGCATGGTTTCGTTGGACCAGATGTCCGACTGCAGCTGGTTGCGCAGGATCGCAGCGTCCACCTGGTTCTCGCGGCCGAGCTTGCTGACGTCGAGCTTGTTCAGCTCGGCGAGCAGGGCCTTGCTGGCCTCCAGGCTCTTCTGCTGGCCGGCCGCGCTGAGGTCGTCGAGCTGGCTGTCGTAACGGTGATCGCCGATCTGGGTGGCACTGACCGGGGACAGCTGCATCCAGGTGTCCAAAGCCTTCTTCGACAGCTCGGCGAACTGAGCGTCGGCCTGGGACTGGCCGGCCTGCTCGGTGGAGGTGGACGGCGCGTTCGGGGCGTCACCGCTCTGGCAGCCGGCGAGGCTGGCGAGCAGGGCGGCGGCGAGCAGGTGCTTGCGCATCGGTGATCCTGTTACTGAGGGAATCCGCGAGCATAGGTGGACTGGGCCGCTGCTGCACCTGCCGTTGGTTGGTGTCAGCTTGCCGAAACGGGCGGTTTGCATGGGCGGCAATCATGTAGCCCGGGTAAGCGCAGCGCACCCGGGGATGTGCTGAGCCCGTTGAAACAGGACCCCGGGTGCGCTGTGCTTACCCGGGCTACGTCGTTCTGCACAAATTTTTAGCCTTCGTATTCAGCCAAGTCGTTATGCTGCCGCCACGAAATCACCTGGAACATGGACGCATGAAGCAACTGCACGGAAGGACCTTGGTGTTGGCGATGGGCGCGCTGCTGGCGCTGGCTGGCTGTGCCAAACATGAGATGTCGGCCGAGAGCGCGGCGGTGGCAGCCGATGCGGTGCAATCGCCAGAGGGCGCATTCCTGGCCTATGAGCACACCGTGCAACTGCAGTTGCCGGGCAAGGACATCGCGCCGCGGGTGAAGGCTGTATCCGATGCCTGCCAGAGCACGAAGTTTGGTGACTGCGCGGTGCTCAACGTGTCCCAGCAGGGCGGCGATACGCCCCGCGGCTCAATCAAGGTGCGGGTCGCGCCCAAGGGCGTGGAGCCGCTGATCGCGTTGGCCAGCGACAAGGGCGAGGTGACCACCCGCAACACCGAGGCCGAGGATCTGGCCCAGCAGGTCGCCGATACCCAGCTGATGCAGGATCGCCTGAAGGCCGAGCATGAACGCCTGCTCGAGTATCAACAGCGCAAGGATCTTGCGGTGGCGGACCTGCTGACGATTTCGGCGCGGCTGTCTGAGATCGAAGCCGGCCTGCAGCAGGCCAACCGTGATTCGGCGCAACAGCACCGTCGCATCGATACCCAGCTGGTGACGATCAACATCGAATCGACCAACAGCCAGCGCAACCGCAGCGAGATTGGCCGGGCGTTCGGCGACTTCGGCGAGATCTTCACCACCAGCGTGGCTTATGTGATCCGCATTGCCGCAGGCCTGCTGCCGTTGATTCTGGTCGGTGGCTTCCTGGCATGGTTGCTGCGCCTGTGGTGGCGCCGCCGCAAGAAGAAGTAATCCGCAGATTTGTGGGAGCGGCGTAAGCCGCGAAGCTGATGCTCTGAAACGACAGCAGCTTCGCGGCTGCCGCC
>NZ_JASCOR010000193.1 GCF_029959445.1 Stenotrophomonas sp. PS02298 | reverse complement strand
AAGCCGATCAGGGAGAAGAAGTCCTTGGGAACGATCAACGCCATCCACGAATCGCTTCATGCAGAGCACCCATCGACCGGTGCTCAGATCATGCCAGCGGAGGCGGGGTTTTCACACAGCCTCGGCCAGAAGCGGACATCAGGTTGCGCTGCCGAAACGCTCCTGACCGTCCTGGCGGCGCTATCCCGTCATCGCCCAACCCGCCACGGCAGCCAGCAACACGACCAGGACCGGCGGAGCACGCGCAACGACCAGTAGCCCAAACGCAACCAACGCCATCGCGACATCCCATCGGTCATGGATCGCGCTCGTCCACACCGGGTCATACAACGCCGCCAACAGGATGCCGACCACCCCGGCATTGACGCCTGCAATCGAAGCTTGGAGATCCTTGCGGGGGCGCAGGGACTCCCAGAACGGCAGCACCCCTACGAGCACGAGAACGGCTGGCAGGAAAATGACCACCAACAGCGCAAGGCCTCCTGCCCAGCCACCCAGCGGCCCCTCGGCCATAGCCCCCAGGTATGCCGCAAAGGAGAAGAGAGGGCCCGGCACCGCCTGCGCCGCACCGTACCCGGCGAGCAGATCCACCGTGCTCACGGTGCCGCTCTGGACGACTGCGGTCTGCAGCAACGGCAGCACGACATGGCCGCCGCCGAAGACCAGGGCGCCAGCGCGGTACACACCCTCCAACAGCACGGCCAAGGGGGAGCCGCTGGCTACCGCCCACAAGGGCAGCAGAACAAGCGGCAGCACCAGTAGCACCAGTGCCACCGTGCCGGTTCTTCGCGAGACGGAATAGCCGCCGTCTGATTGGCCGGAGGCCGGTTCGATCTTCAGCATCCAGCGACCGATCAATCCGCTGAGGATGATCACCACGATCTGCCCGACGACCGTGGGTATGGACAAAGTCAACACAGCGGCAAAAAACGCCATCGCTGCCCGCAGACGGTCCGGGCAAAGGGACCGGGCCATTCCCCATACTGCTTGGGCCACCACGGCAACTGCCACGATCTTCAGACCATGCAGCCAGCCGCTTTCAACGATGCCCTGGTACTCGGTAACGCCCAAGGCGAACAGGATCATCAGCACGGCCGATGGCAGCGTAAAGCCTGCCCAGGCGGCCAGCAGGCCAGGCCAGCCGGCGCGACGCAAGCCCAGCGCCATTCCAACCTGGCTGCTGGCCGGGCCCGGAAGTAGTTGGCACAGGGCAACCAGATCGGAATAGCTACGGTCCGTCAGCCAACGGCGACGCTCGACGAACTCGTTGCGGAAATAGCTCAGGTGGGCAATCGGGCCGCCAAACGAAGTCAGTCCCAGTCGCACAAACACCAGGAAGACGCGCCATGCGCTGTCGCTTGTCGTGGGATCCAGCGCCGACATGGGGCATGACCTCCTGTGGTTCTCAGCGGCGGCAAGCCCAGCCTGGCAATGGGATCACGGCGTCGAGCTTCCGGCGTGCCCGGTCACCCACTCTCCATCTTCCTTTCGGAACGGTCCGGGCAGCGGCGGCAGGATCTCCAGCACCACTTCCGAAGGCCGGCACAGACGAGTACCCCTATCGGTTTGTACCAGAGGACGATTGATGAGTATCGGGTGCGCCAGCATCGCATCCAGCAGCGCGTCCTCGCTCAGTGCTGCGTTGCCTAGCCCGAGTTCGTCATACGGCGTTCCCTTCTGCCGGATGGCATCGCGCACGCTCAACCCCGCCGCCGTAATAAGCTCGACCAGGCGCGCACGGCTGGGCGGGTGGGTCAGGTAGTCGATCACTTCCGGCTCGATCCCGGCAAAGCGGATCAGCGCCAAGGTATTGCGGGAGGTGCCGCACTTTGGGTTGTGATAGATGACAGCGTTCACGCACTTTCCTCTTGGTTCAAAACGGTCTCCACCACGCCTGCGGCAGCGGCCAGCGCTGCCGCCTCGACGGCCCCCTTGCGCTCGCTGTAGCGGTCCACCAGGTAGTCACTACGCCCGCGCACCAGCAGGGTGAACTTGACCAGTTCCTCCATCACGTCCACCACGCGATCGTAGTACGCCGAAGGCTTCATTCGACCGTCGTCATCGAACTCCTGCCAGGCCTTGGCCACCGAGGATTGGTTCGGAATTGTGACCATCCGCATCCACCGGCCGAGCACGCGCAGCGCGTTGACCACGTTGAACGACTGGGAACCGCCGCAGACCTGCATCACTGCCAGCGTACGGCCCTGGGTGGGTCGAACGCTGCCCTCTTCGAGCGGCAGCCAGTCGATCTGGTTCTTGAATACCGCCGTAAGGGTGCCGTGGCGTTCCGGGCTGACCCAAACGTGTCCTTCCGACCACAGCGAGGCCTGGCGCAGCTCCTGCACCTTGGGGTGCGTGGCCGGCACCGAGTCAAGCATGGGTAGCTCATGTGGATCAAAGAGGCGGGTTTCCGCCCCAAGCTGCTCCAGCAGCCGCTGCGCCTCAAGCGCCAGCTTGCGGCTGAACGACTGCGGCCGCAGCGACCCGTACAGGATCAGGATGCGTGGCCGGTGTGGCTGCGCGGCCGGATCGTTGAGCTTGGCGGCCGTGGGAATGTCCATGGCACCCGGGACCACGTTGGGGATCTGCTGCACGGGGGGTTGTCCTGTCATTTTTCTTCGATTATTTTAGAATCATGGAACATAAGAACGCAACCCACGCCTTGGCAGCCCTAGGTCATGCCACCCGCCTGTCGATCTTCCGTCTTCTGGTTCAGGCTGGCAGCGCCGGCAAGCTGGCCGGCGACATTGCCCAAGCCCTCTCTTTGCCTGGCGCCACGCTCTCCTTCCACCTGAAGGAACTGCTGGCTGCGGGACTGATCAGCGCCGAGCAACGTGGCCGGACCATCTGCTACCGGGCCGAGTTCGTGGCGATGAACACGCTGGTGGCCTACCTCACCGAAAACTGCTGTGCCGACGAACAGGCCTGTGAACGCCCCGCAGGCTGCTGACCCCTTACCCCAGAGATCGCCAAAATGACCCGTCGTGTTCTGTTCCTTTGTACCGGCAATTCCGCGCGCAGCGTGTTGGCCGAATCGACCCTGAAAAAGTGGGGCGAAGGCCGCTATCAGTCCTTCAGTGCAGGCAGCCAGCCAGCCGGTCGGGTCAATCCGTTCGCCATTGCCCAATTGCAGCGCGAGGGCTTCCCGGTGGAGGGCCTGCGCAGCAAGTCCTGGGACGAGTTTGCCGAAGCGGATGCGGCTGCCATGGATCTGATCGTCACCGTGTGCGACAGCGCGGCCGCCGAGGCGTGCCCGGTTGTGTTTGGCGATTTCGTGCGCGTGCACTGGGGCCTTTTCGACCCGGCCGGTGTGGAAGGCTCGGATGCACAGAAGGCTGAAGCGTTCGACCGGGCGCATCAGATCATCAAGGCCCGCCTGAAGGCCTTCCTGGAGATTCCTGACGGGGCATGGGATGACCGTGAGTCTCTCAAGGCCCAGCTTGATCCGATTGCGCAGATCCACTGACCGTCTTCCCGGAAAACCCCATGACCACTGACACCTCCCGCCTGTCGTTTCTGGACCGGTACCTGACGCTGTGGATCTTCGCCGCCATGGCGCTCGGCGTCGGCCTGGGCGCGATGTTCGAAGGCGTGCCCAGCGCGTTGAACAGCCTTTCCGTAGGGTCGACCAACATCCCGATCGCCATTGGCCTGATCCTGATGATGTACCCGCCGCTGGCCAAGGTGATGTACGAGGAACTGCCCACCGTCTTTGCCGACAAGCGCGTGCTGATGCTCTCGCTGCTGCAGAACTGGATCGTGGGCCCGTTCCTGATGTTCGGGCTGGCGGTGCTGTTCCTGCGCGACTACCCCGAGTACATGACCGGCCTGATCCTGATCGGCCTGGCGCGCTGCATCGCCATGGTGCTGGTGTGGAACCAGCTCGCCCGCGGCGACGGCCAGTACGTGGCCGGCCTGGTGGCATTCAACTCGATCTTCCAGATCGCGCTGTTCAGCGTCTACGCGTGGTTCTTCCTTTCCTGGTTGCCGCCGGTGTTCGGGCTACAGGGCAGCGTCATCGATGTCAGCGTCTGGACCATCGCCGAGGCGGTTCTGATCTACCTGGGCATCCCATTCTTGGCCGGCTTCCTCACCAGTCGATGGCTGAAGACGCGCAAGGGCGTGCAGTGGTATGAAGAGAAGTTCCTGCCTGCCATCAGCCCGATAACGCTCGCCGCACTGCTGTTCACCATCGTGGCGATGTTCAGCCTGAAAGGCGGTGACGTGCTGCGCATTCCGATGGACGCGGTACGCATCGCGATCCCGCTGACGCTGTACTTCATCATCCAGTTCGTCATCAGCTTCTTCATGGGCAAGCTGATCGCCAAGGACTATCCACGCACTACTGCGATCGCGTTCACCGCGGCCGGCAACAACTTCGAACTGGCCATTGCGGTAGCCATCGCGGCCTTCGGCCTGGCCTCGCCGGTCGCCTTCGCCGCCGTCATCGGCCCGCTGGTGGAAGTGCCAGTACTGATCCTGCTGGTCCATGTCGCCCTGCGGCTGGGCAAGCGCTACTTTCCTGCCGATGCACGGAGCCGCTGAGCCATGAGCACCACCCGACACATTCCATTGCTGATCCTCGGTTCCGGCCCGGCCGGTTGGACCGCTGCCGTCTACGCTGCCCGCGCCAACCTGAAGCCGGTCGTCATCACCGGCCTGCAGCAGGGTGGCCAGCTGATGACCACCACCGAAGTGGACAACTGGCCGGGCGACGCCCATGGCTTGATGGGCCCGGATCTGATGGCGCGCATGCAGGCGCACGCCGAGCGCTTCGAGACGGAAGTCATCTTCGACCACATCCATGCCGCCGACCTGCAGCAGCGTCCGTTCAAGCTGATCGGCGACAGCGCCGAATACACCTGCGACGCGCTGATCATCGCCACCGGCGCCACCGCCAAGTACCTGGGCATTCCCACCGAAGACGAATTCAAGGGCCGCGGCGTCTCCGCCTGCGCCACCTGCGACGGCTTCTTCTACCGTGACCAGGACGTGGTCGTGGTCGGCGGCGGCAACACTGCCGTGGAAGAAGCGCTGTACCTGTCCAACATCGCCCGCAAGGTCTATCTGGTCCACCGCCGCGACACCCTGAAGGCGGAAAAGATCATGCAGGACAAGCTGTTCGCCAAGGTTGAAGCCGGCAAGATCGAAACCGTCTGGCACCACCAGGTGGAGGAAGTGCTGGGCAACGAGGCGGGCGTGACCGGCGTGCGCGTGAAGTCGACCCTGGACGGCAGCACCCGCGACATCGATGCCCACGGCTTCTTCGTGGCCATCGGCCACCACCCGAACACCCAGCTGTTCGACGGCCAGTTGGCCATGAACAACGGTTACCTGGAAATCCGTTCGGGCCTGGGCGGCAACGCCACCCAGACCTCGGTGGAAGGCGTGTTCGCCGCCGGCGACGTGGCCGACCAGCACTATCGCCAGGCGATCACCTCGGCCGGCTTCGGCTGCATGGCCGCACTGGACGCGGAGCGCTATCTGGATGCACTCAAGATCTCCGATCAACAGCAGCACAAGAACGCCGCCTGAGTGCAGCGGTGGGAGGAAGTCCAGATGGACAACGTCGATGTGGTGGTGATCGGAGGTGGCCAGGCGGGTCTTTCGGCCGGCTACTTCCTGCGTCGCAGCGGGCTGTCCTATGTGATTCTTGATGCTGAAACGTCACCTGGTGGGGCGTGGCAGCATGCGTGGAAATCCTTGCATCTGTTCTCGCCAGCGGGCTGGAGCTCGATTCCCGGTTGGCCGATGCCTCCCACCCGGGAACCGTACCCGTCGCAGGCGGAAGTGCTCGACTACCTCGCGCGCTACGAGCATAAATATGCGCTGCCCGTCATCCGTCCCGTGCAGGTGGAACGCGTCAGTCGTTCGGGAACCCGGCTGCTGGTGGAAGCAGATGACGGCCGACAGTGGCATACGCGTGCAGTGATAAGCGCCACAGGTACCTGGCGGCATCCCTACACGCCCGACTATGAAGGTATGGACGCATTCGGCGGCGTGCAGCTGCACTCGGCCCACTACAGCCATCCTGGATCCTTTGCCGGAATGCGCGTGGCGATCATCGGCAGCGGCAACTCAGGGGCACAGATTCTGGCCGAGGTATCAAAGGTGGCCGACACCACCTGGATCACCCAGGGCAAGCCAGCCTTCCTGGCCGACGATGTCGACGGGCGCGTTCTGTTCGCACGCGCAACCGAGAAGTGGAGGGCTCAGCAGGAAGGACGCGGACCGGATCTTCCGCAGGGTGGTTTAGGCGACATCGTCATGGTGCCGCCGGTGGTGGACGCACGGCGCCGCGGTGTACTGGTCTCCATGACGCCACCTGTCCGTTTCACCACCACCGGCATGCAGTGGGCAGATGGCAGCGAACGCAACTTCGACGCGGTGATCTGGTGCACCGGCTTCCGGCCGGCCTTGTCCCACCTGGAAGGACTGGGCCTGGTCAACGCCCAGGGTCGTATCGACGTGGATGACACCCAGGTCCGTTCGGTCGCAGCGCCATCGGTCTGGCTGCTTGGGTATGGTGACTGGAATGGGGCAGCGTCGGCCACGCTGATCGGAGTGACCCGTTACGCGCGCGAGGCAGTAAGGCAGATCAGCGACTACGTTGGGGCCGTTTCTCAGCCGCCATCTGGCCCCTGAGCCTCGGCGCCATTGTCCAGCGCCCGCACCTGCGATTGCAGGGTCATGCGGTCCAGCGCTTCAGGCTTGAGCGCCAACAGCAGTCCCACACGGTGCTGGAGCTGGTGAAGCGTGCTCAGGAACGCCCTGTGGACCTGCTCCGCGCTGCCCTGCACTGCAGCTGGGTCGGGGATACCCCAGTGGGCGGTGGCCGGCTGACCTGGCCACACTGGACATGCCTCGCCCGCAGCGCGATCGCACACGGTCACGATGAGATCCATCTGTGGTGCTCCCGGACCTGCGAATGCTTCCCACGACTTGCTCGACAGCCCGGCAGTGTCGAAGCCAATCTCCGAGAGCGCCTGCAGGGCCACTGGATGAACTGCGTCCTTGGGATGACTGCCAGCACTGTAAGCCTGGATACGTTCGCGCCCTAAATGGTTGGCTAGGGCCTCGGCAAGAATGCTGCGCGCCGAGTTGCCTGTGCAGAGGAACAGAACATTCAGCGTACGCATATCATCGCAACCATTTATCTAGAATGATCGAAGTATTACCGTCCCATATGTCAGTTCGATGACTGCCGGAAGGGACGCGGGCACCTTTCGGTGCCC
>NZ_JASCOR010000192.1 GCF_029959445.1 Stenotrophomonas sp. PS02298 | reverse complement strand
AAAAAAAACCGCCGGATACGCGGGCGTTTTTTTTGTGTCTGTATTTTGACGGCGCGGCGAACGCCGCGAAGCTTGTACACCATCAGATGACGATGCATTCCGCTGCTGCAGCATTGTCAGCTTCGCGGCTTACGCCGCTCCCACAAGCGCGCGGGCGACTGCTGGTGCGGGGGATGCATCACAGCAGCGAAGCTTTACCCCTCCCCAACCCTCCCCTTGCCTTCGGCAAAGGGAGGGAGCAAATCTCAGCGCAGCTCGATTCCAATTGCCGCTGCAGCATCACGTGCGATCGCGCGTGCCTGATCCACATCGGCGGCGCGCGCCAGGGTCACGCCGACGCGGCGTTGGCCCTGCACCATCGGCTTGCCGAACAGGCGTAGTGCCGAATCCGGATGGATCAGTGCTTCGGCCACGTTGCTGTAGAACGGTACGCCATTGCCCTGCGCCAACATCGCACATGATGCCGATGCGCCGTTATGGCGGATGGTCGGGATCGGCAGGCCCAGAATCGCCCGCGCATGCAGCGCGAACTCGCTCAGCTCCTGCGATACCAGGGTGACCAGGCCGGTGTCGTGCGGGCGCGGCGAGACTTCGCTGAACCACACCGCATCGCCCTTCACGAACAACTCGACACCGAACAGGCCCCAACCACCAAGGTCATCGGTGATGGCACGGGCAATCTGCTGCGCACCTTCCAGCGCCTTGGCCGACATCGCCTGCGGCTGCCAGCTTTCGCGGTAATCGCCGTCCCTCTGCAGATGGCCGACCGGATCGCAGAACGCAGTACCTCCGGCATGGCGCACGGTCAGCAGAGTGATCTCGTAATCGAAGTCGATGAAGCCTTCGACGATGCAGCGGCCGGCACCGGCGCGGCCGCCGGTCTGCGCGTATTCCCAGGCCGGGCCGATGTCGGCCTCGCTGCGCAGCGTGCTCTGGCCCTTGCCCGAGGACGACATCACCGGCTTGACCACGCACGGCAAGCCGATCGCGGCGACGGCCTCGCGGTACTCGGCTTCGGTATCGACGAAGCGGTAGGGCGAGGTCGGCAGGCCCAGGGTTTCCGCGGCCAGGCGGCGGATGCCTTCGCGGTCCATGGTCAGGCGCGCGGCACGCGCGGTCGGGATCACCCGCAGGCCCTGCTCGGCTTCCAGCTGCACCAGGGTTTCGGTGTGGATGGCCTCGATCTCGGGCACCACCAGATGTGGCTGCTCCTGCGCGATCAAGGCCTTCAGTGCGGCCGGGTCGAGCATGTCCAGCACATGGCTGCGATGCGCAACCTGCATGGCAGGGGCATTGGCGTAGCGGTCCGCGGCAATCACTTCCACCCCGAAACGCTGCAGCTCGATGGCCACTTCCTTGCCCAGTTCGCCCGAACCAAGCAACAGGACGCGGGTAGCGGATGGGGACAACGGGGTACCGAGGGTGATCATCAGGCAGGTCCGGAAGGCACAAAAGAGGGTGCCTATTCTAGGCAAGCCGGCGCGCCGCGGGGGCTGCTGGCCCGGGCAAGCGCCAGCGCGCCCGGGGAGTGAGCGGAACTACCGTGGCGATTGCGGGCCAGCTTACTCCCCGGGTGCGCTGCCGCTTACCCGGGCTACGGGTTTCCGGCCCTGCGGGGAGCCTTGTCAAAACCGCTTGCATGTTGATATCAATTTGATATCTTTCATTCCAACTACCACGGAAGATGTGCCATGAAAGAGAAGTCCCTCGGTTCCATTACCGGTATTCCCACCCTCCTCGGCACCTTGCTGATGATGCTGGCCGGCACCGCTGCCATCGTCGGTGCGGTCGTGGTCACCAAGAACGGCACCGGTGGCGGCGGGATGCTGGTGCTTGGCGGCATCGCACTGCTGGTTGTTGGCATCTTCCTCAGTTGCGGCCTGTACATGGTCCAGCCCAACCAGGTGGCCGTGATCAGCCTGTTCGGCAAGTACGTGGGTACGGTCAAGGACAACGGCCTGCGCTGGAACAACCCGTTCTTCAGCAAGCGCACCGTCAGCCAGCGCGTGCGCAACTTCGAGAGCGGCAAGCTCAAGGTCAATGAACTGGACGGCTCGCCGATCGAGATCGCAGCGGTCATCGTCTGGCAGGTAGTCGATGCTTCCGAAGCGGTCTACAACGTCGACGACTACGAGAGCTTCGTGCACATCCAGTCCGAATCGGCACTGCGTGCGATGGCCACCAGCTATCCCTATGACCAGCACACCGAGGGCCAGCTTGCCCTGCGCAGCCACGCCGCCGAGATCTCCCAGCATCTGAAGGATGAGCTGGCCGAGCGCCTGGCCGATGCCGGCGTGCAGGTACTTGATGCCCGCATCAGCCACCTTGCCTACGCCCCGGAGATCGCCCAGGCCATGCTGCAGCGCCAGCAGGCCAGCGCGGTGATCGCCGCACGCACGCAGATCGTCGCCGGTGCCGTCGGCATGGTCGAGATGGCACTGCTGGAACTGCAGAAGAACGCCGTCGTCACCCTCGACGAAGAGCGCAAGGCACACATGGTCAGCAACCTGTTGACCGTGTTGTGCTCGGACCGCGGCACCCAGCCGATCGTCAATGCCGGTTCGCTGTACTGAACAACGTAGTGAGGTAATCGCAGTGAATGTTTTCGCCCCCCTGATCATCGCAGCCACCGGCGTTCCGGCCCTGTGCTTCGCCGTATGGAGCGGACGCCCCGGCACCGCCCATGCACGCGGGCTGGGCCTGCGCTGGGCCTTGATCGCGCTGTGCATGTTCGTGGCGGCCACCGGCGTCTATCTGGCCGGTGACAACCGCAACATCGCCTACGGCGTGATCATCGCGCTGGTGGTGGCGGTCAATGCGCTGGGCATTTCGCTGGTGCTGCATCTACGTCGCGGCAACAACGGAGCACCCCGCCGGTGAGCGAGAAGAAGGCCTATCCGCTGCGCATCAACGCTGATGTTCTGGCTGCGACCCAGCGCTGGGCCGACGACGAGCTGCGCAGCCTCAACGCGCAGATCGAGTACGTGATCCGCGACGCCCTGCGCAAGGCCGGGCGTCTCCCCAAACCTGAGCAAGAACCCAAGGAAGAGCCATGAGCACGCAGTGGAAATATCTGGTCGTGGGACTGAAGACCACCCTGATGGGCAGCTTCAAGACCGAAGCGCTGCAGGAGGAACTGGACAAGCAAGGCCGGCTTGGCTGGGAGCTGGTGAATGTGGTCCATGCCACACCGACCGTCTCCAGCCCGACCCTGATCTTCAAAAAGGCGCAATGATGAAAGCATTGAGCGGATGGATCACAGCAGCACTTCTTTCCCTCGCCAGCAGCGCACACGCTGCCGAGCCGGCCGCCTTGGCCACCCAGTTGCTTGACCGGCTTGATGCTGGCCAATACGCCGCTGCTGAAGCGGATTTTTCGCCGCAGATGAAAGCAGCGGTACCTGCTGAAAAGCTCAAGTCGGTGTGGGAGTCCCTGCCAGCGCAGATGGGCCCAGCCGGTCCCCGCGGCTCTGCCGTAACCAGCGAAGCCGACGGCTTCCGCATCGTCGTCATTCCTTTGCACTATGCAAATGGCGGGCTGCAGGCACGCATCGTGCTTGATCAGGATGACAAGGTGGCAGGCTTCCTGGTGCAGCCTGCAGCGGCTGCGCCGGCACCACCGCCTGCAGCGGATGCCAGCGTCATCGAGCAGGACTTCAGCGTACCGGCCAGTGGTAGCGCCAGCGCGCCACTGCCGGGCACGCTGACCCTGCCCAAGGGCAAGGGCCCCTTCCCCGCCATCGTGCTGGTGCACGGCTCCGGTCCGCAGGACCGCGATGAAACCATCGGCCCCAACCGCCCGTTCCTGGACATCGCGCGTGGACTCGCCGCGCAGGGCATTGCCGTGCTGCGTTACGAAAAGCGCAGTCATGCACGTCCGCAGGATTTCAAAGGCAGCTTCAGCGTTGATGACGAAACCACCAACGATGCGGTCGCGGCGGTAAGCGCGCTGGCGGGCAACGCCAACATCGACCCTCGCCACGTGTATCTGCTGGGCCACAGCCAGGGAGGATTGCTGGCCGGGCGCATCGCCAAGGCGGCCAATGGCAAGCTGGCTGGACTGGTACTGCTGGCTGCACCCGCGCGCCCCATCCTCGACCTGCTGGCCGAGCAGAACCGCTACATGCTTGGCCTGGACGGCACGATCAGCGCCGAGGACCAAGCCCAGCTCACCGCACTGGACGCAGCAATAGCGAACGTGCGCGGCAATCCCGAAGCGCGGTTGATGGATGTCCCCGGTCGGTTCTGGCAGCAGCTGGAAGCTGTCGACCCCATCGCCGACGCACGCGACAGCACGCTGCCAGTGTTGGTGCTGCAGGGTGGCCGCGACTTCCAGGTGATCGACACCGACTGGCAGCTGTGGAACAAGGGCCTGCAGGGGGAGCGCTACCGCTTCCGACACTACCCGGCCCTCAACCACCTCGGCATCGCCGGCGAAGGCAAGGGCTCACTGGAAGAATACGCGCGCCCGGGCCACGTCGATCCAGCACTGATCAGCGACATCGCGCTATGGATCAAGGCGCAGCGATGAGCGATCGCAACACCACGCCAACCGAGACAACGGCATTCAACGTCGCCAAGCCAACCAGCTCACTCCTGCTCTGGTTATGGGCGCCCATGCTGCTGGTGCTCAGCATCGATCCGCTGATCAGGGTGTTCGCCGGCAAGCCGCCTTTCCAGGCGACATTCGCCTCCTGGGGCGGCTGGTTGATATTGTTCCTCGTTGGCGCAGCGCTGACCGTGACCTATCGACGACGCGAACTGCGCGTTGAACCGAAGCAATTGACCATCGCCGCCACCTTGTACACCCGGCGCGTGGCGCTGAGTTCGATGCGGCTGGAACGCGCGCGCGTCGTCAATTTCGCAGAGAACCCTGATTTCAAGCCGGGCGGGAAATCCAATGGCTTCCAGTTCCCCGGCTTCCGTGCGGGTCACTTCCACATGAAGGGTGGCGGCAAGGCCTTCTGCCTGATCACCGACAACAGCCGCGTACTGGTGATCCCGCTGCGCGACGGCAACAGCGTGCTGGTCAGCCCCGAACAGCCGCGCGCCCTGCTGGATGAACTCAGGCGGCTGGCCGACGGCGGCGCACAGGCCTAAGCTGCGTACATGCGCAACGCTCCCCATATTCTGCTGAACACACCCGACATCGAGATCTGGCCGGGCGGCCTGTTGCGCGCGCGCAGCAGTGACGATGCACGCGTGCTGGCGCGGGCAACGCATGTACTGCGACGCAAACGCGATGGGCGCTACCTGGCGGCGCAACTGCGCGGCGGCCTGATGCCCCTGGTGACACGGCTTGCGGACGAATCCGGCATCGACTTTGCACTGACCGCGCTGGAAGCCTTGCGCACACAGCCATCCCGCATTCCCCCCGCGCCCGGCAGCCTGCCCTTGCATCAACTGCAACTGCATCTGCAGCAACTGGATCTGGATGCCGACGCCTACGCCGCCCGGACCGGTCTGCCACTGGTCGCCGAACCCGTGCATCTGCACCTGGCTGGCTTTGATCGCTACCGCAGGCCACTCTGGCTCACCCGTGGTGCGGCGCGCGGCTGGCAGCGCATGCAGCAGGCAGCGGCTGTTGATGGCGTCGCGCTGGATGCAATCTCCGGCTACCGCAGCCATGACTATCAGCTCGGCATTTTCGAACGCAAGCTGGCGCGCGGGCTGAGCGTGGACGAGATTCTCACCGTCAACGCCGCACCTGGCTACAGCGAACACCACGGCGGTGACGCACTGGACATCAGTACGCCGGGCGAACCACCTGCCGAGGAATCCTTCGAGCACACCGCAGGCTTCGCCTGGCTGCAGCGGCACGCCGCAGGTTTCGGCTTCCACATGAGCTACCCACGCGACAACCCGCACGGCATCATCTACGAACCCTGGCACTGGTGTTATCGCCGCAATGAAAACGCCACCGCCTGAGGGTGAACGCCGACGACTGGTGCAGGCAGCGCTTGGCGCAGGCCTGCTGGCCCAGCTGCCCGCATGCAAACCCCGATCCAGCCAGACATTGGCCAGCGATGTCGCGCAACTGGACCGCACCGCCGTTGCCGGCGTGGTGCGCCCTGCCAGCAGCGCCGGCGTCATTGCCGCCCTGCAACGTTGGCCGGGAACGGTCTGCGTCGCTGGCGGCCGCTACAGCATGGGCGGACAGACCCGGGCCGAACATGCGCTGCAGCTGGACATGCAGCGCATGGATCGCCTGCTGTGGCTGGACCCGGAAACACCCAGCGTGCGCGTGCAGGCTGGCATGCGCTGGCGGCAACTGCAGGAGCATCTGGATCCGCGTGACCTCGCCGTCAAGGTGATGCAGAGCTACAGCAACTTCAGCATCGGCGGCTCGGTATCGGTCAATTGCCACGGCCGCTATGTCGGCAGCGGCGCACTGGCGGGCAGCGTGCGCGCCCTGCAACTGGTCACCGCCGATGGTCGCTTGCTGGAGTTGTCCCGCCAGCTGCAACCGGCATTGTTCGCCGCGGTGATTGGCAGCTACGGCGGCCTTGGCGTGATTACCGAAGTCGAGCTGGACCTCGCGCGCAACGAAAGAATGGCACGCAGCGTCGAACAGCTTGCCCTCGCCGACTACCCGGACTGGTTCAACGCCCATGTACTGGGCAGGCCCGGGGTAGTGCTGCACAACGCCGACCTGCTGCCACCGGACTTCAATGCTCCGCTGGCGATCAGCTGGAGCCGCAGCAGCGCCGCACTGACCGATGCAAGACGACTGATGCCCATCCGCGCCAGCCACGCCAAGGACCAGAACCTGATCTGGGCCGCATCCGAACTGCCCGGTGGCGACCAGCTGCGCGATCTCTACCAGACACGCAGCCTGCTCACCGAACCACGCGTGGTGATGCGCAACCTGGAAGCCAGCCTGGATGCGGCGTCGCTGGAACCACGCACCCGCCGCATGTCGTCCTACCTGCTGCAGGAATACTTCATCCCGGTTGCCGGATTCGCGTCCTTCGCACGCACCATGGCCGGAATCCTGCGCAGGCACGACGTCAATGCACTGAACATCTCGATCCGCCACGCGCCTGCCGACAACACCTCGTTGATGCGCTGGGCGAGCGAGGAGGTGTTCTGCTTCGTGCTGTACCACAAGCAACGCAGCTGGAACGCAGCCGAACAGTACAGCAGCGGCTGGACCCGCCGCCTGATCGACGCCGCGCTCGAGCATGGCGGTCGCTACTACCTGCCCTACCGTCTGCACGCCAGCCAGGCGCAGTTCCAGCGCGCCTACCCGCAGGCGACGCAGTTTGCCGCCATCAAGCAGCAGCTGGATCCTGGCAATCGTTTTCGCAACCTGCTGTGGGAGCGCTACCTGCCGCGTTGAGCGGGCTCGAAGCCAAAGTCGCCCTTGTGTATGCGGACTTCCCGCTTTCCAGGGATACCGGCTTCGCGGCTTACGCCGCTCCTGCAATCGGGAGCGCACCGCATTTGTGGGAGCGGCGTAAGCC